>DASWIB010000232.1:0-5621 GCA_036397915.1 Thermoanaerobaculia bacterium | reverse complement strand
CGAGAAGACGGGTCGGTTCGAGCGAACGGCCTTCTGAAGACGGCCGGCCCGGGAACGCCGCCGTAGAATTGCGGAGGCGATGCGGTATCGGTACGGCGACTACCCGATCGATCTCGTCCGACAGCTCCTGACCTTCCAGGAGCTGACGAAGCTCTTCCTGCAGCTCGTGCTCCAGACGGGAGGTGACGTCGAGGAGGCGCTCCGCTGGATGAGATACCTCCAGGAGCGCGGGATGATCGATCCTTCGATCGACCTCGAGGAGTTTCGCCGCCAGCTCGAGAAGAGCGAGGTCGTGGAAGACCGCGACGGGAAGCTCGCCCTGACCGCTGCGGGAGAGCGCCAGATCCGCCGCTCCGCGCTGGAGGAGATCTTCACGTCGCTCTCCCGGTCGGGACCCGGGTATCACGCGATTCCGCGATCCGGCTCGGGCGGGGAGCTCCTTCCCGAGACTCGCCCCTACGAGTTCGGGGACAACCCGACGGCGATCGACGGCGTCCGCACGATCGGCAACGCGGTGCGCCGCGACGTCGACGAAATCGCGTTGAAGCCCGAGGACTTCGAGGTCCACGAGGAGGAGCACCTGACTTCGTGCGCGACGGTGCTCGCGATCGACATCTCCCACTCGATGATCCTGTACGGCGAGGACCGTTTCACGCCGGCCAAGAAGGTCGCGCTCGCGCTCGTCGAGCTCATCCAGTCGAAATACCCGAAGGACTCGATCGAGGTCCTGCTGTTCGGCGACGATGCGAAACGGGTGCCGATCTCGGAGATTTCCAAGACACAGGTCGGACCATTCCACACCAATACGAAGGCGGGACTCGCGCTCGCCCGCAAGCTGCTCGTCCACCGCAAGAACCCGAACAAGCAGATCTTTCTCATCACCGACGGAAAACCTTCCGCGATCTGGGAACGCGGGCGGCTCTACAAGAACCCCTTCGGACTCGATTTGAAGATCGTCAACCGCACGCTCGAGGAGGCGGACGCGTGCCGGCGAGACGGGATCACGATCACGACCTTCATGATCGCGACCGACTCTTACCTCGTCGCGTTCGTGGACAAGCTCACCAAGATCAACCGCGGGCGCGCGTATTACGCATCGCCCTACAACCTGGCCGAGTTCCTCTTCACCGACTACATCCGCAACCGCAAGAAGTTCGTCCATTGACCACCCTCGGGTGGATCCTGCTGGGCGCGGTGGCGATCCTGGCGGCCGTGTTACTCGTTCCGCGCCTTCTCATCGGAAAAGCCCAGGACCGGCTCGCGAAGGTGACGATGGCCCGGGAGGGCAAGCTCCTGAAGCTCCTGACACGGGCAGAGCTCGTGACCGGCCGATTCGAGCGGATTCCGGGCTTGCTCGCATGGAGAGACGACGTACTCTCGTTCCAGGGGATCGAGGGCCACACGATCCAGATCCCTCCTTCGCGAATCCGCAAGGTCGTGACGGCCGACCGGATGGCGAGAGGTCGGCTGCTTGTGAAGCTCGAGGTCTTGCGACTCACCGACATCGACGGCGAAGATCTCGAGTTCGTCGTCGCACGCAACAGCGCGGACGAGTGGCGCAGATTGCTCGGCGAGTGGTCGGTCCGCGAGCGGCAGGGGGCGGCCGCGGCGGACGTCGTGACGAAGGGAAAGTCGAGCTAAAATCGACGTCCCGTGAAAACCCGGTTTTCCCTCCTGATCCTCCTGCTCCTGGCGCTTCCGACCTTCGCGCTCCCGGCGGCAAAGAAATCACGTGTGGGGATCGCCCGCGTTCAGTCTGAGCGTCCTCTTCCGGTGCTCGGCGAAGATCCGGCGCTTCGCCGTGGGTCCGGCTACCCCGCTGTCGTCATCGGAGAGCCCGTGCGCCGGTTCACCGGCGAGCCGATATCTCTCGATCTCAAGGACGCCGATATCCGCGACGTGCTCCTGACGTTCTCGAGGCTCGCACGGCTGAACATGGTGATCGATCCCGACGTGCGCGGGTCGGTGACCGTGCGGCTCGAGAACGTGCCCTGGGATCAGGCGCTCGAGGTGATCCTGAAGGTTAACGGCCTGGGTTACGTCCTCGAAGGAAACATCGTCCGCGTCGGCAGTCCCGGCAAGCTCTGACGGTTCCCAGTCCTGTCATCCCGAGCGAAACCTTCCAGCCTGTCATCCCGAGCGAAACTTCCAGTCCTGTCATCCCGAGCGAAACTTCCAGTCCTGTCATCCCGAGCGAAGCTTTCCAGTCCTGTCATCCCGAGCGAAGCGAGGGATCTCTTCCCGTTCCGGTTATCATCATCACCCTGCTGTGGGGTAGTTGAATTGGTACAACGTCCGGCTGTTAACCGGAAGGTTGAAGGTTCGATTCCTTCCCCCACAGCCAAATGTCCCGCCTTCCAATAGACTTCAACCCACCGTCGCCTCGACGGAAAAGGAGGGGACATGAAATCCGTAGTCGCCACGTGTGTCGTCGTTTTGATCCTCGCCGCTGTGTCGGCCTTCGCGCAGGAGGTTCCCAAGCCAGCCCCAGAGATGGCAAACCTGAAGTATTTCGCGGGAACGTGGAGCTGCTCGGGTGACTCGCCGGCAGGACCGTTCGGGCCCGCTCACAAGACCCAGAGCACGGTGACTCTGAAATCGGACCTGGACGGCTTCTGGTACGCCGGGACGATGACCGAAATGAAGACCGCATCGAACCCGCATCCCGTCAAGGGAATGCTCCATCTCGGTTACGACACCGGCGAGAAGCAGTTCGTCCAGGTTTGGATCGACAACACCGGTTCCCGCTCGGTCCAGATGTCTCCGGGTTGGGAGGGCGACAACATCTCCTTCAATGGCGAGCAGGTCGTCATGGGTGAAAAGGCGACGGCGAAGGACACGATCACGAAGAAGGGCGCCAAGGAGTTCACGCACAAGTTCGAGCTCACGATGAAGGGCCAGACGCACACCATCGTCGACGAGACCTGCAAGAAGGCGGGAGCCGCGAAGAAGTAATTGTTCGTCTGCTTCGAGCCGGGCACGACAGAAACGGTAATTCACCGCCTGGGGCGGCGCTGAAGCGGCGCCGCCCCAATAGGTTTCTTCCCTTCTCAGCGATGGTCGTTCGCCGAAGATCCAGCCGATGCATATCGGCAGGACAGCAAACTCACCGTTGTGCCCTCACTCGATTGCGATGGCCCCCGCCGACAGCACGGCCGCCGGCAGCGGCGTTCCGCCGAGACTGAGCTGCAGTCTGTCCGGACTGACAGAGACGCTGAACGGCACACCGGGCAGGCGGAGGCTTCCGTCCCCCATGTCGACCGTCGCGATCCCGCTGAAGCCCGCGCTACCGGCCATGGAACCGGCATCGACGTTGCCCTCGACCATGACCAGCTGCGGCTGCCCGAGGCTCGAGGTGCCCAGCAGCACCGCGTGAAATACGCCCGAAGCCGAGCCATCGCCCGGGCCGGTCAAGACGCCCTGACCGAACTGGAGGCCGCTCAGCGAGAGGCCGGCAAAGCTCGTTCCCGGCGGGAAGACGCCCGTTCCAGCGCCCGCGACCATGCCGCCGTCATCACTGGCGCCGGCAATGCCCGGACCCAGTCCGACCGCCGCCGCCAGAAAGCCCGCCAGACGACGGCCACAAAGAAGCAGTCGCCGCCAAGCTCATCCGCTCGGCGAGTGGATGGTTGTTACCGGTTTGGATCTGCCGGTGGCGGGACCGGCCATTCGGGCGCGGCCGGCCGGGGCAGGAACGGGATGACCCGGTCCGAGATCTCGGCCGGCAGCGCCTCGAGCGCTTCGAAGATCTCGTCCGGGCGGTAGCGCAACGAGAAGTGCGTCAGAACGATCGCTTCGTTCTGGAACAGCGAGGCTCGCTCGGCGATGTCGTCCAGGTGAATGTGTTCGTACTCTCGCGCTCTCGCCCGGTCATCGGGCGCCAGGAACGAGCATTCGAGAAGGAGAACGCGCGCCTGGAAAATCTCCGGCGCCGCCTCGAAGATCGCGGCGCCGCAGTCTCCGGGATAAGCCAGAAGGGGAATCTCCTCCCGACGCGTGACTTCGGCGCCGCCCGCCCGCAGCGCGGCGATCTCCTCTCCCGACCGGCCCTCCAGGCCATGAGCGAGCTTTCTCCGGATTTCCGAGAAGAGGTAGCCGACGGTCGGGATGCTGTGACGTCCCGGCAGAAACTTGATCTCGAGGTCGCGGCGGAGGAGAACACTCTCGCCCGGCACGGCGGGCGTCACGTGCAGGCCGTAGCTCACGTTCTCGAGTCGCTGGGAGATCGCGAGCCAGGCTTCCAGGTCGGGTACCGCCTCCTCCGGCGCGAACACCCGGGCCGGCGGTAACGCCGTGAGCCGCCGCCGCGAGGCGTGGTGCGCCAGCCCCGCCGCGTGGTCGAGATGGCCGTGAGTGAGGCAGATCGTGGAGTAGCCGAGGACGTCGTCCGGGGCGCGCCCGAACTCGAGCAGAGAGTGGAACGCGGGGACCTTGTAGAACGACTCGTGCCCGGCGATCGAAACCCCTTCGATCTCGAGACCGGCCGCCTCGATCTTCACGCGGCCGCGCCCCGCCGGGTAATCGCCTGCCATCGCGCCGGGAGATTAACCTAGCGATGCTTGCGGACCGACCTCTTCGACTACGAGCTTCCGGCCGAGCTGATCGCGCAGCATCCCCGCCCGCGCGGGTCGAGCCGGCTGCTGACGCTCGACCGCGCGACCGGGACCGTTGCGCACCGCCGCTTCGCGGAGCTGCCCGACCTGCTCCGACCGGGAGACCTTCTCGTCCGCAACGACGTCCGGGTCCGCCCGGCGCGGCTCTACGGCCGCGATGAACAGGAGCGTCTCGTGGAGATCTTCCTCCTGCGCTCGCTCGATGTCGACCGCCGCCGCTGGCTGGCTCTTGCGAAGCCCGGCCGGCGCGCGAAGGAGGGGCGCTCGATCCGGTTCGAGCATGGGCTCTCGGCCGCGGTCCTCGACGTGGACGATCAAGCGCGGCGCGCGGTCGAGTTCGATCGGCCGGTTTCCGACGAGATCCTCGAACGCATCGGGCACGTGCCGCTGCCGCCATATATCCGGCGGGAACCGGGCGCGCCGGACCTGGCCGAAGACCGCGATCGATACCAGACGATCTACGCGCGAGAGCCGCTCGCGGTGGCGGCGCCCACCGCGGGGCTCCACTTCACGCCGGAGACGTTCGCGTCACTCGGCGAGCGCGGAGTCGAGGTTGCCGATCTGACTCTCGCCGTCGGCGCGGCGAGCTTCAAGCCGGTCATCGTTGAAGACACGTCGGAACACGTGCTCGAGGTGGAAGACGTCCTCCTGCCGGCGCAGACCTCCGCGCGACTCGAAGACGCCGCCGAGAAGGGCCGCCGCGTCGTGGCGGTCGGCACCACCGTCACACGAGCCCTCGAAGCCTGGGCGAGATTGCCTCGCTCGGGTGCTCCCGGCGACCTTCGCTTCTCGACCGACCTCTTCATCACGCCCGGCTTCGACTTCCGCGTCGTCGGCGCGCTGTTGACGAACTTCCACCTTCCTCGATCGACCCTGCTGATGTTGGTTTGCGCGTTCGCCGGAAGAGAACGGGTGCTCGCCGCGTACGATGAGGCAATTCGACGCGAGTACCTTTTCTATTCTTACGGGGACGCGATGTTCGTCTACTAGAAGAGCGGCGGAGTCAGG
>DASWIB010000231.1:0-3476 GCA_036397915.1 Thermoanaerobaculia bacterium | reverse complement strand
CGTCATCCTCGACGGCAACGGGGCGGAGCGGCTCCTCGGGCGCGGCGACATGCTCTTTCTCCCGCCGGGCACGTCCCGGCTGCGGCGGGTTCACGGGGCCTACGTTTCGGTCCAGGAAACCGCGGCCCTCGTGCGGTTCCTGAAGAAACAGGTGCGGCCGCAGTACGACGAAGAGATCACGAAGGACCGAGCCGAGCTCGCCCGCCGCGACGACGCGGGGGACGAGACCGATCCGCTCTACGACGAGGCCGCGCGGCTCGTGATCAAGGAGAAGATGGCTTCGATCTCCTTCCTCCAGCGCCGAATGGGGGTCGGCTTCTCACGGGCCGGGAAGCTGATCGACATGATGTCGCGCGACGGGCTTCTCGGCCCGCAGCGGGGATCCAAGCCCCGGGAGGTTCTGGTCGCCGACGACTATTTCGAAGAGGTCGACCGGCAGCCGCGATAGAAGTGGGGTCAGGTCTTCACTGATACGGAAGGCGTTCGACAAGAGAAAGTGCCCTTGCCATCATCGCGAAGCGATGTGGCAAGTGGAGACCTGACCCCGCATGCGAGTCGTTTTCTTCGGCACCCCCCGATTCGCGATCCCGTCGCTCGCGGCACTCCTCGAGGCGGGTTTCGAGATCCCGCTCGTCGTGACGCAGCCGGATCGACCAGTCGGGCGGAGCGGCGGTCCGCGCCCGTCCCCAGTCGCGGAGGTCGCCTCCGCGCACGCCATCGCCGTGGAGAAGCCGGAAGTGCTGCGCGGGAACACGGCGTTCTTCGAGCGCCTCGCCGGCTCGCGTCCCGACGCGATCGCGGTCGTCGCCTACGGCAAGCTCCTGCCGTCCGAGGTCCTCGAGCTGCCGCCGCTCGGCTGTGTGAACGTTCATGCCTCGCTTCTCCCGCGCCACCGCGGCGCGTCGCCGGTCGCCGCGGCGATCCTTGCCGGCGACCACGAGACAGGAGTCGTGACGATGAAGATCGTCCCGGAGCTCGACTCGGGGCCACTCTACCTGGAGCGGCGCGTCGCGATCGGTCCGCACGAGGATGCCGCCTCGCTCTCGCGGCGACTCGCTCGCGAGGGGGCGGAGCTGCTCGTCGCAACGCTCCGCGGTCTGGAGGAGGGCTCGCTCGCGCCACGGCCTCAGGTCGGGGAGCCGACCCTTACGCGACTGATCCGGCGCGAGGACGCGCGCGTCGACTGGAACGAATCGGCCGTCGAGATCGAGAGACGCCTGCGCGCTTTCACTCCCTGGCCGGGTCTCTACGCAGTCCTGGGCGGGGAGCGCGTCAAACTCCTGGAGCTCGAGCCAGCGGGGATGATCGTTTCCGCGCGGGAGCCCGGGATGATCTGGGAGGAATGGGGTAAACCGATGGTCGTGGCCGGGGGTGGAACAGCGCTCATTCTGAAAACGGTCCAGAGGGCAGGTCGCCGGCCGGTCAGCGGGAGCGAATTCCTTCGGGGCCTCCCGTTTCGTCCGGTTCGATTCGAGCAGTCGTCCTGATGTCCTCGCGGCCACCGACACCTCCGCGGGTCCGCGCGGTCGAGATCCTGGGCCAGGTCTTCCGCCGCGGCGTCGAAGTCCCGCCCCTCCTCGCGGCGCGCGAAACAGACCTTTCGCCGCCGGACCGGGATCTGCTCCGCGAGATCGTCTTCGGGGTCCTGCGTCGACGCGCGGCACTCGACTCCGAGCTCGCATCGGTATCGCGCGCACCGCTCGATCGCCTCACCCCGGATCTGCGCGAAATCCTGGAGGTCGCGCTCTACCAGATCCGGCGACTCGACCGAGTCCCCGCTTACGCCGCGGTGGACGAAGCCGTGCGCCACGCCCGCGCGAGCCGGGGAGAGCGCGCGGCGAAGCTCGTGAATGCGGTGCTGCGGAGGCTCGCCGACCGCCCGGCTCCGCCGCCCGCCGGCGGAACGACGCCCGCGGAGCTCGCCAGCGAGAGCTCCCATCCCGAGTTCCTCGTCCGGCGCTGGATCGAGCGGTTCGGGCGGCCGGCAGCCTGTCGCATCCTCGAGGCCGACAATGTCGCCTCGGGCGTCGACCTCCTCGTCAACCCCCGTCGCACAGATCGAGAGACGCTGCGCCAGGCGCTCGCCGACGAAGGCGCGGCGACCGAGCCCTCGGAAATCTCGCCGCTCGGTCTCATGGTGACCTCCGGGAATCCACTCGGTTCCGCCCTTCTTGCGGAGGGACACTTCACGGTCCAGGACGTCGGCGCGCAGGTCCTCGCCCTTCTTCTTCCGCCGGGGGACGTACTGGTGGATCTCGCGGCGGCGCCGGGCGGAAAGTCGTTCGCCGCCCTGGCGTTCGGCCGCGCCCGCCGAACGATCTCACTCGACCGATCGACGGCGCGGCTCACACGCTTCTCCGAAAACGCCCGGCGGCTCGGCATGCGGGAAGCGCACGCCGTCGCGGCCGACTTCTTCGCGCCGCCGCTTGCCGCCGCTCGCTTCGACCGCGTGATGCTCGATGCGCCGTGCAGCGGCACCGGGACGCTGCGGAAGAACCCGGAGATCCGTTACCGGGTGAGCCCGTCCGGCATCGAGAAGCTTTCCCGAATGCAGGTGCAGGCCCTCGCCTCGGCCGCGGATCTGCTCGCGCTCGGAGGCTATCTCCTCTACGCGACGTGCAGCCTGGAAGAGGAGGAAAACGAACGGGTAGTGGAGGAGGTGCTCGCGGCGCGGCGGGATCTCGTTCTCGCGCCGATCCCGGCCTCCGGCCGTCTGGCGGATCTCGTCGAGGGTCCGCGCCTGCGGCTCTTCCCCGACGCCCACACGGACGGATTCACGGCGCACCTGCTCACGCGCAAGACGTAAGTGCGGAGAACGAGGCTCACTTCATCGCGTCGTACACGCGGCGAAATTCGAGCTCACGGCGGCCGTACAATCCCTGCCGGTGAACCCCAAGAACCCGGTTCCGATCCTCGACCTGACCCGGTACGACGAGGACTTGAAACGGGAGATCGCGTCCTCTGTCGCGGAAGTCTTTCAATCGGGTCGTTTCATCCTCGGACCTTTCAACGCGCGGTTCGAGAAGGCTTTCGCCGAACGGATCGGCGTCAAGCACGCGCTCGGCGTGTCCTCGGGAACGGACGCGCTGCTCGTCTCGCTCATGGCCCTCGGGGTGAAGCCGGGGGACGAGGTCGTCACGACCCCGTTCAGCTTCTTCGCCTCGGCCGGAGTCGTCTCGCTCCTCGGCGCGCGGCCCGTTTTCGCGGACATCGTGCCGGCCTCGTTCAACATGGACCCGAACCGCCTCGCGGCCGCGATTACCCCGCGAACCAAAGCCGTGCTGCCGATCCACCTCTACGGCCAGTGCGCCGACATCGACCCGATCCTCGAGGTCGCGGGAGCGATTCCCGTCGTGGAGGACGCCTGTCAGGCCGTGGGAGCGACCTACCGGGGCCGTGCGGCGGGCGCGCTGGGAACGATCGCGGCGTTCTCTTTCTATCCGACGAAGAACCTCGGGGGCGCCGGCGACGCGGGA
>DASWIB010000230.1:0-1614 GCA_036397915.1 Thermoanaerobaculia bacterium | reverse complement strand
CAAAGAGAGGAGGAACCGCCGGGACCTCGACGGAGTGATCGTCGAAAGGTCGAGGATCCCGCCCATGCGGTCGCCGTAGCGCGACGGAAACGCCCCGGTGGTCAGGTCGAGGCTCGCGAGACTCGACGCGGCAATCACGCTCAAAGCGTTGTCGAATTCCTTCAGGTGATAGGCGTCGTAGAGCTCCTGGCCGTCCAGCAGTACCCGCACCTCGTCGCGCCGACCGCCGCGCACGTAGAACTGAGCGGTGATGTCGTTCGACGCGGTCCCCGGCAGCAGGCTCAAGGTCCGGAAAACGTCGCCGCCCAGGTGCGGCAGGCGAAGTACCTGCTCGCGGTCCATCGCGAAGGGAGCGGCGGGCTCCTCCTGCAGGATGGTGATCCGGCTGGGATGGACGACGACGTCCTCCCGGGTCAGCGGAGCGGGCTGCAGGACGAACGAGACGTCCACCGCGCCGCCCGATGGCAGGGTCACGTTCTCGCGCTCGCCGATGACGAAGCCCGGGCGGCGAGCCTGCACGGTGTAGCTTCCGGGCTCGAGCCCTTCGATGACGAAGCGGCCGTCCGCGCCGGTCACGGTCTCCCGGCCACTTTCGAGGGCCGCGACCGACACGCCCGCAAGCGGGGTTTGAGCGACGTGCGAGCGCACCGAGCCGTGCAGGGTCGAAGGAAGCGGCACCCCCGCTCTCGAGATCACCACCAGGATCCCCCCCGGCCCCTCCTGGACGGCGAGGCCGTGAGGCGCGAGGAGCTCGTCCAGGACCGAGCGGGGATCCTGCGAGGTCGGTTCCGATCGAACGGCCATCTCGGGGCGGACCACCGCGCTGCTGAAGACGAGCTTCACCCCCCTCACCTGAAGCTCCTGGAGCGCTTCGGTCAGGGGCATGCCCGCGCGGAAGTCCTTCGCCTCACCGGCGACGGGGTCGGCGCGCCCCGCCGATGCAGCCGGAGCCGGAGTGCCGCCGGCAAAGAGACAGAGAAAGATCGAGAGCCCGGCGAAGGATCTCCCGCCCCTCGGCATCCAAGAAAGATAGCAGGCCGAAAACGCCCGGCTTCTGCGCCAGAAAGGATGTCTGAAAAGGAGATGCCATGAACCGCAAAGCGATCGTCGTCTGCTCGTTCGCACTTTCCCTGATGCCGTTAGGCGTTCTCGCCAAGGACAAGAAGGGGTTCACCGATACGTTCCCGCTCGGCGAGTGCACGTTCCAGACCGTGGGCGGAAATCCGTATTTCATCCTGCAACTGGAGCGGGAGCTCCATTACAGCAACGCGGAGTGTGTCGCGGAAGGCGAATGCGACGAGCTCGAGGAGCTCGTCATCACGGTGCTCGACGAGACGTTCGACGTCACGTTGCCGATCGACGGGGTGATGACGACCGTCACGACTCGCGTCGTCGAAGAGCACGAGACGGTGGACGGGGAGGTGGCCGAGATCTCAAGGAACTTCTTCGCCGTGTGCGCGGAGACCCGGGACGTGTACTACTTCGGCGAGGAGGTGGAGGGTGCCGGCGGCGAATGGCTGGCCGGGATGAACGACGCCCGGCCGGGGCTCATCATGCCGGGCGGAGCATTCCTGCTCGGCGCCCGGTACTTCCAGGAGATCGCGCCGAACGTCG
>DASWIB010000229.1:0-4076 GCA_036397915.1 Thermoanaerobaculia bacterium | reverse complement strand
GGGCCGGGCGAGCAGCGTCCTCTCCCGGTAGAAAAGGAGGTGGCCCGGGGGGGTGTAGGCGACGTTCGTGTTGGCGTTGAAGAGGAGCTTCCGCTCGCCGCCGTCCAAAGAGGCCGCGTAGATGCCGTTCTTCTCGCCGGCCCCCAGACTGTTCTGGGCGAGATACAGGAACCGCCGGCCGTCCGGCAGAAAGACGGGCCAGCGGTGACTGAGCTCCGACGCACGGGCGTCGAGCTTCGTCACCGGCGAGGCCCCACCGCCTGAGGCCGAAACGCGGTGGACAACCTCGCGGGAGTTCGGAACGAACAGGATCACTCCCTCGCGGTTCCAGCTTCCTCCTCTGCCGAGCGATGCGTCCGCGAGAGTCTGGGGGGGTCCGCCCGAAGCCTCGATCTTCTTCAGCTTCCGGTCCGCGAAGAACCCGAGGAACCGGCTGTCCGGGGACCAGAAGGGATTCGAAGCTCCGTCCGTCCCGGCGAGCGGTTGGGCCGACACACCGGAGAGCGGCTGGACCCACAGCATGTTGATCCCGGAAGAGGTCGCAACGAAAGCCACGCGGCGGCCGTCCGGTGACAACGCCATCGGGCCGAATTCGAACGCGAAGCTCGACTTCTCGGGTGGAAGGAGCGAGGACCGGACCGTCCGAGGGGGCTGCGGCCACCGTGCGACGAGGAATCCACCGAGCCCTGCGGCGGCCAAAGCCGCGATTGCGAAAAGGGCCCACGCGAGCTTCTCGCGGCTCTTTCTGCGGGCGGCCACGGGCGCAGCGACGCCGGCGACCGAGCCTCCTTCGGCGATCCATTGGAGCTGGAGCCTGACGTCGTGTGCGGTCTGGAAGCGGTCGTCCGGATTCTTGGCGAGGCAGGTCTTGACGAGGCGATCGAGAGCGGGCGGCGCCATCGGCTGGACGGAGGAGATCGGCGCCGGGTCGTCCTTCAGGATCGCTCCGATCAGCGACGCCTGGCTCTTACCCGAGAACGCCTTTTGCCCGGTCGCCATCTCGTAGAGGAGCAGACCCAGAGCAAAGATGTCGGTGCGCCCGTCGGCTTCCCCGCCTTCCAGCTGCTCGGGCGCCATGTACTGGAACGTGCCGAGGATCGCCCCGCGGGCAGTGAGTCCCTTCTCGGCCTGCGTGGGGACGACCGAAAGACTCGAGACGATCGAGCCCAGCGCGGGACCGGCGAGCCTCGCGAGCCCGAAGTCCACGAGCTTGAGGCCCGATTTTGTCAGCATGACATTGCCCGGTTTCAAGTCCCGGTGCACGATCCCTTGCCGATGCGCCTTGTCCAGAGCGTCTGAGATCTCGATGCCGTAGCGGAGAACCTGTTCGAGCGGCAGCGGCCTTTTCGCCAGTCTCTCGGTCAGGGTCTCTCCTTCCAGGAACTCCATGACGAGGTACTCGACGCCGTCCTGATTCCCGACGTCGTGGAGCGTGCAGATGTGGGGGTGCGAGAGCTGCGAGATCGTCTTCGCTTCTCTCTCGAACCGCTGGCGAAACTCGGGGTTCTCGGAGAGGCGCGCGGGCAGAACCTTCACCGCGACGGTCCGCTCGAGCCGCGTGTCTTTCGCCTTGTAGACCTCCCCCATCCCTCCCGCGCCGACCGCGGAGAGGATCTCGTAAGGGCCGAGGCGCGAGCCGGCGGCGAGGGTCACGGCCGCTTCACGCAGCGCTCGGCTCGATTCGCCGAAGTTCCCGGACCTGGTCGAAATCCGTGTCCACGCTGATCACGTGCTTCAGGCCGTGGCGGAGCATCGTCGCGGCATGGACGGCATCTCTCGCGGGAAGGCGAGGGTAACGTTGAACCAGGCCGCACGCGCTCAGCATGTCTTCGCGAGTCACCGGCAGGAGGTCTGGAAAAAGGTCCGTGACATGCCGCGCGAGAGTCACAGCCTCCTTGCGCCTTCCGCGGCGAACCAGAACATAGAGGATTTCCTGGACGACCTCGGTATTGACCGTCGCGTCGAGCGACCCGTCCGCGACCTTTCGAAGGACCCGGGCGCACGCGTCGCGTTCGGGGTGCGACCCGCCGGCCGCGTAGAGGAAAACGTTCGTGTCAAGGAAGGCCCGCATGGCCCGCCTCGATCTCTTTGATTACCCGCTTCCAGCTGATACGCGGCAGCCGCATGGCGAGGATCGCATCCACGATCGGACCCCGGTCCGGCTTGGGCGCGAGATATGCGTCCCGTACCGCCGAGCGAATGAGTTCTGCCACCGAGGTCTTCCGGCGTCGTGCCTCGCTTTTGAGTAGCCGGAACTCCTCCGGATCCATCAGAAGCTGCGTTCGCTGTGTCGTGCCCATCGCGCCTTTTCCTTCACACTCATGCACATGCGCATGCTCATAAAGAGAATATAGCGGCTTTGGCTGGTCCCGGTCAACTTGACGTGCTACCGACAGCGCCCGACGCGACCGCGGAAAGCCGCGAGCAAGGATCCTGACGGCGAGGAGGCATCCAGCCCCGACTTCGCGCGCCTGGCACACCTCCGAATCCGGCCGCGCCGACCGCGGAGAGGATCTCGTACGGGCCGAGACGCGAGCCGGGATTCAGCGGCATCTCGCCGAGTCCACTAATCGCAGCCGACCGCGACCGCGAGCGCGCGACAAACCTCGTGCATCTTCCCTTGCCGGACGTGTCCGACGTAGCCGGTAAGTCGAGCCCGCTCGACCGTCTGGACGTGATCGAGGTTCACGGCAGATTCCCTTTTCAGCCCCTCCCGGGGTCCAATCACGACTTCGCCGGGCGATCCACGGATCGTCGAGGTGATCGGGGCCACCATGACAGTGTGGAGGAGGCCGATGACTTCCTGACGAGTCAGGACGAGAACGGGCTGGTACTTGTCCGGCGCCTTGAAGCGATAACGCCAGATCTCGGCGTGATTCACCTCCCGGGCCACGACCCCTCGTCCTCCCAGCGGGCGAACTCCTCCCCAAGTCCTTCGTGATCGCCGTAAGCGAGGCGGTAGGTTTCGGCGATCCGCTTCGAGCTTGAACGACGCAGATATTCCGCGGCGGCGCGCCGCAGAACAGCCGACCGCCCGCGCTTGCGCACCTCCTCGTCGGCATCGAGACGGCGGAGGAGCGGCTCGTCCATGAGGACCTGTATAGGTTTCATATTGATACGGTATCACCACCCCGGCGAGCCGATCGCGGAGAGGATCTCGTACGGGCCGAGGCGCGAGCCCGCGGGAAGCGTCATTTCGGGATGCTCTCGGCGGCAATCATAGCCGCCGCTTCGTCAGGCCGGGACGATCTTCGAGATGACGCTGTCGAAACGCGGATGCGAGCGCAGCGGGTCGTATTGCGCGGCCGACTTCGGCCACCAGGCGAGGGCGTTCCGCTGCTCGACGGCGAGTTCCAGCGCCGCGACCGCGGCGTCGTAGTCTTTCAACCCGAGGTGCACGAACGCCACGTGGAAAGGCGCGACGTACTCGCGCGAGGAACGCTCGCGAAGCTCTTCGAGAATCCGAAGGGCGTCGGCCCTCCGTCCCGCTGTCCCGTAGCTTGCGCCGAGGTGCCCCAGGTACCACGTCTGGGAGCGCTCGGTGAGCCCGACGGCCTTCTCGTGCGTCGCGACCGCCTCCTCGTGTCGGCCCAGCATCCCGAGCGTCAGACCGCATGCCCACAGCGGGTAGAGGGCGTCGGGGTCGAGCTCGAGACCACGGCGGATCTCCCGCTCCGCCTCGGGGAATCGGCGCTCCGCGAAATAGGTCCAGGCGACGTTCACATAGACGTTGGGTGACAGCGGCTCGAGCTCCGTTGCCTTCACGGCGCTCGCGCGCGCCTCGATGGGGTCTCCGAGGAACGCGCGCTTCAGGCCGAGCCACGAATGGGCGGCGGCGGAACGCGGGGCGAGCTCGATCGCGCGCGAGAACTCCCGGTCCTCGCGGTCGAAGTCCCAGCCGAAGTAGTGCTCGACCAGACCGAGCGAGATGTGGGTCTCGGGAGAATCCGGCTCCAGATCGTGGGCCTTCGAGGCCGCCGCACGCGCCTTCGCGAAGGCGTCGAGCGTCGGGATGCCGCCGTAGAACGCGAAGATGCAGTACGCGTCGGCGAGACCGGTATGGGCGGGCGCGTAAC
>DASWIB010000228.1:0-7244 GCA_036397915.1 Thermoanaerobaculia bacterium | reverse complement strand
CTACTGGAGCGGCAGCCGCCCCGCGAACCCCTCTTCGTAGTCGTGGAAGTACTCGAGTGAAGCCTCGGGGTACTTCCAGCAGTAGTAGCCGGCGCCGGAGTCGAAGTCGACGAGCCAGAGCCCTTTGATCTCGGCGCCGAGCGCGAGGATCTCGCGCGCCCACTCGCCGACGACTCCCTGGCGCTCCTCCTCGGTCTCCTCCCCTTCCGCGAGCCGAGCGAACTTGAAGACGGCTTCCGAGGTGATCTCTTTCACCTTCGGAAGAAGCGAGCGCGCCTCGTCCAGCGTGAAGATCTTCTTCTGAGGCGAAGGCGGGATGATGAGCTCCGCGGCACCCGACGTCAGGCCGCGCTCGCGTACGACTCGGATCAGCTTTTCAACCGCGTCCGCGTCCTCCCCCGACGCTCCGGCAACGTAGGCCTCCAGGGCGGCCAGGGCTTCCTCCGTGCGCCCGCTCTTCAAGAGGAGCAGGCCGCGCTCGCGCCGGTGGAGGATCTCCTCGGGATCGAGGAGCTCGGCCCAGCGGAGCGTCTCGAGCGCGTCCGCGTACTGTTCGCGCCGCTCCCAGGAGCGCCGCAGGTTCGAGAGCACGCGGCCGAGAATCGATCGCTCGGTGTCGGGCGCGAAGATCTCGTCCGGCAGCGCGAGCGGAGCTCCGAAGACCGCGCTGACGCGCCGCGCCACCGATTCCCGATCGCGGAGCACGCCTCCATCGAACGGATCCAGGTACGTCTCTTCCGGGAGATCCGCTCCGCCGACGACGAAGTGTCCGGGCAGGCCGACGCCGGCGAGGCGCATTCCGGCGCGCCTCCCGACCTCGACGGTCACGATCGAAAGCGTGATCGGCATCCCGCGACGGCGGGCGAGAACGCTGGCGACCGACGAGTTCATCGGCTCGTCGTAAGTCTCCTGGTCTCCCTGGAAACCTTCGTCGGTGAACAACACCTGCCGGAGAGCCTCCAGCCGCGGTTTCGAGGGCCCCGCGAGCTCGCGGACTCGCGCGGCCAGATCCGATGCCCTCATCTGCGCCGCCCCGAGATCCTCGGTGGGATCCACGAGCGCGGCGACGAGCAGCGCGCCCTCGAAGACGTCGAGCTCCTCGCTCGACGCGAAGAACTGGAAGCGCTGAAAGAGCTCCTCCCGGTCCATCAGGCGCCGATCTTTCGCGCGATCGCGACGCCGTCGCGCAGCGGAACGATCACGGACTCGAAGTCGGTGCGCGAGAAGAGACGGCGGTTGAACTCGCGGATCCCCTCCGTCGCGCGGTCGCGAATGGAAGCGTCCACGACCTTTCCCGACCAGAGAACGTTGTCGGCGAGCAGGAACCCGCCCGGGCGGACGCGCGGCGCGGCGGCTTCGAGCGCGCGTGGATAGCCGTCCTTGTCGATGTCGATGAAGACGACGTCGAACTCGCCGGCCGTCGATTCGAGGATCCCGACGGCCTCGCCGACCCCGACCTGTACGCGATCTCGAAGACCCATCCGCTCGAGAAATCCGCTCGCCTCGCGCGCGTTCTTTTCGCTGCCGTCGGTGTAGAGGACCTCTCCCCCGGGTCCGACGGCTCCGGCGAAAAACGCCGTCGAATAGCCGATCGCGCTCCCGAGCTCGCAGACGCGCCGCGCGCCGATCGACCGGGCGAGCAGGGAGAGAAGGGTTCCGACAGCCGGCCCCACGATCGGGACGTCGCGATCGCGCGCGACCGCCTCCATTTCCGCGAGGACCGGATCGCGCTGCGGGAGAAGATCGAGAAGGTAGCGATCGAGCCCGGGAGAAACCAGAGGGATCACGGAAGGAATCATAACGAGCTGTCAGTTCTCGGCCGAGCCTTCTATAAGATCTCGGAGAGTGTCCGAGTACTTGTCGGCGGGGGACCTTGCGGTCCCCCACACCGATAACGTTGTCGAGTACTTGTCGGCGGGGGACCTTGCGGTCCCCCGCACCCCCTAGGCATGCCCTCCGAGTCGGACTTCGTCCGGAGGATCCTGTCCGACTTCCCCCGGACGGAATTCGACACGCTCGTCGAGACACGCCGCGACCTGCACCGCCATCCCGAGCTCGCGTTCGAAGAGACCCGGACCGCCGGTCGCATCGCGGAGCGTCTGAAAAGCCTCGGCCTGTCGCCGCGGACGGGCGTCGGCGGCACCGGCGTCGTGGCCGATCTCCCCGGCGCGGGCGGGATGCGCCTCCTCCTTCGCGCCGACATGGACGCGCTGCCTCTGGCCGAGGCGAGCGGGGTCGAGTTCGCGTCCGAGGCGCACGGCCGGATGCACGCATGCGGACACGACGGGCACATCGCGATCGCGCTCGCCGTCGCCGAGCGGCTCCGGCGCGAGCCGGCGGGCGCGGTACGGTTCGTCTTCCAGCCCGCCGAAGAGACCGGCGGCGGCGCGCGGGCGTGCGTCGGGGAAGGCGTGATGGAAGGGGTCCAGGCGGCGATCGGCCTTCACCTCTGGAACCAGCTTCCGGTCGGCAAGATCGGAACGAACCGTCGCACGCTCATGGCGGCGGTCGACCAGTTCGAGATCGACGTGGAAGGCCGCGGCGGGCACGGCGCGGCGCCGCACGAGACGATCGACCCGATCGTCGCCGCCGCACGGATCATCGAGGCCCTGCAGACGATCGTCTCCCGCGAGATCTCGCCGCTCGATTCCGCAGTCGTGACGGTCGCGAGCGTCCACGGCGGGGACGCCTTCAACGTGATCCCCTCGACGGTTCGGCTCAAGGGCACCGCGCGCTGGTTCAACGAAACGACCGGCGCGGCGATGCCGCGGACGATCGAGCGCATTGCCACCCACACGGCGGCGGCGGCGGGACTTTCCGCCCGCCTCGACTACCGGCGCATCAACCGGCCGGTGGTCAACGACCCCCGGATCGCCGACATCGTGATCGCGACGGCTGCGCGACTGCTGGGAGAGAAAAATGTCGAGACCGAGACCCGCACGCTCGGCGGGGAAGACATGTCGGTTTACCTCGACCGGGCGCCGGGCTGCTTCTTCTTCGTCGGCTCCGCGCCCGAAGGACCACACCGCCCGCATCACTCGCCGAGCTTCGATATCGATGAACGAGCGCTGGCGATCGGGGTGACTTTGATGGAGGCAGTGGCACGGCGGATCCAGGGATCCGAGCGGAAGGGTCCCGAGGTATAGGGATCAGGCATCCGGGTCAGGGATCCGGCCCCGGGGCAGCTCCTTCGTGACCCTCGAGTCCTAGGAGAATGTCGATGCTTGTCGGCGGGGGACCTTGCGGTCCCCCACACCTCCTGCCCCCCGGCCCCTTGCCCCGGAGACGTCTGGTTGCCCCCGACGCCTCATAATTCCGACATTGCAGCTCCTCACCGCGGTCTTTCTCACCGTCTATCTCCTGTCGGTTTTGCTGATCGGCTTCCTCTGGCGACGGCGCGCGGGGCGCGACGAGGCCTCTTACTTCGTCGCTGATCGCAGTCTTTCGACGTTCTGGGGGTTCCTGGGGCTCGCGTCGCTCACGACAGGGGGCTCGACGACGATCGTGCTGGCGTCCTTCGTGTACGCGCACGGGATCTCCGGCCTCTGGCTCGATCTCGCCGGAGCGCTCGGTCTCGCTCTGCTCGGTCTCTTCCTCGCGCGCCGCGTCCGGCGGGAGGGAGCCGTGACCCTTCCCGAGATCGTCGGCCGCTACTATGGGAGCTCGGCGCGCCGCGCGGCCGCGCTCCTCGTGCTCGTGTCCGAGATCGTGTGGTTCGCGCTCCTCGTGGTGGCGACTCAGACGGTCATGACCGCGGCGCTGCGCGTGCCCCCGGTTCCCGCCCTGCTCGTTTCCACCGCGGTCTTCGTCGCCTACACGGCGCTCGGCGGCCAGTTCGCGGTGGCGCGGACGGACCTCGTGCAGTACGGCGTCATGCTCGTCGCGATCCCGGGGCTGGCGCTCTTCTTCGCCCTGAAGGGCGCACACGGCCTCGGCGGCCTTCCGCCGGCGACCTGGAGCTTCCCCTTCTCGAACGATGTCGGCGCCGGCGACGTCCTCGCCCTGCTCGTCCTCATCGGGCTCCCCCATCTCGTCGGGAGTGACGTCTACGCGAAGCTCCTGTCCTGCCGCGACGAGCGGACGGCGAGACGCGCGGCCCTTCTCGCCGCCGTCTCCAAGGTCGTATTCGGGCTCGCGGTCGCCGTGATCGCGCTCGCGGCGAAGAAGGCGCTGCCGCCCGTCGATCCCGGTCACGCGCTTCCATCGGCGATCCTCGGCTTTGCGCCCCCCGCCGCGGCGGCCCTCGTGCTCGTGGCGCTGGTCGCGACCATGCAGACGTCCGCCGACGTGGTCCTCCTTTCCGCCTGCGCCGTCACGGTGCGCGACCTCGCCCCGCCTCTCCTCGGCCGGAGCCCGGGCGTCCGCGCGGCGCGCGCCCTCGCGCCGGTGTACGGAGCGCTCGGACTCCTGGTCGCGCTCGCCCTCGAGCGCAACGTGGTCGAAACGCTGAAGCTCGGCTATTCGATCTTCGCGGCCGGGATCATCCTGCCGGTGCTTGCGGCACTCCTGCCGCGACAGGCGAGCGTCCCGCCGCGGGGCGCGATCGCCGCGATGGCGGCGGGCGGAGCGGTGGCGGCGGCCGGCCGGCTCATTCCCGGTTCGACGGGGAGCGCCGATCCGGTCCTCGTCGGGACCGGAGTCAATCTCATCGTGCTGATCGTCTCGTTCGCCTTCGGGAAAAGACCATTCCGCAATCGCGGCTCACGGCTCACGGCTGACGGCTCGGGAACGGGATGAGCGAGAAGGAACGCCTCGAACGCGGGCCCGCGCACCCGGCGTTGCTGAAGCCCGCCGGGCCGAACCTCGGCGTCGCCCCGCCCCGCGGGGAGACCGGCGTCCGGCGAGGCATGTTCTCATCCCTTGCGCATCGGCCGTTCCGCCGGTACTGGATCGGCCTCTTCCTCTCGAACATCGGAACATGGATGCAGGTCGTCGCGCAGGGATGGCTGGTCCTGAGACTTTCCGACTCCGCGTTCATGCTCGGACTCGTCGGTTTCGCCGGCTCGATCCCGACGCTCCTGTTCGCGCCGCTCGCCGGCGTTGCGGCGGATCGCGCAGACCGCCGCAAGCTGCTTCTCACGATGCAGTGCACCCAGATGGTGTGCGCGCTCGTCCTCGCGACCGCGACCGGAGCCGGGTTTGTCTCGGTTCCGCTGGTCGGCGCGGTGGCAATCGTCAGCGGGTTCGCGAACGCGTTCATGATGCCCTCGCATCAGTCGTTGTTCCTCGACCTCGTCGGCCGAGAAGACCTCATGAACGCGATCTCGATCAACTCGATGCAATTCAACCTGTCGCGCGTGGTCGGACCGATGATCGCGGGGCTGATGATCGCCGCCTTCGGCGAGACCGGCTGTTTTCTGTTGAACGCCGTCTCTTACCTCGCCGTCATCGCGGCGCTCATGGCCCTTCCACCGCTCGCCCGGCATCGCGCGCCGAGCCGTGGAGCCTGGGTGGACCTGCGGATCGGAATGCGTTTCGCCCGCCGCAGACCGCTCATCCTCCCGCTGCTCGCGATTGCTGCCGCGCTCGCGGCCTTCGGCACGCCCGCCGTCACGCTCGCCCCGCTCTTCGCCCGCAAGCTCCTGCACGTGGGGCCCGAGGGTCTCGGCGGAATGCTCTCGGCCGTCGGGCTGGGAGCGGCGGCCTCCGCGCTCCTCCTCGCCTCGCGCGGCGATTTCCGAAACAAGGGGCGCGCGGTGATCGTGGCCGCATCGGGCTTCGCGCTGTCGCTGCTCGGGTTCGCGGTCTCGCGACAGTACGCGTTGTCGCTCGCTTTCCTGGCGCTCCTCGGCGCGTCGATGTCGTCCTCGGCGTCCCTCATCAACACGCTCCTGCAGACGAGCGCACCCGACCGGCTTCGAGGGCGAGTCATCTCGCTGTATGCCCTCGCCTGGCTCGGGCTGGTGCCGGTCGGGAACCTGCAGGCGGGTGCGGTGGCGGAGAGGTTCGGGCCCGCGGCTGCCCTCTTCGTGGGAGCCGCCGGGATCGTTCTGACGCTCCTGTTCGTGCGGATCGTGAAGCCGATCCCCGGCGGCGCGTCCTAGGGATGTGGGGAACCGCAAGGTCCCCCACCGACAGATACTCGGACACTCTCGTAGGCCTTTCCGGTCATCCCGAGGCGCGAAGCGCCGAGGGATCCCTCGCTTCGCTCCGGATGACAGTGAGAAGACCGGACGTCTTACGCTATATTTCCGATCCCCGATGAGGCGGTTTGACGGCGCCGCACGCGTCGCGGTCTTTTGCGCGGTCGCGATCGCCGCCGCGCGGGCGTCGGAGAGCTCCCAGGAGCCGTTCCGACCGCGGGGGCGCTACAACCACTCGGTCCATCGTTTCTTTCCGGACCTCGACTCGCGCTTCAACGCCGTGCGATACGGGCGCTGGCGCGCCCTCGAGATCGCCTGGACGGTCGGGATCAATCCGGGACTCGACCGAGAGTTTTCTTCCTTCCTCACTTCGCTGCTGGCGGATCCTCCCCGCTTCCCGCCCGAGGCCGCGCTCGTCGCGCCGCGGTTCGCGCGCGAGGCCGCGGCCGTCTTCCACGCGCTTCACTGGGGCCAGATCTTCGAGCAGCAGGTCAGCGACATCCTCGGCTCGGCGGACGCAACGTCCGCGTTGACGGCTGCTCGTCTCGAGCGCGCTCTCGAGGCCTACCGGCGGGAACGCTGGGCTCTCTCCCAGCCCGCGGAGGAGGTTCCGCCCTCCGAGGCGCTGCGTCTCGCCCCGATGTCCGCGCGGCTCCTCCTCTCCGGAACCCAGCTCTTCGTGCGCGCCGCGGAAGCGCTCGCCGCGGCCGACTTCGGCCAGCAGCGCTGGAAGGTGCGAGACACGATCGCGGAGTTCGACTCGAGGCTCCCGCGGGAAAAGACGCCGGAGGAGGCGACGTACCGCGTGTCCGCGCCTACCCTCGCCGAGAGCTTTCCCGCGGTCGCCGCGCATCTCGATCGCCTCGCGCAGTTCCGGGCCGAGGTGTACGGGGCCCTCGTGCCCGGAGGTGCGACGGCGGAGACTCGAAGACAGCGGGGCGCACGCCTCCGCGACGTGGCGCGCCGCTACGGGCTCCCCGCCGAGGGCATCGGTGGAAGCTGACCGGGCGAACAGCCGGAGGGCCGGTGTGAGCGGCATCTTCCTGTCCCACCTTGGAGGGTCGCGGTGAGGATCTCCCTCTCACTCCGGGCGAGGGCGGGGGTGAGGGGTCTGATTCTCGCCGCCATGCTCTCGATCACATCTCCGGCGCTTGCCCAGTT
>DASWIB010000227.1:0-23347 GCA_036397915.1 Thermoanaerobaculia bacterium | reverse complement strand
ATTTGTCGGTGGGGGACCTTGCGGTCCCCCACACCCCCTAGGCGAGCGGAAAAGAGGAACTCTCGATGTCAATGGCGGCGGTCGGTGGCCCGGCGAGCGGCGGCTACAAGAGCGACATCAACATCACTCCACTCGTCGACGTCGTGCTCGTGCTCCTGATCATCTTCATGGTCATCACGCCGCTCCTTCAGATGGGCTACGACGTCAAGGTCCCGCCGAAGGCGACTGTCGAGAACCCCCCGCCGGCTCTGGACCAGCTGATCGTCTCTTTGACGCGTCAGGGCCGGATCTACCTGAACAGAGAGCAGCTCGACGCACAGACGCTTTCGCTGCGACTGTCGGAGATCCTGAAGAACCGGCGCGACAAGACCGTGTTCTTCTCGGCCGACGACGCGGCCGGGTACGGCGACGTGGCTCGGGTCATGGACATCGTGCGGACGGCGGGAGCGAAGAACATCGGTATCGTGCTCGAGACCGTGCCGGTTGAAGGCATCGCCGCCGCGCCTCCCGCGCCCGCCCCCGCTCAGTAACTCCGCCGGCGGATCCGACCCCCCTCGGGGACCCCACCCGATGCCCGACACCGGACACCTCTGGTATCCTTGCGCGCCCCGGACGGGCGGGTGGCGCGCTCGGCCGATGGCCGCGCCTCCAAGATCCTGATTTTCGCAAAAGAGGAGCCTGGAATGTCGCACGATCTCGCGCTGCCCCTCATCATGATCTTCTCCGTCGGGTCGCTCTTCGTCGCCGGATACCTGATGTCCTGGGTTCTGAAGCGCGACACCGGCACGCCGGCGATGCGGGAAATTTCCAACGCCATCAAGGAGGGTGCCGAGGCGTTCCTCCGCCGACAGAACACGACGATCCTTCTCCTGGCTGCTCTCCTCGCAGCGCTCATCTTCGTGCTGTACGGATTCGTTCGCGAGCACCACGACTTCGATCCGGTACCGACGGCGCTTCGGCTGGCGTTCTGGACGACGTTGTCCTTCGTGCTCGGCGCCTCGTGCTCGGTGGTCGCCGGATACATCGGGATGTGGATCTCGATCCGGTCGAACATCCGGACGGCTTCGGCCGCTCGCACCTCTCTGAACGACGCGCTGCGGATCGCGCTCCGGGGCGGCGCCGTGTCCGGGCTCTTCGTGGTCGCGATGTCGCTCTTCGGCGTCGGCGGGCTCTACTGGCTCGTGACCCGGTTCACCGACGTCCCGCAGGCGCAGATTCCGCTCCTGATCGTCGGCTACGGGTTCGGCGCGTCGTTCGTCGCGCTCTTCGCCCAGCTCGGGGGCGGGATCTACACGAAGGCGGCGGACGTCGGAGCCGACCTCGTCGGAAAAGTCGAGGCGGGCATCCCCGAGGACGACCCGCGCAACCCCGCGGTCATCGCGGACCTCGTCGGCGACAACGTCGGCGACTGTGCGGGGCGCGGGGCCGACCTCTTCGAGTCCACCGCGGCCGAGAACATCGGCGCGATGATCCTCGGTGCGACGCTCGCCACGGCGTCCGAGCGCGCCGGGATGGGATTTGCCGCGGGGGTCGTGGGAGTGATGCTGTTTCCTCTGGTCGCGCGCGCCTTCGGCCTGCTCGCGTCGATCGTCGGGATCTTCGTCGTTCGGACCCGCGAGGACCGGGACCCCATGCAGGCTTTGAATCGCGGCTACTACGTCGCGGCGGCGCTCGCCATCGCCGGGTTCTTCGTCGCGACCCGCTGGCTGCTCGCGAACCCCGCGGCGCCCGACGCATGGTGGAAGTTCTTTCTTTGCGGGATAATCGGCGTGCTCACCTCGGTCGCGTTCGTTTACATCACCCAGTACTACACCGAGTACCGATTCCGGCCGGTCCAGGAGATCGCGAACGCTTCCCAGACCGGCCCGGCTACGAACGTGATCGCCGGAATCGCCATCGGCTTCGAGTGCACGCTACTGCCCGTTCTCGCCATCTCGGCTGCGATCCTCGCGTCGTTCAAGATCGGCTCCGCCGCGCTGCCCGGTGGCGGCCTTTTCGGTACCGCCGTGGCGACGATGGGGATGCTCGGGACGGCGGCCTACATCCTCGCGATGGACACGTTCGGGCCCATTACCGACAACGCGGGCGGGATCGTCGAGATGTCCCGCCAGCCCGAAGAGATCCGGAAGAAGACCGACCGGCTCGACGCCGTCGGGAACACGACCAAGGCGCTCACGAAGGGGTACGCGATCGGATCGGCGGCCCTCGCGGCGTTCCTCCTCTTTTCGGCGTACCTGGACGAGCTCAAGAATTACGGCGCCCCTCTCGAGGCCGTGAACATCGCCAAGCCGGAAGTCTTCCTGGGCGGGCTCCTTGGCGCGATGCTCGTCTTCTTCTTCTCGGGGCTGGCGATCAAGGCGGTCGGCAAGGTCGCGGGGGTCGTGATCCAGGACGTGCGCGACCAGTTTCGCGCGCGGCCCGGAATCATGCAGGGAACCGAGAAGCCCGACTACGGGCGGACCGTCGACATCGTCACCCGCGGGGCGCTCAAGGCGATGATCGCGCCGGGGCTTGTGGCGGTCGGGATGCCGATCGCGGTCGGCCTCACGTTCAAGTTTTTCGGCGTCGGCGCCGAGGCGGTCGCAGCGCTTCTCATGGTGGGCACGATCGCCGGCATCGTCGTGGCGACCCTCTTGAACAACGCCGGAGGCGCCTGGGACAATGCAAAGAAGTTCATCGAGACGGGAGCGCTCGGCGGCAAGGGCTCGCCCACCCACAAGGCGGCGGTCGTCGGCGATACGGTGGGCGATCCCTTCAAGGACACCGCCGGGCCCTCGCTCCACGTGCTGATCAAGCTGCTGGCGACGATCACGCTGGTGCTCGCGCCGCTTTTTATTTAACGTCGCGCTCCTTTGCTCGGGATCTGGCTGCGCCACCGGCGCTCGGCTCGCCAAACGCCGGCTCGACCGAGCGCCTGATCCCTCGCTGCAGTTGCGCTCCCGCGAAACCAACACGGTCACACGAATCGGCAGAGGACCTCGTTTGAAACGAGGAAGCCGTGCTCGGTGAAACGCACGCGGCCGTTCTCTCGTGCGAGAAGACCTGCCTCGAGCCAGGCGGCGTAGTCCTCGGCGAGAAGCGGATCACCCTCCTTCTCGATCGAGCTCTCGATCTCGGAGGCGGGTATTCCCGCGGCGAGCCGTAAGCCGAGAACGATCCCTTCCCTCACGGCTTCCTCCTCCCCGAGCGGCTGATCGAGCGCGAGCGGCCGACGGCCTTCCGACAGCGCGGAGACGTACTGCGGGATCGCCGAGACGTTCGCGCGCCGCCGCCCGCGCCAGAGCTCGTGCGCCGAGACGCCGAACCCGAGCGTCGGCGTCCGCGTCCAGTACTTGACGTTGTGTCGTGCCTCCCGTCCCGATCGCGCCCAGTTCGACACCTCGTAATGAACGAATCCTCGAGAAACGAGCCTTTCCCCCGCTTCCAGCCAGGCGGACGCCTGATCCTCGTCGGAGAGATACCGTTCCGGATTGGAGCGCCGATCCTCCTCGATCGCGCGCGACTTCTCCGTCTCGAGCAGATAGATCGAAACGTGCTCGACTCCGCTCGCGCAAAGGCCTTCGATGCTCCGCCGGAAGCTCGCCGCCGTCTGCTCGGGCAGGCCGAGAATCAGGTCCGCCGAGAGCGAGAGGCCGGAGGCGCCGAGACGCTCGAGGGCGCGCCGCGCTCCGGACGCGTCGTGGCGTCGGCCGACCGCGGCGAGCTCGACATCTTCGAGCGACTGGACGCCGACCGACACCCGGTTTACACCCGCGGCGAGCCAGGAATCGCCGCGCTCGACGGTCACGTCCTCGGGATTCGCCTCGAGCGTGACCTCGCAATCGTCGTCGAACGCGAAGCGGCGGGAAAGCTCCTCGACGAGGCGGGCGAGCTCGTCGGGAGGAACGAGGGACGGGGTGCCGCCCCCGAGGTACAGGGAATCGAACCGGATCCCGGACGCCTCCGGCTCCACGATCGCCGCCTCGCGCGCGAGCGCAGCGAGGTAGTCGCTCCGGCTCGACTCGTCGGTGGAGACGACGAAGGCGCAGTAGCCGCAGCGCGACCGACAATACGGGAGGTGGACGTAGAGACCGGCCGGCGGGCTCGTCACGGCGGGGGCCCCCCCGTCCGGAACGCCGCCTCCGCCTCCGCCGCGAGGGCGCCGAAAGGAAAGACCTTTCCGAAGTTCCCCTCGCGTACGACGGCCGCGAGGTCGCGGCGTGACTCGTCGATCCAGCGCGCGGCCGCATGGAGGAGCGCCGAACGGTGCTCGTCCTCGTCGAGCATGGCGGCGCGCTCCTCGAGGCGCGCGGCGGCCGCCGAGTTTCCGGGAGGCTCTCCGGCGCCGACGGGCCGGGGCGGCAGCGTCGCGATGCGCCGGCGCGCCGCCTCCGCGCGGAACCGGCGTAGCCCCTCGTTCACGGACGCCGCCCAGTCGCAGTGATGCACTTTCTCGAAGAACCGGTCGGCCGACGCCGGATCGACGCGCGCCCTTGCCTCGACCAGGACGCGCCGATCCTCCCCGCCGCCCGGCACCACGACCGGCGCCGCGAATCGCGCCCCCGTCTCGCCGAGGTTGTCGAACCAGCGCTCGAGGAACTCCGGCTGGTCGGTCCAGCCCGGAATTACCGGGAGGAGTGCTCCGGCGACCACGCTGCGGGCGAGCGCCGCGTCGAGACGATGGTCCCTCGCCTCTCCCCCGGGAATCCAGGCGAAGAGCGACACGAACGCGCTCCGTGGTTCCTCCGGAAAACCGGCGGGATCCGGATCGAGGAGGTAAGCGGCGCGCCCGGCGAGAGCGGCGCCCTCGGCCGCGGCCTCGAACGCGCCTCGGATTTCCTCGACGGGAGAGCCCGGTCCGACCAGTACAGGTCCCGCGGGGCAGCGCCCGAATGCGGCCGCCCAGATCCGTGGAGCTGCCGGTCCGGCGGCGACCCGGCCGGAGGCTCTCCGCTCGACTACGCGACGCTCGAGCGGGTCGAACCGGAACGGCGGCGCTCCCGCCTCTCCGGAGTAGGGCAACGCGTGCGCCGCGATCCGGCGTCCGGCGACCTCCGACTCGACGCAGCGCACCGCGGCGCTGCTCGCGTTTTCGTACTCGATCATCGTCGGCGGCTCTTCTTTCCGTATCTCGCGAGGAGGTCGATCTCGAAGTTGACCGCCTCCCCCGGCCGCTTCGAACCGAACGCCGTCATTCGGCGGGTCTCGGGGATCACCGCCACGTCGAAATCGCGCGCGCGGCGGGCGGCGACCGTCAGGCTCACTCCGTCGAGCGCGACCGATCCTTTCCGCACGACGTAGCGGGAGAAGCCGCGGGGAATCGAAAACCGGTAGGTCCACGACCCTCGCGAGTCCTCGATCGCGAGCAGCCGCGCGACGGCGTCGACGTGGCCCAGGACGAAATGGCCGGAGACTCTTCCGCGCCACTCGAGCGCGCGCTCGAGGTTCACCGGATCGCCGGCTGCCAGGGAGCCGAGCGTCGTCACCCGAAGCGTCTCTGCCGAGAGATCCGCGACCAGCCGCCGGCCGATCTCGATCGCCGTCACGCAGACTCCGGAGACCGCGACGCTCTCCCCGCGACGGAACGTCCCGTATCGCGAAGGCGGAACGACGGTGAGGCGCGTGCCTCCCCCGCGCCGCCGCTCGACGGAGGACACGCGGCCGACCCCCGTGACGATCCCCGTGAACATCCGACGAAGTGTATCGGCGTCAGCGACCGCCCGCAGACGACGCAGGAGTGTGTCCGAGTAATCTTTCGACGGGGGACGTTGCGGTCCCCCGAACCCCCCGGGGGCGTCGGGTTCGGGGCCTCGGACTCCGCTCGACCCGCCCGGTCACGAGCCAGTCTCTGCCCAACCGCTCGTGCTCGACCTCGACGATACCGGCCGCCCGCGACAGCGGGAAGCCTTCGCCTCCGACGCCGCCGGGAGCGGATCGCCCTCCGAGTATTCTGGGTGCCGTGAACACCGCGACCCGGTCGACGAGCCCGGCGCGGAAGAAGCCCCAGAGCGTCTCGGCGCCGCCTTCCACCATCACGCACGAGACATTCGAGCGGGCGAGACGGCGGAGCAGACGCGCGAGGTGGACCCGACCGCCGGGCGCCGCAGGCAGGCTCCAGACCTCGACGCCGCGCGCGGCCAGCCGCTTCGCACGGGGATGGTCTTCCGGCAGCCCGGTGACGACGAGCGCGCCTTCGGGATCCCGAAACATCCGCGCGGAGGCGGGCACGCGCAGTCGGCCGTCGAGCAGGATGCGCCGGTAGAGGCGGTCTCCGCTCTTGCCGAGTCGCCGCGTCAGCATCGGGTCGTCCGCGAGCGCGGTCCCCGAGCCGACGACGACCGCGTCGTACTCCTCTCTCAGCAGGAGCGCGCGCCGCCGGGCGCCGGCACCCGTGATCCAGCGGCTCCGCCCCGAGCCGGAGGCGGTCTTCCCGTCGAGCGTCGCCGCCCACTTCGCCAGCACGAACGGCCGCCCCTCCTGGATCCAGAGGCGGAACTTCTCGTTCTGCCGCTCCGCGCGGCGGCGGAGGGCTCCGCTCGCCATGACGACTTCGAGCCCGGCGCGGCGAAGGGCCCGAATGCCCCGGCCGGACACGAGCGGGTTCGGATCCTCCGCGGCGACGAACACCCGCGCGATCCCCGCCTGCACAATCCGCGGAGCGCACGGCGGGGTCCGCCCGGAGTGCACGCAGGGCTCGAGAGTCAGGTACAGGTCGGCGCCGCGCGCTTTCGCTCGGGCGCGTTCGAGCGCCGCGATTTCGGCGTGCGGACCGCCCGCGCGCCGGTGCCACGCCTCGGCGACGATGCGCGCGCCGCGCGCGACGATCGCGCCGACCATCGGGTTCGGGGCAACGGTGCAGCGGCCGCGCTCGGCGAGATCCAGAGCGCGGGAGGTGAGATCGTCCGAGATCGGTCGCTTCAAGCCGGAGCGCCGCGCCGCGCCTCCTCCGGAGCCGCCTCCCCCAACAGCGCGCCGGCGTAGTCGGCCGGATCGAACGGCACGAGGTCGTCCACGCCTTCTCCCACCCCGACGAAGAGCACCGGCAAGGCGAGCTCCCGATAGATCGCGAGCACGATCCCGCCGCGCGCGCTGCCGTCGAGCTTCGTCAGGACGACACCCGTCGCTCCCGCCGCCTCGACGAAACGACGGGCCTGGGCGAGCCCATTCATTCCAGTGGTCGCGTCGAGCACGAGAAGCACGTGATGCGGTGCGCCCGGGACTTCGCGCGCGGCGATCCGACGCATCTTCGCGAGTTCCTCCATGAGGTTCTTCTTCGTGTGCAACCGCCCCGCCGTGTCGACGAAGAGCTTCTGTATCCGACGGGCCTTTGCGGCCGCGAGGGCGTCGAAGAGCACGGCCGACGGATCGGCGCCCTCCCCGTGGCGCACGACCGGGACTCCGAGACGGGCCGCCCAGATCTCGAGCTGCTCGATCGCGCCCGCGCGAAAAGTGTCGGCGGCTGCGAGGAGAACCGAGCGGCCGGACGCGGTTTCCCGGGCGGCGAGCTTCGCGGCGGTCGTCGTCTTGCCGGAGCCGTTCACGCCGACCAAGAAAGTGACCTCGAGCGGTGGCTCGGGAGCGCCCGCCGGACGCGGCGCGCGGGCGAGGACCTCCTCGATCTCCGCGATCAGCACGCGGCGGAGCTCCTCCAGGTCCGAACGCTCCGCCGACCCCGCCCGGCGGCGGACCGCATTCGTCAGCACGGTCGCCGTCTCCGCCCCGACGTCGGCCTCGAGCAGGGTTTCCTCGAGCGACTCCAGGACCGACTCGTCGAAACCGAAGCCTTTCTTGACCGCCGCTCCGAGCTTCTCGAGGATCTCGGTGTGGGTCATGAAGAGGCCCCGCCGGACTTTCGAAAAGAAGCCTCGGCCTCTGTCGGAGGGCTCGCTCATCGCGGACGATTATTTCTCAGCCGACGCGGGACGCGGGGCACCGGGCGAAAGCGGAGGCTTCTGGTGTCCTCGTTCCCCGTGCGGCTTCTTAAGACTTGGGAGCGTTCGCTCCGGTTCGTCCGTCCAGCAAGAGGCGGGCCCTGGCGCCGGCTTCCCCGGTCGGATCCAGCTCGATCGTCCGCTCGAGATAGCGCCGTCCGAGCTCTGGTTTCTTGAGGGTCACGAGCGTGAGCCCGAGCCGGAGCGTCGCCTCGGCGTTCTTCGGATCCAGGCGGACCGCTTCGAGGTAGTCTCCCGCGGCCTGCTCGAGCGCGCCACGGGACTCCCGCGCGATGCCGCGACCGATCAGGGCAGACGAGGACTTCGGGTCGCGCGAGAGAGCGGTCGAGAATGCCTCTTCGGCCGCGACGAAGTCCTTCTGCCGCTGCTTCAGCCTTCCGCGGTTGATGGCCGCGTCGAGACGATCCTCGGGCGCGGGGGAGGCCTCCGCCTTTTCGAAGTCGGATTCCGACTCCTTGAATCGTCCGAGCTCGAGGCTCGCCATCCCGCGGTGGACCCGGTAGAGCGCCTTCTCGGGGTCGAGGTCAACGGCGCGGTCGAAGAAGGAGTACGCCTCCTTGAAGCGGCCCTGGAGGAGCAGCGAGACACCGAGACCATCCAGGACTTCCGGATTCCGAGCGTCGTGGGGCAGCACGTCGCGATAGGCGCGCTCGGCCTCGACCGCCCGGCCCTCGCGGAGCAGCACCGCACCCATCCGCTCGTTCAAGAGGACTTCGGCAGAGCTCGTCTTCTTGGCGGACGAGCAGGCAGGTATCGATGCAATCAGAAACGCCGCGGCCGCCGGGGCGATCCCGCGGGCGAGGGCTCTCAACCCGCCTCCACGCGACGCAGCGGCGCGGACGCCTCGGGGTGCGCCTCCTCCCGCGCAATCGGCACGAGTTCCCCCTTCTCGTAGGACCGGATCAGGGCTTCCACGACCGCCGGATCGAACCGGTTGCCGGCGAGATCCCTCAGACGCTGGAACACGAACCGAACGTCCATCGGACGCTGGTACGGCCGGGTCGTCGTCATCGCATCGAACGTGTCGGCGACCGAGACGATGCGCGCCTGCAGCGGGATCTCTTCGCCGGCGAGCCCGTCGGGGTAACCGCCGCCTTCCCATCGCTCGTGGTGGTGTTTCATGCCCGGGATGACGTCGCGCAGCTGCGGAATCACTTCCATGATCGCGGCGCCCTTGACCGGATGGCTCTTCATGATCTCGAACTCCTCCTCGGTCAGCGCGGTTGGCTTCCGGAGGATGCGATCGTCGATCCCGATCTTTCCCACGTCGTGGAGGAGCGCCGAGAGACGGGCGCGCCGAACGTCCTCGGGCGAGAGATCCATCTCCTTGGCGACCAGCGACGAATAGCGCGCCACCCGCTCGGAGTGGCCGCGCGTGTAAGGGTCCTTTGCGTCGATCGCGGCCGCGAGCGCGCGGATGGAGTTGATGAAGAGCTCGTGGTTCTCGCGCGCGGCCTGTTTCAGATTCTCGACGGCGCCCTGAATGGACTCGCTCATTCGGTTGAAGTTCTCGGAGAGATCGGCGAGCTCCGCGGTCCCGGCGACCTCGACGCGCGTGCCGTACTGCCCCTCGCTGATCGCGCGGGTAGACTTCGCGAGTCGAGAGATCGGTCGCGAGAGTCGCCGCGCGGAGAAGAGACCGAGGAGGAGCGCTCCGGCGAGCGCCGCCGCGCTCCAGAGCACCGTGTCGCGCACCATGCGGTCCACCGACGCGAACGCCGCGTCGCGATCACGCTCGAGCAGCACGGCCCATTCCGGCAGTCCCACCGGCGCGATCGAGGAGAGGACGGCGCCGGACGGCTGAACTTCCGAGCGGGTCACGCGCGCCGGGTATCTCTGGAAGTCGGCCACGAGCGACGAGGGATGACGCCGCTCGCCGCCGCCGAGCGGGAAGAGGATGCGTCCCTGGCGGTCGACGAGCGTCGCGCGGACGTCCCTGCGTGCCTCGTCGGCGAACTCGCGCCGGATCGGCTCCCACGACATGACCGCTTCGACGACGCCGACCAGGCCGTCCTCATCGGCGACCGGCGCGGCGAGCACCGAGACGGGGCCGAGCGGCGGCGCGTCGAAGGGATCTCCCGAATAGACCGCCCCGTCGCGCGCCGACTCGAACCCGCGGCGGAATTCGAATTCGACGGCCCTCGGCAGACTCGGGGGTCCCGCGAAGCTCCCGACCCCCTTGCGGTTGACCCCGCGGAGAGCCAGCAGCGGCGTCTCGCCTCGGAGCGCCGCGCGGAGAATCTCCGGTCCCTTTTCCGACGTGAAGGGGTTTTCTCCGGTCAGCTCCCGCGCGAGGCGCACGGAGTTGGCCGCGTTGGCGAGCTCCTCACGCGCCGACGCGTGATAGGCCGCGATGCGGTCCGCGAGCGCGGACGAAGACCGCGTCAGATACTTCTCTTCGAGAGTCTCGAGGGTCCTTCGGTTACGCCGGATGAGCGCCGCGTCCGAGACGAGGAGCGGCACCAGCGAAGCGAGAACCAGGGCTCCCGACAGGAGAACGAAGAGGCGGAGCCGCCGCCTGGCCGGCTGCTTTTTCAAGGCTGCCGGACATTATATGTCCGACTTGCGCCGGCCAACGTCCCGCCACCCGCCGGAACCTCCAGTCCCGCTTCGGTTTCCCGTATGGGCGGGGGGAAACGTCATGTTCGAAGGACGGCCTCCTTCAATCGAGCTCGACACGTTGCGCAGCCGCGAGCCACTCGTCCAACGGGACGTCTTCCTCGACGCGCGCGCGACCGACGGTCTCGAGCAGCACGCCGGCGAGGCCCCGGGCGGTCGCCTTCTTGTCGCGGGAGAGGAGAGGTCGGAGAGTTTCGGGAGAGCGGACCGGCGCGGGAAAAGGCCCGAGCCGCGCGAGCACCGAGCGAACGCGTGCCGCGTCTTTCACCGAGAGCCCCGCCCGCTCGCGCGAGATCTCGAGCGCCGCGGCGATTCCCCACGCGACCGCCTCGCCGTGTCGGAGATCGCGGTATCCCGCCGCCGCCTCGAACGCATGCCCGAGCGTGTGCCCGAAGTTGAGCAGCCGGCGCGGGCCCTGCTCGATCGGGTCGGACGTCACGAACTCCGCCTTCACCCGCGCTGCGCCGCCGACGAGGTCGAACAGCGCATCCTGGTCCCGCGCGAGGATCGCGTCGACACGAGCCTCCGCCCGCGCGGACAGCTCGGCGTCGCCGATCCACGCGCCCTTCAACGCCTCGACGAGGCCGCTTCTGTAATCGCGGTCCGGAAGCGTCGTGGCGGCCGCTGGATCCACCAGGATTGCGCGCGGAGGATGAAAGGCGCCGAGGAGATTCTTGCCCAGCGGATGGTCCACGCCGGTCTTGCCGCCGATCGCGGCGTCCGCCATTCCCGTGATCGTCGTCGGGACGGCGTTCCACGCCACCCCGCGGAGCACGATCGCCGCTGCAAAACCGACGACGTCCGTCACCACTCCGCCGCCGACGGCGAGAAACGCATCGTCCCGGCGCACGCCGGCCTCGATTGCCGCGTCCGCGACGGCGCGAACGGCCTCGAGCGTCTTCATCCTCTGCGAGTCGTCGATCTCGAGGTCGAGGAGCAGCGATCCTGCCAGGATGTCCCGCAGTCCGCGGCGGACGGCGCTCGTGGCGCGCGACGAAACGAGCAGGTACCGCCCCGAAGGGGAGACCAGGAACCGGGCGGCGTCTTCCAGGACTCCGCGTCCGAGCCAGATGACGCTTTCCGTTTCGCCGACGCGGATGACGATCCGGTCAGGCGTCACGATTCGACCGGGCGAACCGGCGCGATCGCCAGCTCCTCGAGCTGCGCCGGCTCGACGGCCGAGGGCGACCCGGTCATGAGGCACATCCCGGAGGTCGTCTTCGGGAATGCGATCACATCCCGAAGCGATCCGGCCCCCGCGGCGATCATGCAGATCCGGTCGAGGCCGAGCGCGATGCCGCCGTGCGGCGGCGCCCCGAACTTCAGGGCGTCGAGCAGGAAACCGAACCGTTCGCGCCCCTCCGCCTCGGAGATGCCGAGGGCCCGGAACACGCGCTCCTGCACGTCGGCGCGGTGAATGCGGATCGAGCCGGAGCCCAGCTCCTGGCCGTCCATCACCACATCGTAGGCGCGCGCGCGGACAAGGCCCGGGTCGGATTCCAGCAGGGGAAGGTCTTCCTCGCGTGGCGAGGTAAACGGGTGATTCATCGGGAACCAGGCCGCGGTCTTCTCATCGCGGCCGAAGAGCGGAAACTGCGTCACCCAGCAGAAGGCGTGCTTCGAGAGCTCGACGGCTCCGATCTCCCGCGCGGCAACGCCGCGAAGCCCCGCGAGCGCCGTGAAGACGGCTGCCGGGCGATCCGCGACGACGACCAGGAGGTCGCCCTCCGAAACTTCGGCCGCCGAGAGGATCTTCTCGAGGCCCGCGTCGCCGAGCGCCTTCTTCGCGGGCGAGGTCGTTTGACCGGCGGAGCGCTTCGCCCAGACGAGGCCGGAAGCGCCGCAGGAGCGCGCGAGCTCGGTCCACTCATCGAGCTTCTTGCGCGAGAGCGCCGCGCCGTCGGGGACGCGCAGGCCCCGGACCGACCCGCCGGACGCGAGCGCGTTCGCGAATGGGGCGAATACGCCACCGGAGGCGGCCGCGGAAAGGTCCACGAGCGGGAGCCCGTAGCGCAGGTCGGGCCGGTCGGTCCCGTAGCGCTCCATCGCCTCGCCATAGGTCAGCCGCGGAAACGGCATGGGCACATTGATGCCGGCGGCGCTGAATGCCGCCGCGAGAACCGCCTCCACGACCTCGAATACGTCGTCCTCCGTGGCGAAAGACATCTCGAGATCGATCTGCGTGAACTCCGGCTGGCGATCCGCCCGCAGGTCCTCGTCGCGGAAGCAGCGCGCGATCTGGAAGTAGCGTTCGAAACCGGAGACCATCAGGATCTGCTTGAAGAGCTGCGGCGACTGGGGCAGCGCATAGAACTTGCCGCGGTGAACGCGGGAAGGGACCAGGTAGTCCCGTGCCCCTTCCGGCGTCGACTTCGTCAGCATCGGCGTTTCGACCTCGAGAAAGCCGCGCTCGTGGAGCGTGCTCCGCACGCGAAACGCGATCTCGTCCCGGAGGGCGAAGTTGCGGAGCATCGCGGGGCGGCGCAGGTCGATGTAGCGGTACTCGAGCCGCAGCTCTTCGGTCGCGTTCGTGCGGTCCTCCGGGAGAAAGGGCGGGGTCTCGGCGCGCGCGAGGAAATCGAGTCGGGTCGCGACGATCTCGATCTCGCCGGTCGGCATCTCGCGGTTGACCTGATCGAGGCCGCGCATCACGACGTCGCCCTCGATCTCGACGACGTCCTCGGTTCGGGAGTCTGCCGCAAGCGCGATCGCCTCGGCACCCGAGCGGGCGCGATCGAAGAGGACCTGCACGACCCCGCTGCGGTCGCGGACGTTCAGGAAGATCAGCTCGCCCAGGTCGCGGCGCCGTCCGACCCAGCCCCGGAGCAGGACGCGCCGACCGGCCGCGGCCGCGGTCAAGAGGCCCGCGGGCTGCCGCGGCAGGCTCACCGCTCCCTCGCCGCGCCGAGCCGCTCCGCGAGCTCGGTGACGGGAAAGGTTTCCTGCTCTCCCGTGGCGAGCCGCTTGACCGTGACCGACCCCGCGGCGCGCTCCCTTTCGCCGACGAAGACGGCGAGCATGGACTCTCGCTCGAAGCCGCGCGCGTCCGCTTTCTCGAACAGCCCGCTCGCGCGCGCCATCCCCTTCTTGATTCCTCGCGCGGCGAGGTCCACCTCGACGCAGCCGCCGGGGAGCGCCGCGCGGATCTCTCGGGCGATTCGCGACGCCTCGCTCACATCGTCGGTGCTCTGCGGGAGCACGATGACGCAGGGACGGCGCGGGGCCACCAGCGGGGCCACCTGGAGGAGCCGGTCCTCGCCGATCGCGAACCCGATTGCGGGAACCGCGGGCCCGCCGAGCGACTCGACCAACCCGTCGTAGCGCCCGCCCCCGAGGATGGCGTCCTGAGCGCCGAGGTCCTCCGAGACGACCTCGAACACGGTCTTCGTGTAGTAGTCGAGCCCGCGCACGAGCGACGGCTCGTCGCGGAACGGAATTCCTGCCCTCGTGAGCAGCTCCCGAACCTCGTCGTAGTGCCGGCGCGAGCCCGGCTCGAGGAAATCGAGCGTCCGCGGGGCGCCCTCGAGCGCCGCCCGCACGTCCGGGTCTTTCGAGTCGAAGAGCCGGAGCGGGTTGTCGGCGAGTTTGCGCCGGTCGTCTTCGCTGAACGAGCCGGCCCGCGGCGCGACGTGCGCGCGAACGGCTTCTCCGAACGCCGCGCGGGTGTGCGCCGTCCCGACGGTGTTGAGCGACACAGAGAGTGCGCGAAAGCCGAGTGCCTCGAGAAAGGTGAAGAGCATCTCGAGGACCTCGGCTTCCCCGGCCGGTCCCGCGACCCCGAAGAGCTCGATGCCGATCTGGGAGAACTCGCGGTAGCGTCCGGCCTGCGGGCGCTCATAGCGGAACTGCGGTCCGATGTAGTAGAGGCGCAGCGGCATCGGTCCCGCCGCGAGTCCGTTCTCGATCACGGCCCGGACGACTCCCGCGGTGTTTTCCGGGCGCATCGTGAGCGAGCGACCCTTCCGGTCGGCGAACGTGTACATCTCTTTGTGGACGATGTCGGTCGTCTCGCCGACGGATCGCGCGAAGAGCGCCGTCTCCTCGAGCACCGGCGTGCGGATCTCCGCGTAACCCCACGCGTGAAAAGTGTCGCGCGCGATCCGCTCGGCCTCGGCCCACCGCTCGCTCTCGGGTGGGAGAAGGTCGCGCGTCCCTTTGACCGACCGGTATCGCGCGGTCATCGAGTCGAGGCCCACCGTCCGTCGAGCCGGAAGTACTCCTCCTTGTACTCCAGGTAGTGCAAGTAGAAGAGTTTCAGGTCCTCGACCTCGGCATTCGAGAGCGCCCGCACCTGCCGCGCGGGCGCGCCGAGCCACAGCGTCCGCGGAGGTACGACCGTGCGCGGGGTGACGAGCGCACCGGCGCCGACGAGGGCGGACTCCCCGACCTCCGCGCCGTTCAAAACGGTCGCTCGGATCCCGATCAACGCGCCGCGGCGAACGACCGCGCCGTGGACGATCGCGCCATGGCCGAGCGTGACCTCTTCCTCGAGGATCGTCGGGTACTCCTCGGTGACGTGAACCGCGCAGTTGTCCTGAACGTTCGTCCGGTCACCGATGCGGATGAAGTGACAGTCGCCGCGGACGACCGAGTTGTACCAGACCGATGCGTCGTCTCCGAGGACCACGTCCCCGATGACCGCCGCCGTCTCCGCAAGGTAGACCCTTGCGCCGACGAGCGGCGCCTTTCCTGCGTACTCCCGAATGAGCCCCATGAAAGCGGGCAATCTAGCAGAGTGCCCGAGTATTTGTCGGCGGGGGACCCTACGATCCCCTCGAACACGCCGGTCGGCGGGTCAGTGCTCCTGCGGCGGCCAGCGAAAAGCACCCGACCGCAGGACGACCGGCGGCTCGCGCGTCGCGTCGATCACCGTCGAGGGCTCTCCTCCCGGAGTCGGGCCGCCGTCGACTATGAGATCGATATCCGACCCCAGGGCGTCTTCCACCGCGTCCGGAGACAACAGGGGCGGCTCGCCCGACCGGTTCGCGCTCGTTCCGGTCAACGGGCCGACGGCGTCGAGCAACTCGCGGACCGCTGCGACGGCCGGCATTCGCACGCCGAGCGTGGTCGACCCCCGGGAGGCGGGAATCGGCGACGCGAGCGGAAACACTGCGGTCAGGGGCGCCGGCCAGATGCGGAAGAAGCGGTCGAGCGTCTCCAGCCCCGCCGTAACGCCGAGCCGCTCGAGTTGCGCCCGCGACGAGAAGAGGACGAGGAGGGGTTTCCCCTCATCGCGGCCTTTGACCTCGAACGTGCGGGAGACGCCGCGCTCGCTCGTGGGGTCGGCCGCAAGCGCGTAAAACGTCTCGGTCGGCAGCGCGGCGACGCCGCCGCGGGCGAGGACTTCGCGGAAATGCGAGATCTCTTCCGGGGATGCGAGCAGATCGCGCAGTTCGATACGGCGCACGTCAACGCCCGACGTACCGGTCGTAGAGGCGCTGCGCCCGGCCCGGGTCCTCCGTCCCCCGCACGACGCAACGGCCGTCGAAGAAGATGGTCAGTGAGACGTCCTCGAGATCCGCGTTCAGGAGCTGCGGCGAACGGCGGACCCGACCGACCCGCGCGAGCCTCTCCTCGAGCGCGTCGAAGTCCGGCCGTTCGCGCCCGGAGGGAGCGACCTGGACCGAACGGCGGCCGCACAGCTTCACGACCTCGGCGGCGCCTTCACCTTCGAGAGCGGGAAAGCGCCTCCGCGAGCAGACGGGACAGTCCTCACGGGGCCGAGCATCTTCGAAGGACCGCGCCGAGCGGAACCCGTCGTTCCAGACGCGAAGCGAGAGAACTCCCCGCGACGGCTCCGCGCCCGTGGCCATCCGCAGCGCTTCGGTCATCGCGGCGGAGGCAACGAGCGGCGGCAGCGTCGGGACGATTCCGAGAGTGTCGCACGTCGGTGCGGAGCCGGCGGGCGGCAGTCCCTCGAGGTAGCACCGCAGGCAGGGTGTCCGGCCGGGAACCGAGACCGCGACGAGGCCTTCCTCCCCCACGCACGCCGCGTAGATCGATGGAAGATCGAGCATCCGCGCCGCGTCGGAGACCAGGAGTCGCGTCTCGAAGTTGTCCGAGCCGTCCACAATCAGATCGTGCCCGGCGAGTAGGCTCCGGGCGTTCTCCGCGGTCAGGTCCGCGACCACGCCCCGCGCGGTGACGTCCGGTGCGATCTCCCCGAGCCGCACCTGCGCGGCGGTCGCCTTGGGCGCAATGCGCGCGGCGTCCTCGGCGTCGAAGAGGAGCTGGCGCGACAGATTCGATTCCTCGACCACGTCGCGGTCGACCAGAGTCAGCCGGCCGACTCCCGCTCGCGCCGCGAGCTCAGCCGCCGCCGCCCCCACCGCGCCGACCCCCACGATCGCGATCGAGAAGCGGCGGATCTTCTTCTGACCGTCCGCGCCGATGCCGGGAAACAGGATCGACCGGGAGTGCCGGTCGTCGGTCGTCACGCGTTGCCCGCCTGCGCGAGCAGTTCGCGCGCGTGCCGGATCGCGGTTTCCGGCACCTTCTCGCCCGCGAGCATCCGCGCAATCTCGGCGATCCGCTCGCTGCCCTCGAGGAGCCGAACCGCGGCGATCGTCCGGCCGCGCGCTTGTCTCTTTTCGGCCCGGAAATGGCGGTCGGCGAGCGCGGCGATCTGCGGCACGTGGGTCACGCAGAGCACCTGGTCCCGCTCGGCGAGCCGGCGGAGCTTCTTGCCGACGAACTCCGCCGTCCGCCCACCGATGCCGGCATCGACCTCGTCGAAGACGAGCGTCCGGCGGCGCCCGCCCCGGGACGCCGCTACGGAGTGGATGGCGAGCTGGATGCGGGAGAGCTCACCGCCCGACGCGATCCTCTCCAGGGGCCGTTCCGGCTCTCCCGGATTGGGCTGGAACAGAAACGCGGCGCGCTCGAGCCCGGTCCGACTGGGATCGTCGCGACCGAGCGGCATGAGCGCGATGCGGAACCGCGCCTTCTCGAGAGCGAGGCCGGCGAGCTCTCGTTCGACTGCTGCCGAGAAGCGCGGCGCGGCGGCCTGACGCTTCGCGGTCAGGTCTCTCGCGTCCGTCCGGTATCTGTCCTCCGCGTCGCGCTCCTCCCGCTGACGGCGGTCGAGCGCGTCCCCGATGTTCGACAGCTCGTCGCGCTCGGCTCGGAGCTTCTCGAGGAGGGCCCGGGCGTCCCCGAGTGTGGGTCCGTATTTCTGCTTGATCCGAGAGAGCTTCTCGAGGCGCGACTCGACGGCCGTCAGGCGCTCCGGATCGGCCTCGATACCCGAAGCGGCGTCGCGGGCGGCGGCGGCGAGATCCGCGATCCGCCGCTTCAGATCCTCGACTTCTTCCAGCCGCACGGCCTCGCGGGGATCAATTGCCGCGAGCTCCCCGAATGCCCGCGCTGCTTCTCCGAGTCGGTCCGCCGCCGAGGGCGTCCCCCCCCCCTCCGACAGCGCTTCGAGCGCCGCCTCGCCGGCCCGCTTGACCCGGTCGGCGTGCCGGAGGCGTTCGCGCTCGTACGTGAGTGTCTCCTCCTCTCCTTCGTCCGGCGCGGCCCCCTCGATCTCACGGATCTGGAACAGGACGAGATCGAGGCGCGCCGACCGGTCCCGGCCTGCTGCCTCGAGCTTCTCGAGCGCCTGGCGCGCTGCCGACCACGCCGCCGCCGCTCGAGCGACCGCTTCGCGCTCGGTGGCCGCGCCCGCGAACGCGTCCAGGAGCTCGAGCGGGGCTTCCGCGTCGATCAGCTCCTTTTCCGAGCTCTGGCCCTGAATCGAAACGAGCCGGTCCCCGAGCCGCGCGAGTGTGCGCACCGCCGCCGGCTCGTCCTCGATGAACGCCCGGCCGCGACCGTCGGTCGAGAGCTCTCTTCGAACGAGGAGCGCGTCGCCGTCGGTGGGAAGACCGGCCTCCGAGAGGATCTCTCTCGACGCGTGATCGGCGTCGAACTCTCCGGCGACGATCAGCCGGTCCGATCCCTGCCGGATGAGGTCGGAGGCACCGCGGCCCCCCGCGAGCAGCGCCAGCGCGTCGACCAGGATCGACTTTCCTGCTCCGGTCTCACCGGTGATGACGGTGAGTCCCGATCCGAGCTCGAGCTCCAGGTCCTCGACGATCGCGAGGTTCTTGACCGTGAGACGACGAAGCATCCGGGAAAGGTATCAGCAGCGGGTTACAAGGTATCCGGAGGAAGGAAGCCGCCCAGAAGTCCTGACACCGGACACCGGGTACCGTGCCCTATGACCCTCCGACCTTCTCGCTCTCGTGGGCCCTCTTCCCCTTTTTCTGACCGATCGGCCGCGCCGGGATCCCGCCGGCGATCACGCCGGGACCGACCGGCTTGGATGCCACGCCCATCGAGCCGACCAGCGCGTCCGCCGCGATCTCGACCCCGGAGAGCACCACGGCGTGGTACGTGATGCGGACGCGGTCGCCGATCACCGTCTTACCGAGCGAGATGTCGTGGATGTCCTCGACCGAATGCGAGTGGGAGTAGATGTTCGCGAAGTCGGAGATCGAGGCGTCGTCGCCGATCACCACTTCGCCGCGGTCGTCGATCAACACGTTGCGATGGATCGTCACGCCGTTGCCGACCGTCAGGTTGTAACCGAAGGAGAACTCGACTTCGTGAAAGATGCGGACGTCCCGCCCGCAACGCCGGAAGACGCGTGCCGCGAGCATCGCCCGCATTTGCGTCCCGAGCCGGACGTTGCGACCGACCGGGGAGTGATCGAACATCTGCCAGAACCAGAGCAGGGGCTTGACCGGAGCCCACTTTTCGAGGTCGATCTCGCGGTAGTACTCGGCCTCCAACGTGGCGTTGCGCGGGTCGAACGAGGCGAGCAGCGCCTTCACGGCCGTCGGCGTCGCGCGATCCGCGATCGCGTCGTCCCAGGAGACGTCGCGGCCGAGGTACAGGTACGTGAGAGCTTCCCGCGCGACGACGTTCCGATCGAGAGTGCGGTCGTCGAACCTCTCCGCGATCTCACCGACGAAGCGGGGATAGAGTTCCTCCCCGATCGGACCAATCGAGAAGCTGCGGAGGGGCATGTGGCGGCGACGCTAGCAAAGCGATCAAGACCAGTCAAACTGCTGGTCGTCGGCGTTCGTCGTGCTCACTCTCGTAGGGAGCACCAGGGGTCAGGTCTCCACTTGCCACTTTGCAAGCAAAGTGGCAAGGCCATCGGTCCGGATCGACCGCTCTGGCGATCAGTGAAGACCTGACCCCGCTATTTTTTGAACCACCTCTTCAGGAACTCCATCGTCAGAGCGACTCCAAAGCCGGTCGCTCCGGCGGCGTATCCCGCGTGCTCCTTCTCGAAGTGCGCGACGCCGGCGATGTCGATGTGCGCCCACGGAACACGATCCGGAACGAATTCCTTCAAGAACACGGCGGCATTGATCGTGCCGCCCGAACGGCCCCCGGTGTTCTTCATGTCCGCCCACTCTGAGCGCAGGTTCTCGCGGTAGTCGTCCCAGAGAGGAAGGCGCCACAGACGCTCGCCCGCAGTCTCCCCGGCAGCTTCGAGCTCGGCCGCGAGCCGCTCGTCTGCCGTGAAGAGCGCCGCGCACTCGTGCCCCAGCGCGACGAGCACGGCGCCGGTCAGCGTTGCGAAATCGAGCAGCACGTCGGGCCGGAACTTCTCGGCGTACGAGAGGGCATCCGCGAGAACGAGTCTCCCCTCCGCGTCGGTGTTGTCGACCTCGACCGTCTTTCCGTTTCGCATCCGGAGGATGTCGCCGGGCCGGGTAGCGGAGCCGCTCGGGAGATTCTCGGTCAACGGAGTGAGCGCGACGACCCGAACCGGCAGTGCGAGTGACTTCGCCGCGCGCACGCACGCCAGCGCCGTCGCCGCCCCCATCATGTCGTACTTCATCTCGCCCATCGACGGCGCCGGCTTGATCGAGATTCCACCCGAGTCGAACGTGATTCCCTTTCCGGCCAGCACCGCCGTCCCGAGAGGATTCTGTGGGCGGTAGTCGGCAATCACGAACGCGGGGGGGCGCACGCTGCCGACGCTCACGGCGATGAGTCCCGCCATCTTCTCTGCGGCGATCTGGCGCTTGTCGAGAACGCGCACCGAGACGCCGTCGCGCTTTCCCGCAATCATCGCCTCGCGCGCGAGCTCGGCCGGACCGAGGTCGTTCGCCGGCGTATTCCCGAGGTCGCGCGCCCAGGCCACCGCGGAGGCAACGATCTCCGCCTCGCGCGCGGCGGTGACCAGAGATCGCCTGGCGACGCGCTCCGGCGGGAGGACCACCGCAGTCGTCGCTCCCACCGGTCGTACTCTCTTTCGCCGCGACTTGTACCGCTCGAAGGCGTAGTCGGCGAGCGCGAGGTGCGGAAGGAGCGCGCGCAGAGTTTTCCCGTCCACGCCTTCGCCGAATACGAGGAGGAGACGCGATCGCGAACGGGAGGCGCTCTCGCCGAGGGCCCTCCGGAGCGCCCGGCGGAGCCGGGCGAGCGACGCTGGCGCGCGGCCGAGGCCGACGAGAAGCCACGTCCCGTCTGCGGCCGCGGACCCCGCCGTCTCCCGGTCACGCCCGCGAAAGCTCGATCGGCGGGCCGCGTCGCGGATCGAGTCCGCGAGTGGAGCGGGGATCCCGCGACCCGGATCACGGCCCTCGTGGAGGAACGCGACACGCCAGAGCGACGCGGAACGGGCAAGGGACGAAACGATGGTCAGGTGCACGAAATCAAGATAGCAGAGCGGGATCGCGCGATGCGCGCCTGCTCACCGGTCACGGAAAGGAGTGATCAGTCTTTTCGCGGGGAACCTTGCCGTCCCCCGAACCCCCGGCTCGAAGCGTGCTAGTGTTGCCGCCCGACCATGCCGCTCCCGGCCGTCACCGAGACGCACCTGTCGGGCGCGCGGCTCTCCCGGCGCGGCAAAGTCCGCGAGCTCTACGACCTCGGCGATTCCCTGTTGCTCGTCGCGAGCGATCGCATCTCCGCGTTCGACTGCGTGCTCTCCCCGGGTGTCCCGGACAAGGGAAAGATCCTGACCCAGCTGTCGAACTTTTGGTTTCGCAAGTTCGACGACGTGGAGAACCACCTGATCGAGACCGACGTCTCGCGCTTCCCGGAGTCGCTCCGGGCCGATGTACCGCTCCTCGAAGGAAGGTCGGTGATCGTCAAGAAGGCCGAGGTCATCCCGTTCGAGTGCGTGGCGCGCGGCTACCTCGCGGGCTCCGGCTGGGCGGAGTACCGGAAAACCGGGGAGGTCTGCGGCGTCCGCCTTCAACCCGGTCTCTCGGAGGCGCAGCGGCTGTCCGAACCGATCTTCACCCCTGCGACGAAGAACCCGCGGGGTCACGACGAGAACGTGCCGTTCTCTCGACTCGTGAAGGATCTCGGCGAATACGAGTCGGCACTGCTCCGCGACCGGACGCTCTCACTCTACGAGCGCGCGCGACAGTACGCCGAGTCGAAAGGTCTTCTTCTGGCCGATACGAAGCTCGAGTTCGGCCGGCTCGACGGCCGCGTGATCTGGATCGACGAAGCGTTCACCCCCGACTCCTCGCGGTACTGGGACGCCCGCGCCTGGACCCCCGGCCGCTCGCCGGTTTCCTTCGACAAGCAGTTCGTGCGTGACTGGCTCGACTCGACGGGCTGGGACCATCGTCCGCCCGCGCCGCGCCTCCCCGGGGGCGTGGTGCGTACGACGCGCGAGAAGTACCTCGAGGCCTATCGATCCTTGACCGACTCGGAGCCCGAGCATCTCTCCGACTGAGAGAGCGGGACGGGAAAACGGATACGGGACGCGAAAACCTCGTGTTTCTCGTGTCTTGCCCCATATTCAGCATCCCGTGCCCCGTGTCCGGGCTCCGGACCTCGGCCCTGGCACGACCTTTGATGGTGAGTCCCCCCGAGCCCGATTCGTGGCTTCAGCAAGGAGGGAAACATGCCCAAGCCGCTCAGACTCACGCTCCTGGTTCTCGCTTTGGGCGTCTTCGCCGGCCTCGCCCTGGCGCAGAACGCTGACTTGAACACGGCCGGTCCCACGGCCAACACGCTCCAGCTGAGACTCACCGAGCCCGTGGAAGGCGCCACCATCACCGGCAACCAGGTGCGCGTCGGGATCTCGTACAACCTGACGGCCTTCGGTCAGGGCCAGGGCACGAAGTTCGGAGAGGCGAACTTCCCGCTGCCCATTTTCGAGATCTACCTCGACAACGACCTCCGGCAGACGTTGAAGGGAACGGAAGCGAATGTCGCGTTCATCGAGAACGTTCCGCCCGGCGCCCACAATATCGTCGTCATGGCGAAGAACATCTCGAACGAGGTGATCGACCGCAAGCAGGTCGCCATCACGACGGTCCCGGCGGCCGCCGCGACCACCACCATTGAGCAGAAGACGACCACCTACGAGGAACGGACCGCGCCTGCGCCGCCTCCGCCGCCGCCAGCACCCGCTGTCGAGGCGCCTGCGCCGCCTCCGCCGCCGCCGGCTCCGGCCGAGACGCTGCCGGCGACCGGGTCCGTGTATCCCACGCTCGCCGTCGCGGGTTTTGCGCTCGCGGCGATCGGGCTTTCGCTCGCCCGGAAGGTTTCGTAAAGGCTTCCCGCTCACCCGGTCCCGCTCGCGGCGGGGCCGGGTGTTCATTCGCACAAGAACCGATGTCGGGTACATCGACGGTGCTCCAGGCTCTGTTCCGTCGCGTCTTCGCCGCAACCGGCTCCATGCTCGCGGCGGGTGCGCTGCTCCTAACGGCGGGCGCGGTGGAATTGCTCCGTCCTTCGATTCCTCTGTTCCAATCCGAGCCGCCGCCTTCCCCGCCTCTCGGCCGGATCTCACCGGGCGACACGGTCGCGCGAATCGCGGTTGCGCG
>DASWIB010000226.1:0-11670 GCA_036397915.1 Thermoanaerobaculia bacterium | reverse complement strand
CGCGCTCCGCGCGGCGGGACAACCTCCGTCCCCCGAGTCTCGTGTCCGGTGTCCCGGCGTCGGTCACGGCGAGCGGACCTCCACGGCAGCGTCGGTGGTGGCGATCACTCCTCCGGTCGCCGGGTTTTCGAACGCCAGGTTCGTGCGGCCCGCGCCCATCCCGCGGAGCGTGATCTCCGCGACCGGACGCGTCCCGGCGAGACTGATTCCGCCGGGAAGCTCGAGCACGACCCGTCCGCCCTGGACGCTCGCGTCTCCGACGCCGCCGGCGGACAGAATCGGCCGGACGGCAACGACCGCCACGACCGCCGGATCGAACTGGATCCCGAGCGTCGCGGCCGGAGCCGATTCGCCGCCCGTGGCCCTCACGAGGACGGTCTTCTGCTCCCCCGGCGCGAGCGAGAGGGCCGCCGGGTCGAAGTCGAACAGAACCGACCCCGATGTCTGCGGAACGGCGCCGGGAGGCACAGGGGTCGGCTGCGGCGGGATGGCGTCGCGGGGATTCGGTGTCCGCCGGAAAGGATCGCTCGGAAGACCGCCGGGAACGAGGATTTGCGGCCCGGGAGTCACCGCGGGTCGGGGGACCGGCGCGCCGCGGGGTGGAACCGGCTGGCGGCCGAGGTCGAACGGCCCCTGGCTGACCGGCGACTCCACCCGGGGGCTCCCCTGGACGGAGATGTTCGCGTCGGTCCCGACGTAGAAGGGCTCGAGATCCGCGGCGGTGACGTCCGGAATCCGGATGATGTGCGGCGTCAGCGTCAGAACGAGGTCCGTCGCCATGTCGACTGTCGCCTTCTTCGAGAACAGCCGGCCCAGGATCGGCAGGTCTCCCAGGAACGGCACCGAGTTCGTCGTGTTGCTCGTGTCCTTCCGGAAGAGTCCGGCGAGGAAGTTCGTCTCCCCGTCCTTCAAGCGGATGCTCGAGGCGATCGTGCGTGTCCCGATGATCGGCTGTCTCTGGCCGCTCTGGACCTCGACGAAGCCATTCAGATTCGAGACCTCGATCGTGAGCTTCAACGTCACCTCTTTGTTGTGATGGACGCGCGGCTCCACCTCGATCTTGATACCGACGTCCTGGTACTGGAACGAGGTGATCGGGACGATGTTGCCGCCGATCGTCGTGCCGGTGTTGAAGGTCGTCGTCGGGATCGGCACGCGGTCCCCGATGACGAGCTGCGCCTTCTGGCCTTCGGAGATCCGCAACTGCGGTTGCGCGAGCAGCTCCGCGTCCGTGTTGTTCTTGATGAAGGAGTAGGTGATCGAGGGAAGCGTGAACCCGAAAGAGCGGATCGAGATGTCTCTCAGCTGGTCATATTCGAAAGTGCCTTCCGGGAGGGCGTTGCCGAAGTTCGTCTTTCCGCCGGGTGGGCTCAAGAGTCCCCTGGTCTCGTACGCGGAAAGCAGCAAGCCCAGGTCCTGCGTCTTCGAAGTGTTGAGCTGGAGCAACTCGACGTCCACGACGACCTCGGCGAGCTGCTTGTCGTTCTGCTCGACGATTCGCTCCGCGATCGCGACCTTGTCCGCCGTGTCGCGGAGCGTGATCGAGTTCTCCGCCTTGTTGATCGAGATGCGCGTGGTCTGAAGCAGCGAACGGAGCGCGTTCGCGACCTCCGTCACGTCGGCGTTCGAGAGGAAGAACGTCCGGATGACGAGGTCTTCGTAGGTCTTGCGGTTCGCCGGCGTGTCGGCAGCGATCAGAATCGTGCGCTCGTCGATGATCTTGTAGAAATGGTTCTCCTGCCGCATCAGCGTCTCGAGCGCCCGCTGGAACTCCATGTTGGTCAGGACGACCGTGACGTTGTCGTCCTTCAACTGCGGGTCGAAGAGGACGTTGATACCGGCGGCGTCCGCGAGGGCTTTGTAGATCTGCTTGATCGGTTTGGGCTGCGGGAAGTTCAGGCTTATGGGCTGATCGCTCGCCGGTTCCAGGATCGGCGGCTTCGCCCGCAAGCCGCGGGCCTGCCGCTTGAGCGTCTCGAGGCGCGTCTCACCCGCCCGGTCGGCGGCCGCCTTCGCGGCCTCATCGCGAGCTTTCCGCAGCTCGACCTCGGCGTACTGGTTGGTCGGATCGAGCAGAACCGACTGCTCGAGCTCGACGACTGCAAGCTCCGGCCGTGCGGAGGAGCGATAGAGCTTGCCCTTCTCGAAGTGGAACTGAGACGCCTTGATCTTCGCCCGCGCGAGTCTGAGGCGATACCTGGGGTTCTCCGGATCGAGCTCCGCGGCGCGGGCGTACTTGAGCACCGCAAGGTCCCAGTGCCGGACGGCCTCCTCCCGGCTGGCTTCACGGAACGCGCGGGAGCCCGCGCAGCCGACGAGGGCGATCAGCAGCAGAGACAACGCGGCGCTCACGTGGATTCGGTTTTTCATCAGGGCCCTTTCTGCTCCGTCCCGGTTCATTGGGTGATCGGCAGCCTTCGGCTCTCCGTCGGCGCGAAGTGAACGAAACCGACGTCGATCGACTCGTATCCGATCTTGCGGATGATCCACTCCTTTTGAACGACGTCGCCCTCCCGCGCGTTGATGAGGTCATTTCCGTGATGGAGCACCGCGATGGGGGCCTCCTTCGGACCGAAGATCCCGATCAGCCTGAACGGAGGCTCCGGAGGTGTCGGGGTCGGCGTCGGAGGCGGCGGTCCCGGCGGGCCGAACAGAGGAGGGATCGTCGGCGCCGGGGTGGGCACCGGAGGAGGCGTGGGAGTCGGCTCCCGAAAGTCGAAGAGGTTGCGTCCGGTGTCGGCGCCTCCGGCGCGCGGTCGGGGCTCCAGGTCGCGCTCGGTCAGGAGCGGAATCTCCTCGGGCGCCGGAGTCCGGGCACGCGGGTTCCGGCTGCGCGGCGCTCGGAAGCCTGTCCCCTCGGAGGCCGGCACGGCGGTCGGAGCGGGAGCCTCGGCCGGCCTCTCCTTGCCCCTCCATCGGACGACGAAGAAGACGAGCAGAAGCGCGAGGATCCCGAAGAGGATCGCCTGCCGGCGCGTGCCGATCGTCGCGGCTTTCATCGCTGGACCGTCCTCTGAACGCTGCGGGCGGCCGTCCGCGCCGGCGAGGCCGGCGGCGGCGCCGGAGTCGAAGCCTTTTCGTCGCTCGAGAAGTAGGTCGCGAGAACGAGCCGCACCTGCACCGCGCCGGTCATCTCCCCACCACGGGAAAGCGACACCTCGCGGACGACGATCCAGCGGCGGTTCGCCTCGAATGCGGACAGCAGCCGCTTGAAGCGGGCGTAATCACTCTCGAAGGAGAAGCTGACTGACATCTGTGACAGCGGCAGATCCTCGACCGCCGCGGTCGAGTAGGTAATCGAGCTCGGCGCCACGCCTGCCTTCGTCAGCACCTTGTGCACTTCGTCGACGAGCGGCGCGAGCGTCTCGCGGCGCGACCCCACGCGGCGGCCGTAGAACTCTTCGATCGCGGAGGAGACCTGTGCGAGCCGGCCTCGCTGGCTGGCGAGCTTCGATGCTTCGGCCTCGCGCGCGATGACCTCCCTGGCCAGACTGGACCGCCGCCCCTCGAGCGCCTGTTTGCGAGCGGCCCGGATCGATCGGGACCCCAGAAGAAAGCCGAGGTTCGCGAGGAGAAACAACCCCGCGACGACGAGGAGGCCCGCCCGCTGGCGCCAGACGTTCTTGCGGCGCCTCACGGCGTCGCCTCCGGCTGGTAGACGGTCGTCAGCAGGAACGTGTGACCCTCTGGCAGACCCTCCTTGCCCTCCGGGCGCGTCTCGGATTTCAGCTCGACTGCCTTGAAGTGGGCGGACTGCGACAGCGCGGCGATGGTCCGCACGACGCTTTCGGGCCCACGCCCGATCAGGGAGATGTCCACGAAGATCTCTTGCGATTCCCCGAATTTCGGCCGGAGATGGGAGAGGCGGACTTCCGGTGGCAGCACGCGCTCGAGCCGGCCGAGCAAGACCAACCAGGAGAACCGACGTTCCTCGGCCAGACGCATGAGCCCGCGGCTCTCGCCGGCGAGCTCGGAGAACTCGTACGCGCGGAGGGCGGCGCGGGCGTCCTCGGCCGCCGCCGTAGCGCGCTCCTGCCGCTGATCGAGCCACGCGATCTCCTCGCGGGTGTCCGCGACCTCGCGCCGGAACTCGCCGTAGAGGCTTGCGTTGATCCCGAAGAGGATCACGCCAGCCAGGAGAGCACCGCCGGCGACTAAGTACACCGGGCGGAAGTCGCGGAACGGACGGCGGGCGAAGTTGAAGGGCAACGGCGGCGACCTACCGGCTTCCGAACACGATGGCGAAGGCGGGGAGCAGCTCCGGCCTCGCGGCCACCCGCTCGTCGAAGCCCCGCTCCGCAGAGAAGAGTGCTCCGGAGATCGGAGTCGGCCGGACCGGAAGAGCGGACGTGCTCGCGAGTTCGCGCCCGGGCACCCCGTCGTGGACGTACACCGCGGAGAGCCCGCTGCCGTGGAGCTTCTCGAGGTAATAGGAAAGCGACATTCGGACCTCCTGGTCCTGATCCTCGTCGCTCTCCTCGTCCGGCCTCTGCCGGAAGAAGACGGGACCGCCGTCGCGCGCGATCACGAAAACGAGCGATCCCGGCGACCGGTGGAGGATTCCGTAGTCGCCGCCGGCGAGCGGGCCGAGAACCGGCGACAGCCCCTCGAAAAGCGCCAGGCTGGCCGGAGCGAGCAGGCCCACGCGCACGCCCGCGCTCTCGAAGGCTTGCTCGATCGATCGAAGCGTCTCGGTGGGCGCCGCCGCCACGAGCAGTCGGATCTCGCCGTCGCCGGTCCGGGGCATTTCATCGAACTGGACCGAGAGGTCTTCGCTGATCCCCGGGAGCAGTTTCTTCAGCTTCCACAGGACCATGTCGCGCACCGCTTCCTCCGACTCGGGCAGTGTGTCGAAGTCGATCGGGAGAATGCGCGCCCACGAGTCGGGGAAGACGACGGACGCCCGAGACAGACGGCCTCCCGAGAGCTTCCGGCCCGCGTCGACGACGTCGGCGATCGCGGCGCGCGAGAAAAGCGGCGTTCCCGACGAGCCGGCTCCCAGCGCATTGGGCGGGTAAGCGATGTGCCGGGAGTCCACGAACCCGGGCGGATCGCGCCGCACTTTCGCCCAGGTCACTCCGTCCGCCATCAGGCAGAAGACGTGCGACGGAACGACGGGAGCCAGAAACGGAATCTTCATCAGTCGACGAATGTGACCTTGTTGATTTCCTTCAACGTCGTCAAGCCCTCGAACACCTTTTCGAGCGCCGCCTCGCGCAGGAACGTCATCCCCTCCTCCTTGGCGGCTCTCTTGATCTCCGCCGCGGGCCGCCGCTCGAGAATCAGGCCGCGGATCCGATCGGAGAGGTCAAGCAGCTCCGCGATCGCCATACGGCCGTGGAAACCCGTTCCGTCGCACTCGAGGCAGCCGCGGCCCTCATAGAAGACCTGGCCGTCGAGCGCCGCCGGATCGAGCCCCGCTTCGACGAGCGTCTGCGGGGAGACGGTGATCTGCTCGCGGCAGTGGTTGCAGATCTTCCGCACGAGCCGCTGCGCGAGCACGCAGTTCAGAGCCGAGACGAAGTTGTAGAGCTCGACTTTCATGTTCAGAAACCGGCCGAGCACGTCCACGACGTTGTTGGCGTGGACGGTCGTGAAGACGAGGTGGCCGGTCAGCGCCGACTGGACCGCGATCTGCGCGGTGTCCTCGTCTCGGATCTCGCCGACCATGATCTTGTCCGGGTCGTGCCGCAGGATGGATCGAAGCCCGCGCGCGAAGGTGAGTCCCTTCTTTTCGTTGACGGGAATCTGGGTGACACCGCGAAGCTGGTACTCGACCGGGTCTTCGATCGTGACGATCTTGTCCTCGACCGACTGGATCTCCGAGAGGCACGCGTAGAGCGTCGTCGTCTTCCCGGAGCCGGTCGGCCCGGTCACGAGCACCATTCCGTACGGCTCCCGGATGAACTTGCGGACTTTCTTCTTCGTCTCCGCGTCGAACCCGAGAACGTCCAGGTTCAGGCTCTTGAACTCCGCGTTGGCCGACTCCTTGTCCAGGATTCGGATGACCGCGTCCTCGCCGTGCACCGTCGGCATGATCGAGACGCGGAAGTCGATCGTCCGTCCCCGCACGCGGAGCTTGAACCGTCCGTCCTGCGGAATCCGCTTTTCGGCGATGTCGAGCTCCGACATGACCTTGATCCTCGAGATGATCGTGCCGTGGTGCCGCTTGTCGATCGGGTCCATCGCCTGGTAGAGGACGCCGTCGATTCGGTACTTGATCAGGACGACGTTCTCCTGGGTCTCGATGTGGACGTCGGAGGCGCGACGCTGGATCGCATTGAAGAGAATGGAATCGACGAGCTTGATGATCGGCGAGGCGTCCTGCGTGATCCGATCGATCGTGAGGGTCTCTTCCCCCTCCTCGTCTTCGCTGACGAGCTGGAGGCGGAAGTCCTCGGTCGCTTCGTCGAGCACACGCTGCGAGGACTCGCTCTTCCCGAGGATGTCGGCGATCGCCGCGCGGCTGCCGACCTTGATCTTGAGTGGAAGCCCGGTCAAGAGCTCGAGCTCGTCCAACTTGACGACGTCCGTCGGGTCGGCGCAGATGATCGTCAACGACTTGTCGGTCCGCTTTTCCGGGACGAACGTGTACCGAAGCATCCATTCGACCGGGATCGAACGGAAGAGATCCGGGTCGACCCGGAATGACGAGACGTCGACGTACGGCAGCCCCAGGCGCTCGGCGACCGCGAACGCCTGGGTATCGTCCGCGGCGCTCGCTTCACGAGCGGCGGACACAACCTTCGAAACCCCGGGCCGGCCCCCGGCTTCCGCCATCGCTGTCTCCGGAGATGTCCGTTGTGCGCACATCGAGTTACCCTCTGATCTGGGACATGATCTTGAAAATGGGCAGATAGACAGAGAGAAGGATCGTCATGATGATGCCCCCCATCATGACGAGGATTGCCGGCTCGACGAGCGTGATCACTCGCGCGAGCAGCACGTCGATTTCCTCGTCGTAGAAGTCCGAGACCGCCGTCAGCATTTCCTCGAGCGCCCCGGACGTCTCGCCCACCTTGATCATCTCGATCGTCAAGTTCGTGAAGATGCCGGTCGACTCGAGGGCCTGCCAGAGCTCGCCCCCCTCGCGCACTTTTGGAACGACGTCCCGGACGCGACGAGCGATGTGGCGGTTGCCGATCGCTTCGGCCGCGTTCTCCAGAGACGGCACGAGCGGCGTGCCGCCTCCGAGAAGGGTCGCGAGGCTCCTCGTGAACTGCGTGATCGAGAAGCGCCGGAAGAGGCCGCCGAGAAACGGGATCTTCAAGAGCATGCCGTCGGACCAATTGCGCCCGGCGGGAGTCCGGCTCCAGCGCCACCCGAGCCACGCGCCGAAGACGACTGTGGGAAGGAGCCAGATGATGTTGTCGCGCAGAAAGCCCGCCACGGCGACGACGATGACGGTGAGCAACGGCAGATCGGCGTGGAAGTCGGCAAAGAAATCCTGGAACTTCGGGATCACGACCGTCATCAGGAGGGCGATGAGCACCGTGGAGAGCAGTATCAGGATCGCCGGATAGACGAGAGTCGAGACGACCTTCCGGGAGATCGCGATGACCGTCTTCTGGTATTTCAGGTATCGCCGGAGAACCCCTTCGATCTCTCCGGACTTCTCGCCCGCCTTCAGCGAGGTCCAGTACAGGCGGGGGAAGATGTCGCCCTGCTCTGCGAACGCTTCGGAGATCGAAGCGCCCGAATTCACCCGGTCTTTGATGTCGGCGAGGACCGCTCGCAGCGCGGAGCTCTCCTGCCGCTCGAGCAGGATCTCGAAGGACCGCACGACCGGCAGCCCCGCTTTGAGGAGCGCGATCATCTCCTGGTTGAAGACGAGGAAGTCCGCCATCTTGACGCGGCCCTTGCGCGCGGCACGGCCGCCCGCCAGCACGAGCCCGTGCCGCCGCACCTCGAAGACGTGGCCCCCTCGCCGCTCGATCTCCGCTCGCGCCGCTTTGGAGTCGGGGGCGAGAACCCCCTGTTCGGCAACTGATCCGTCCGGCCAACCCGCCTTGACGGAGAACTGCGGGCTCATGGTTTCTTCTCCACGGTCTTCTGTCCTTCCGTCCCTTTTTCCGCGCCGGCGCGCGGGGTCTCCTGAGCCAGAAGGATGAGAATCAGCGCGTTCTTCGAGCCCTCCTCCTTGGATGCGCCGACGACCAGGGTCTGGTTCAAGGTGACAGGCATCGACGCGCGGTAGAGCGCCACCGGGACGATGCGTCCCTGGACGTTCCGGCGAAGCCGCGAGAGCGAGAACGGAGAGAGCAGGAGCTGGTCGCCCGAACCCGCCGGCTCGATCCAGAAGTTGAGCATGTACGCATCGCCTTCATCGCCGAGCCGGGCGGCCACGTTGCCGCCCTCCACCGCGGGAAAGACCCGGGAGTCGATCAAGCTGTAGTCGTTGAATTGGAAGAGTGAGCGGAGTTTCGCCCCGAGCCCGCCGATCTCCTGGTCGATCGAGCCGGCCGGCACGTCCGCCCGGGCGCGCACGAGCTTGACGGCGAACGTGAAGCCGCGCGGCGGCGTATCGAACTGCGAGATCACCTTCGCGATCGTTCTGAGGTTTTCCTCGCGATCCGTAACCGTGATCGCGCGCAGGCGGGGGGTGAGCGTCACCGTGCCTGCCGCGGAGAGGTGCGGCCGGATCAGGAGCGCGGCTTCTTCGACCTGCCGGTACTTCAGAATGAACACCTTCACCGCCGCCTCTTCGGCCGCGAACCCCGCGGGTGCGAAGAGCAAGAAGGCCACCAGGGCCGCGAAGGAAACCCTTCTTCTCACGCGAATAAGAACCCCGCCCCCTGACAGGAGCTTTTCGACCTATGAACTGCGGCGGGTGCAGGTCCGCGGGACCTGTCCCCGCTTATGAACTGCGGCGGGTGCAGGTCCGCGGGACCTGTCCCCGCAACATTTTCAAATGTCGAGCGAACGATCCACGATCCAGACCACCCGCAGCTCAGGGCTCTCGGCGCCGGGGTTCCAGTCGTAAATCGTCGTGTCCGCGGGAAAGGTCCCGCTCGGCTCGTGTTGCGCCGCCGGGGAGAAGCCCGGCTCCGCCACCGGAACGGCCGGCGCAGCGGCCGTGACGCTATCGGCGGAACGGCGTCCCGAACCGGGCAGCACGAGCGTCATCGCCGCGACCACGGCGGCCGACGCCATCGCCGCCAGACGCCGGCGCCGCCGAGAGCGCGCGGCGCCGAGCTTCGCCTCCGTCTCCCGGAGCGCGATTGCCGTCCGGACGCCCGCGAGCACGCGTGCGACGTCCTCGGAGGAGACTTCCTCCGGCCGGGCTCGGGCGAAGAGCAGCGAGGGCTCGGCCACGGCGACCTCGTTGCGGCAGGCGTCGCAGGAGGAGAGGTGGTCGCGAAACGACCGCACGTCTTCCGCCGGCAGAGCGTCTTCCAGATAATCCGGGAGACGCCGGGAGAGCTCGTCGCAACGGACGGTCACGGGCGCCTCCGGTCGGTGAGCCCCGGACAGATCCGGGCGATCTCCCGCCGCAGGATGCGTCGGGCGTTGAACAGGTGATTCCGTACCGTCGATTCGCCGCAGTTCAGGATCCGCGCGATCTCCTTCGTATCGCAGTCCTCCATCTCCTTCAGGACGAAGACCGCCTTCTGCTTCCCGGTCAAACGCGAAGCCACGGTCTGGAAGATGCGGGCGAGCTCGCCGTCCTCGAGCGCGATCGTCGTCCGGGCGAACGTCTCTTCCTCGCGAAGGCGCACCAGGTGGAGCGTGGCGCCATGCGCGCGCTCGCGGCTTCGCGAGCTACGCAGGAAGTCGATCGAGAGGTTGGTGGCGATCCGGTAGAGCCACGTGTTGAAGGAGTATTTTTCGTCGTAGCGGGCGAGCTGCTGCCAGACGCGCAGGAACACGAGCTGCGCCACGTCCTTCGCATCCTCGCCGTCGCCGACGATCCGGCGGGCAACCGAAACCACGGCAGGAGTCTTGCGGACGACGAGGGACTCGAAGGCGACCATGTCACCCCCCCGGGCGCGGAGGGCAAGCTCGCCGTCGGAAAGCTCGGCGACTTCCCGTCGCTCCCGAGTTTCGCTGTAGACGAGCTCCATCGTGTTCTTATCCGCGGCGGGTGCAGCGCCCGCAGGGCCTGTCCCCGCGACTTTCCGGTGTCCTCCCGGCCGTTATACGGAGCGGCGACGGCTCCCGTCGATCGGTTTCTTCCGGCGTCATCTTCGCTCAGTCACCTTTTTTTGAACTGCGGTGGGTGCAGGCCCGCAGGGCCTGTCCCCACGACATTCCCAAGATAACCCTTTGAATGGTAGAACCTTGTCCCGACCCGAGCAAGGGGGATCGATGCCTGCTCGTGAACGATAATCGGCGGGGCATGCTTTTCTACCGGATCCTCGCGGGGGGGGCGCTCCTCGCCTACTCGCCGGTCGCCCTCCTGCGAACTGTAACGGGGCGCCGCCGTCTGGGGGACCTGCGCGGCCGCCTGGGCCGCCTTCCCTACCCCGATCTCGCGGGAGGGATCTGGATCCACGCCGTCTCCGTGGGGGAGGTCGGCGTGGCGACGAGCCTTCTGACGGCTCTCGCGCGCCGGGCCCCCGAACGGCGACTCGGTCTCTCGGTCACGACGGAAGCGGGCCGCAAGCTCGCGGATCGGAGCGTCTCCCCGGAGGTCACGGTCTTCACATTTCCCTTCGACCTGGCCGGGCCTGTCGAGAGGGCGCTCGCACGCGTCCGGCCGGGCCTCGTTCTCTTGACGGAGACCGAGCTCTGGCCGCTCTTCCTCGATCGCGCGGCGGGACGCGGGATCCCCGTCGCCCTCGTCAACGGCCGGATCTCGCAGCGCTCTTTTCCGCGGTACCGGATGCTCAAGCGCTGGTTCGCGCCGGCGCTCGAAAAGGTCTCCCTCTTCGTGATGCAGAGCGACGAGGACGCGCGGCGGGTCGAGGCGCTCGGGGTTCCCCGCTCGAAGGTCCTCGTGAAGGGAAACGTCAAGTACGACCTCACGCCCGCGCCGCCGTTCCGGGATGCGGAACGACTTCTCGCCGCGGCGGCGGGGAGGCCGGTCGTCGTCGCCGCCTCCACCGACGAGGGCGAAGAAGAGTGGGTGCTGGAAGCCGCGAGTGCGCTCTCGGCCGGCGTGCTCGTCGCGATCGCGCCGAGACGGCCGGAGCGCTTCGAGGAAGTCGCGAGAAAGATCGGAACGGCGGGGCTGCGGCTCCTCCGCCGAACGGTGCCAGGCGGGGGGGAGGCCGACGTCTACCTTCTCGATACGATCGGCGAGCTCCCATCGCTCTATGCTCAAGCAAAGGTCGCGTTCATCGGGGGAAGCCTCGTCGCACGCGGGGGTCACAACCCGATCGAGGCGTGGGCTGCGGGTGTGCCCGTGGTCGTCGGACCTCACACGGAGAACTTCCGCGAGGTCACGGCGAAAGGGGAGGAGCTCGGGATCGCGACGCGCGTGACGAACGGAAGAGATCTCGCCGTCCGGCTCGCCTCGGAGCTGGTGGACCCGGCGGAACTCGACGCCCGGGGCGCCGTGGCACGGCGATTCGTGGCTCGAAACCGCGGTGCCGCGGACGCGACGGCGGAAGAGGTGCTCGCGCTGCTTCCGGAGGTTCCGACCCGGCGGGGGGCGGCTCGGTGAGGCCGACCCGGCTGCCCGGACCGCTGCTCGCCGCGGCGCTCGCTCCCCTCTCGGCGCTCTAC
>DASWIB010000225.1:0-9050 GCA_036397915.1 Thermoanaerobaculia bacterium | reverse complement strand
GAGGCAGCGGACGCGGCGAAGCGCGCCCGGGCGGCGTTCGATGACGCGAAGAAGAAGGCCGGACAAGACGCACGCTGGATCGAGCGCTTCGTCTCTCCGTTCGTGCGACAGGTCGAGGCGGAGCTCGCCATGTCGGAGAAGAGTTCGGAGCAGACCCTGCTGGCATTCGCCGACGAGATTGTCGCGAATCCCCGCTTCGACGCCTGGGGCGTGGGTTTGTTCCGTCTCGAGAGAATCGCCGAGCAGGCGAAGCGATCCGGCCGTGACGCGCTCGCCCGCGACATCTACGAGCGCATGCGCCGGATCGATCCCGGCTACCCGCCCGGCTCGACCGCCGTGCCGGTCAAGGTCGCGGCGACCGAGAGGCGGACGTTCTAGGGGGTTCGGGGACCGCAAGGTCCCCCGATAAGAGATTACTCGGACACACTCCTTAGTTCGGCGGAAGGGCGCTCGCTTCCCGAAACGGATTGCGCGCGATGACACCGGCGTAGTTCTGCCCGTGAGTCAGATCTTCGGTCCAGAGAATGCCGCAGCCGAGCCGTCTCGCGCTCTGCAGGATCATCGCGTCCCAGAACGAGATCGTCAGAGAAACGTGTAAGGCAATCGCCGCCAGGAGATCCGACCGCCCGGGCTCGTGCAGGGTCCACGCCGCGTACCAGGCGATTCTCCGCGCCGCTTCCACGGGCGCCAACAGCCGCCGCGTTCGTCCGGTCACCGTCACGTAAAACTCCTGGAGGACCTGAAGGCTCACGCAGCCGAGGCGGCTGTCCCAGAGACGTTCGAGCAGATCGCCCGCGGTCTCCCTTTTTTGACCGGCCGAACGGTCGTGCGCGTACACGAGTACGTTCGTGTCGACGAATTCTCTGGGCGCGGACCACCGCTCCGAGGCCACCATAGCCGTCAGTTCCGGCGGTGAAGGTCGTCCCGCTTCCAGGAGGTGCGTCCGCGGGTCGCGAGATCGGGAGGCCGTCGGAGATCTCGAATCGCCTTGCGGCGCGCCCTTTCGTAGTCGTCGTGCTTCTTCACGATTTCCTCGAGGAAATCCGTCAGCAGGCCGGAGATCGACGTATCCCGCTCGACAGCGAGAAGTTTCACTTTCCGAAGCAGGGACCGGGACAGAGCCAGGGTGACGTTACGGGTCTCGACCGACCGGACCCTTTTCACGAAAACCAGTGTACCACCTAATTACGTGAGGATTCTGTGCGAGCATTTCGATCTCGGAAAGTCCCGATTCCTTCTCTCCTCTGATTGTCGCGACGGTCGACAGCGGGCCCGGGATGCGGAAACTCGTTCCCTCCACGATTCGACCGCGAACGGCTCTTTGCGGCCGGAGTTGTTCGGCCCCAGCTCAACCCCGGACACGCCCCGGCTCAGCCGGTCCCTCACCTCAACCCCGTCTTCCCGGGGGGATGGAGAATTCGGCGCCTAAAGCTGCAGCAGCAGCACGATTGCGACGATCGGGATCGAGAGAATGGCGGCGAGTGCCAGGACGAGGCCCGCCACGAATGCGGAATCGCGCGCGCGGCTCCGCTTTCCCTTGAGCGCCTCGCGGAAGATCTCGACGTTCCGGGTGTTCGCCTTCCACGCCATGTCGAAGAGGTCTCCCAGGAACGGCACGACGCCGACGACGGCTTCGATCGCGACGTTCGCGACCATGCGCGCGATCGCGGACCGCGGCAGCCCCGCCCGGACACCGGCGGCGACGATCACCGCCGAGATAGCCGCCCCGATCAGGTCTCCGAGCCCCGGCACGAGCCCGATGATTCCGTCGAGGCCGATCCTCCAGCGCCCAACCGGGATCGACTGATCCATCAGCCATGCGAGCTTCTCGATCCACGGGTCCGGCGCGTCCGGAGGAAGAACCTCGGGCTCGAGCACGCCGGGTCGGACACTCTGGTATGACTCCCTGGTTCGCTTCACGCCTCACGCCTCACACGTCACGGCAATCGCCGGATCTCTTTCAGGTTGTTGTCGACGAGGATGATCTGGACGTGCGTCCCTTCGGTGAACCGGACGTACTGCTGCCGGCTGACGCGGAACCGGTAGTGCGCGGTCGCCTCCCCTTCCTTCGCTTCGAAGAGGAGGTAGTAGTTTCCCGAGCCCGCATAGCTCGCGCCGCCCGAGCCCGGCGGGTCGTACTGTCGCTCGACGACGATGGCGTCGAGCGAGCGGACGCCGAGCGACGGGTCCTTGCGTGAGGTCGCGCAGCCGGCCGCGAGCGCCGCGGTGACCGCCACGGCCGCCGCGATCGCTCTTCGCGCTCTCATTTCTTCTCGCCGGCCAGCCGATCGATCTCTTCGCGCGCCCGGTCGACGATCGCCCGGATCGCCCGCAGGAGTTCGACCGACAGCACGCGTCCCCCCTTGAACGCGGTCCGCCCGAGGGCGGCAAACGACTGGGCGAGCTCCCGCAATTCGTCGACGACCGAGCGCTCGGTCGCTTCGTCCGTTTTTCGTTGTTCTTCCATGTCGTTTCTCCTCCCCGCTCAAATGGTGCAAAAGGCTTACCGCACCCGCGCACCGTTCTTGATGACTACGGCCGGGCTCTGGAGAAGTTCAATCGTCGTCAGGACGTCCCCACGAACCGCGACGATGTCCGCATATCTTCCCGGCGCGAGGGTGCCGATCTCCTTCTCTTTCTTCAGGAACACGGCGGGCCAGCGCGTTGCTCCCGCGATCGCCTGCATCGGCGTCATGCCGAGACGCACCCACGTCGCGAGCTCGCGCCACGTCGAATCGGTGTGGAAGTTGCCGGGAATGCCGGAGTCCGTCCCCACCATCAGCGTCACCCCGGTCTCGCGGAGCTGCCGGAACTTGTTCGCGAGCGTCGGGACGCGGCGGCGCACGAGCGTGAAATACGGCAGACCCGCGATGTTCTCGAGCGACCTACGGATGTCCGCGACGATATCGGGCGCTACCCCTTCCTGCCATCGTGGGTCGTTCAGCCGCTCGGGAAACGAGTCGGCCGTGTACTCGGAGAGAAAGAGAGGTGCGATCGTCGGGCACCAGAAGAGCGTCTGGTTCCTCTTGCGAAGTCCCTGGAGGATGTCCTCCGGGTAGCCCGGCTCCGTCGCGAGGCCGGTGTGCTCGAAGCTGTCGATGCCGTACTTGAGACCCAGCCGAATCTCCTCCTCGCGATGAGCGTGCGCGACGACCGGCTTCCCCCCTTTGTGCGCCGTCTCGACGACCGTCTTCACCTCTTCCTCGGTCATCTGGTCCTGATCGATCAGCTTGATGACGTCCATCCCGGCGTCGACGAGCTTCTGGACCTTTGCCCTCGCGTCGGAAGCGCCGCTGACCCCCCAGCGGAACTCCTTCTCGTACTCGGCGTACGGCTTGTGCTGGATGAACGGGCCCGAAACGAAGAGGCGCGGGCCGGGGATCTCGCCCTTCTCGATGCGCCGCTTGACGTGCAGGACGTCCTCGAGAGGAGCGCCGAGCTCGCGCGCGAACGTGATGCCGCTCGTGACGAGCTGCCGTGCCGCGACCGGCATGATCTCGTCGCGAAACCTCGCGCGATACGTCGTGTCCCAGTGCTCGTAGTCTCCATGCCCCAGGATCATCAGGTGCACGTGCATGTCGGCGAGTCCGGGGAGCACGGTCATGCCGCGGGTGTCGATCGTGGGGACACCGGAGGGAACCGCGACCTGCGACCGCGGCCCGAGTGCGGCAATGCGCTCGCCAGCGATCAGAATCACGCCGTCCTCGATCGGGCGGCCCTCGTACCCGTCCACGATCCGGCCGCCGACGAGCGCGAGGGTGAGCTTCGGAGCTTCGGCGGCCGTGAGCACGCCGATTCCCGAGAAGATGAGAAGAAGGACCGTGAGAACGCGATCGGGCATCGAGCGTCTCCTCCCTCCCGTCGTCGCGGGACGAACGAGAAGGCGCATATGGTAGTCCTCTCCCCGTGAGTCGTTCCGACCGCGCTCCCCGCATCGAGGTCCTTCCCTCCGGCGAGCTTCGTGTGCTCGAACGGGCTCCGCTCCGAGAGCGCGGGAGCTGGGCGCTGTACGACTTCGCGAACACCATCTTCTCGATGAACATCGCGACGCTCTACTTTCCCGTCTGGATCGTGGCGGAGCGCGGCGCCTCGGCCACCGCGTGGTCGCTCGCGACGAGCGCCTCCTCGGCGGTGGTGCTCTTCGCGGCACCCTACTTCGGAGCGCGCTCGGACGTCTCGCGGCGGCGCAAGCCGTGGGTCGTGGCACTGACGCTCGCGTGCGTCGCCGCGACGGCTCTGCTCGCCCCGATCGCGAACGCCCCGGTCGACCCGGCGACGGGACTCCTCCTTCTCCTGGCGACGTTCGCGGTCGCGGACGTCGCGTACCAGCTCGCGCTCCCCTTTTACAACGCGATGATGCCGGAGCTCGTCCCGGAGGCGGAGCACGGCCGCCTCTCGGGACTGGGAACCGCGCTCGGATACGTCGGCTCGATCGCCGGAGTGCTCTTCGTCGCGTCGTTTGTCTCCGGCCGATGGAAGGTCGGCGGCCCTTCCGGCCGCCCGGCGGCGTTTCTCCCGACGGCGGCGCTCTTTCTCCTCTTCTCCCTCCCGCTCTTCTTGTTTTGCCGGGACCACGTCTCTCGTCCTCGAGGAGAGAGACCGCGGGTCCGCTTCCGCGAGATCGCCTCGAAGATCGCCGAGGCTTTCCGTGATACCCGGAAGTACCCGGGGCTGCGGCGGTTCCTCCTCGCTTCGTACCTCTACCAGGACGCGCTCGGCACGGCGATCGCGTTCATGGCGATCTACGCGGTCAAGGTGCTCGGTCTCGCGCGCGGAGAGGAGACGCGGCTCTTCGTCGCCCTTACGGTGCCAGCGGTCGTCGGCTCGTTCCTCGCGGGAGTCGCGAGCGATCGGCTCGGTCCGCGCCGGACGCTCCTCTTCGTGCTCTGGGGCTGGGTCGCCGGCCTCGCCGCGATCGCGCTCGCGCCGACGCTCTCCGCCTTCTGGGTCGGCGGCGCTCTCCTCGGGTTCGTCTTCGGCGGAATCTGGTCGGTCGAGCGCCCGCTTCTCCTGACCCTCGTGCCCGACGCGGAGGCGGGACGTTTTTTCGGCCTTCTCGTCCTCTCCGCGCGCGCGGCGGCGATCGCGGGTCCGCTCGTGTGGGCGCTCGTCGCCGACCACGTCTTCGCTGGGTTCGGTGAAGGCATCGGGTACCGCGCAGCGGTCGCGTCGCTCGTCCTGTTCATGCTGGGCGCGATCCTGCTCTTGCGTGGAGTCCCGGACACGCGGCGGCGCCGGCACGTCGGCTGACGAAGAGTCCAGCAGCAGCGCCTCGGTCTCCGCCGGTTCATCAAGAGCGCGCGAGCCGCGGACATACCGCAAGGGAGGGAGAGGAGGGCAGATGCGCAGAACCGGTTTTCAGAGGGCAGGTCGGGCGACCCACCCGGGCGCCGAGTTGCAGCCCGCACCGCAAATCTCTTCTTCAGACGTCGGAAGCGAGACGGTCGAATCATCCTGAGCTATTCTTCCTGCGTGACACTGAACGTGGACTTCGATCGGGAGGAGGACGGCCGCTGGATCGCCGTCGTCGAGTCGATCCCCGGCTGTCACGTCTACGGAAAGACGCGCCAGGAGGCACTCACGAAGGTCGAGGCGCTCGCTCTCCACGCCATCGCCGAAAAACTCGAGGACGGTGAAGTGACGGCCGAAGAGGCAGCCAACGTGACCTTCGTGGTATCCGCCGCTGCCTGACCGGTTCAAAGCCACCAAAGCCAGACGAGTCCTCGCCACGCTCCTGCGCATCGGCTGGACGGTGAAGCGAACCTCCGGTTCACACAAGACCCTCTCGCGCGAAGGCTGGCCCAACGTCATCTTCGCCTACCACGACAACGTGGAGCTCGGCCCGAAGATCCTCGCTCGCATTGCCAAGGAAACCGGGCTCAAACCCGAGGACCTCTGAGATCCCTCACACACCAGCGGTGGACTTCTTTGGTCTACCCCGCATTTCGGCTAGACACTGAGAACGTTTGCCTGGGTGGTCGTTTGGGCAAACGTTCTTAGCCTGCAATCCCCCCAGGCAGAAATCGGTAGCCGGTGCCGCCCGCGAGGCAAAAGGAATAAGCCGCGATCGCGCTCAGCGGCGCGCGGAGTTCGAGTCACTGCGCCTGGCGTGAGCCTGAACCGAATACCGAGGCTGACCCAACCGGCGGACGCAGGTCGATGACCGAGATCTCGCTGACCAGGAGGAGAACGGATATCGTTCGCTCTTCGTCGAGCGACGGAGACGAATGGCAAACCAGACAATCGCGCGGGTGGCGCTCGTGGGTCTCGGGCCGATCGGGGTCGAGGTCGCGCGGGCCGTGCTCGGCCGGCCCGGAATCGAGGTCCTCGGCGCGGCGGATCCGGCTCCGGACAAGGCGGGAAGGCGGCTCGGGGAGCTGCTCGGCGGCGATGGTCCTTTCCCGATCGCCGCTTCGGCGCAAGCGCTCTACGCCGAGAGCGCGGCCCGGCGCGGCAAGCGCGACGTCGTCCTGCTCTGCACCGGCTCGCGCCTCGAATCCGTCGCTCCGCAGATCGAAGAGGCCGTGGAGGCCGGGTTCCACGTCGTTTCGACGTGCGAGGAGCTGTCCTTTCCGAGTCTCCGCCATGAGCACCGCGCGCGCGAGATCGACGCGAAGGCGAAGGAGCACGGCGTCGCCGTGCTCGGGACGGGAGTCAACCCGGGGCTCGTCATGGACCGGCTGGCGCTCGCGGCGGCGAGCGCGTGCGTGAAGATCGAGAAGCTGAAGGTCACCCGGGTCGTCGACGCGGCGAAGCGGAGAGGGCCGCTGCGAGCCAAGGTCGGCGCGGGACTCTCGAAGGAAGACTTCGAGGCCGGCGTCGGCGCTCGCAAGCTCGGACACGTGGGGCTCTCGGAGTCGGCGGCAATGATCGCGGTCGGCCTGGGACTCCCGATCCACGAGATTTCCGAGACGATCGAGCCGGTCCTCGCCGCCCGGGAGACCGGGGGCGTCGCTGCAGGCCGCGTGCTCGGACTCCACCAGATCGCGCGCGTCCGCGCCGCCGGCGAGATCAGAGTCGAGCTCGACCTGACGATGGCTGTCGGAGTGGAAAAAGCCTTTGATCGAATCGAGATCCAGGGCGATCCGCCGGTGAACCTCACGGTCGAGGGGGGGTTCCACGGCGACCGCGCGACGGTCGGCTGCGTCGTCAACGCGATCCCTTTCGTCGTGCAGGCACCGCCCGGCGTCCAGACGGTCGCGACGCTGCCGCTCTTCGGCCTTCTTCCGCAGCGGTAGCCGAAGTCAAGAGGAGTCCCCCCATGCCCTCGATCGCGCGCACTCCCGAAGAGGTGCACCGCCTCTGGACCGAGTACTTCATCGCCGGAGATCTCGACGGCCTCGTCTCTCTCTACGAGCCGGAGGCGACGTTCGCAGCGCAACCCGGAGCCTCGGTCACCGGCCTGCTCGCGATCCGCGAGGTGCTCTCGCGATTCGTCGCGGTCCGGCGCATGTTCGAGATCGAGATCGGAAGGGCGCTCCAGTCCGGAGACCTCGCGCTCATGGTGTCCTCGTGGAAACTCCGGGGAGAGCAGCGCGGCTCGCCGTACGAGACAAACGGCCGAACTGCGGACGTCGTGCGGCGCCAGCCGGACGGCTCGTGGCGGTTCGTGATCGACAGCCCCTACGGCGAGGGTGCCTGAGACCCGGCGAAGGCTTCCGGCGACCGTGTCCGCCACGACCCGCAGTCGGACGGCGGAAAGGTTGCAGAATCGGGCCAGGTGATGGACGAGACACTTGCGCCGTTCCTCGAGGTCCGGCCCGAGGGCCTCTACTGCCCGGTCTTCGACGCCGCGATCGATCCTCCCGTCGCGGCGGCGCGAGCGATCGTCTCCCATGCTCATGGCGACCACGCCGCGCCGGGACACGAGGAGGTCTGGGGTACGCCCGAGACGATCAAGGTGTATCGCCGGAGGAATCCCGAGTGGAGCGGCGAGGCACGCGAGATCCGATACGGAGAGCGGTTCGAGCGGCACGGCGTCACGCTCGAGCTCTACCCATCCGGGCACGTGCTCGGCGCCGCGCAGATCTACTTCGAGGGGCAGGGCTGCTCTCTTCTCCACACCGGAGACTTCAAGCGCCGCGACTCCCGAACGTCCGTTCCCGCCGCCGCGCCGCCGGCGGAGATCCTCGCCACCGAGGCGACTTTCGGCCTGCCGGTCTTCCACTTTCCGCCGCGCCGGGTGCTCGAGGACCGTCTCGTCGCGGCCTGTCATCGCGCGTTCGAGGAGGAGAAGATCCCGATTCTCCTCGCGTACGCGTTCGGAAAGTCGCAGGAGGTCGCGCTCGCACTCACGGAGGCGGGAATTCCCACGGTCCTTCACGGCGCCGCGTGGAAGCTCCTCCCGGAGTTCGAGGCGGCGGGGCACTCGTTCCCGCTGTCGCGCCCCTACGAGACCGGGCCGGCGCGGGCAGGGGAAGCGCTCCTCGTCCCGCCCCACTGCGCCCGCACGCCCATGGTCCGCAACGTCAAGCGCCGGCGGATCGTCTATCTCTCCGGCTGGGCGACCCGTGAAGCATCGCGCGCCGACTTCGATGCGGACGTGCTCCTCCCCTGGTCGGACCACGCGGACTTCCCCGAGCTCCTCCAGCACGTGACCGACGTGGCTCCGCGCCGCGTCGTCACGCTTCACGGCTTCTCGCGGGACCTCGCGCGCATTCTATCGGCCCGCGGGATTCCGGCCGAGGCGCTGCCGTCGGCACGCGAGCGTCTCTCCGAAGAGCCGCGCGGGAATGAAGAGGAAGCGCCGTGACCGCGTACCGCGTCCTCGCGGAGACGCTCGACTCCGTCGCGAAAGAGCGCGGAAAGCTCGCGAAGATCGAGAGGCTCGCGGAGATGCTCGGGCACCTCGAAGGGGACGAGCTCGCGATCGCGGCGCGATTGCTCTCGGGCAGCGCGTTCGCGGAGTGGGAGCAGGCCGTGACCTCCGTCGGTTGGGTCACGGTGGCACGCGCGGCATCGGAGGTCACCGGATGGGACCTGGAGACGATCGGCGCCTGCGCCACCGCGATCGGCGACCTCGGCGAGGCCGTCGGGTTGCTCCTGACGGA
>DASWIB010000224.1:0-17455 GCA_036397915.1 Thermoanaerobaculia bacterium | reverse complement strand
GCCCGGCAGCGCCATCAGGTAGACGCTCGCGGTGTAGAGACCGTAGATCGCGGCGGCGGTCGAGTCGGTCATGCCGAAGCCGCCCGTCTGGACCGAAGCGACCAGGAACAGGATCAGGAGACCGCGCATCCCGTAATAGCTGAAGCGCTCCCACATCTCCGTGAAGAAGAGCGTGGAGAGCCCGCGTGGGTGTCCGAACCACTGCTTGTCGGCAGGTCCTGCGATGGCGGTCATTTCGGTCACCCTCCCGTCCGGCTGTTCGCATCAGGCTAGGGGGCTCGGGGGACCGCAAGGTCCCCCGCCAAGATTACCCGGGCACCCTCCTCGCAGACCGGCCGATTTCGCCCCGTCGAGCGAAACAGGCGTCCGCCGTCGGCTTAATCCCCCGAAACCTGCTGCAGGCTCTCCCGGACCGCCCGCGCAGTCCGTCGCAGGTCGGCGTCCGCGTGCGCGGTCGAGACGAACCACGCCTCGAACTGCGCCGGCGGGAGAAAGACTCCGCCCTCTCGCATCGCGTGGAAGAACGCGGCGTAGCGCGCCGTATCCGAGCGCTTCGCGCCGGCGAAGTCGGCGACCGGTCCCTCGGTGAAGAAGAGCGTCGAGAGAGATCCGACACGCTGGTATGTCACGCTCGAACCGGCGCCGGCCTCGGCGAGCGCTTCGCGGAGCCCGGCTTCCAGCAACGCTCCCTTGCGCTCGAGCTCCGCGTAGGGCGGGCGCCTCTCGATCTCGCGGAGCATCGCGATCCCCGCCGCCATCGCGAGCGGGTTACCCGAGAGCGTCCCCGCCTGGTACACGTCGCCCGAAGGCGCGACCCGGTCCATGAGGTCTCGCCGGCCGCCGTACGCGCCCACCGGCAGACCGCCGCCCAGGATCTTTCCGAGGATCGTCAGGTCCGGCTCGACGCCGTAGAGCTCCTGTGCGCCGCCCCGCGCGACGCGGAATCCGGTGATGACCTCGTCGAAGACCAGGAGCGCGCCGTGTCGGCTCGTGAGCTCGCGCGCCGCTTCCAGATAGCCGGAACGTGGCGGAACGACGCCCATGTTCGCAGCGACCGGCTCGAGCACGAACGCCGCGATCTCTCCGGGATGACGGCGAAACGCCGCCTCGAGCGCGTCCGCGTCGTTGTACGGCACGACCGTCGTCAGGGCCGCGAGCTCGGACGGGACGCCGGAACTTCCCGCGATCGCGAAAGTGGCGACTCCCGAGCCCGCGGAGACGAGGAACGAGTCGGCGTGACCGTGGTAGCCGCCGTCGGTCTTCACGATCCGCGCCCGTCCGGTCGCTCCGCGCGCCAACCGGATCGCGCTCATCGCCGCCTCGGTTCCCGAGTTGACGAAGCGGACCATCTCGATCGAAGGGACCATTCGCGTGACGCGCTCCGCGAGCCTCACCTCCCGCTCCGTCGGAGCGCCGAAGGACGTCCCGCCGCGCGCCGCTTTCGCGACCTCGCGCACGACGAACGCCGGCGCGTGCCCGAAGAGGAGCGGCCCGTAGGACATGACGTAGTCCAGACGCGAGATCCCGTCGGCGTCTCGGACACGGGCTCCGCGCCCGCTCGAGACGAAGAACGGTTCGCCGCCGACCGATGCGAACGACCGCACGGGCGAGCTCACGCCCCCGGGCATGAGAGAGCGCGCCCGCCGGAAGAGCGCCGCCGAGCGCGCCGATCTGCCGCCGCGCCCCGGCTGCGAGCCGCCCCGCGGCCGCGACGTCAAGCGGGCAAAGACCGGTCTGCGATCCACGCCGCCGCATCGCGCGCGTGGTAGGTCAGCACGAAGTCCGCTCCGGCCCGAATGATCCCCGTCAGGATCTCGCCGACGATTCGCTTCTCGTCGATCCACCCATTCGCCGCGGCCGCCTTGACCATGGCGTACTCCCCCGACACGTTGTACGCCGCGATCGGCGCGTCGAAGCGTTCCCGCGCCTCGCGAATCACGTCGAGATAAGCGAGCGCCGGCTTGACCATGACGGCGTCTGCTCCCTCTTCCAGATCGAGCGCGATCTCGCGCATCGCCTCACGGCGGTTCGCCGGGTCCATCTGGTAGCCGCGCCGGTCGCCGAACTTCGGCGCGGAATCGGCGGCCTCCCGGAACGGGCCGTAGAACGCGGAGGCCGATTTCGCGGAGTACGCCAGAATCGCGACGCTGGCGAAGCCCTCCGCGTCGAGGGTCCGGCGGATGGCGGCGACGCGCCCGTCCATCATGTCCGAAGGCGCGACGACGTCCGCGCCGGCCCGCGCATGGGACACCGCGATCTGAGCGAGCAGCGGCAGCGTCGCGTCGTTGTCCACGTCGCCGTTCTTCACGATCCCGCAATGGCCATGCGACGTGTACTCGTCCAGGCAGACGTCGGTCGTCACCACGAGATCCGGGACGGAGTCCTTCAGCCGCCGCACCGTCTCCTGAACCGCCGCCGTGTCGTCCCAGCCTTCGCTTCCGACGTCGTCCTTTCGGTCGGGGATCCCGAAGAGGATTACGGCCGGAATGCCGAGAGAGCGAAGGCCACGCGCTTCCGCGACCGCCTGGTCGGGCGAGAAGCGGAAGACACCGGGCAGGGATGAGATCTCCTCCCGGAGACCCGTGCCGCGACGGACGAAGAGCGGCGCGATGAAGCGCTCGGGCGAGAGGCGCGTCTCCCGAACGAGCTCGCGCAACGCCGGCGTGCGGCGAAGCCGTCGGAGCCGGACCGTTGGAAACCCCGTCACGCCGGCAGAATCTATGCCCCGGACGCCCGGACGGCAAGGCCGGCGGCGATCCGCGCCACCCTCTCGAACGTCGGCGGCTGCGCAATCTCGACGCGGGAGACGCGGGACGCCGCGATCGTCCCGCGCGTCGCACGGCCGAGGGCGATCGCCGGGGTGCGCCGGAGGTACTCCTGCGCCTTCTCTCCCGCGCCGCCGAAGAGCCACCGCGCCGCCGAGGGCGACGTCGCGCAGAACGCGACGAGCGATGCGGTGGCGATCGACTGATCGAGCTCCCGGTCGTACGGGAGCGCGACCTTCCGGTAGAGCACGAGAGAAACGACCTCGGCACCGCGATCGGCGAGCTCGCGCTCGAGCTCCGGGTTGGCGTCTTCTCCCCTCGGAAGGAGCACCCGAGTGTTCGCGAGATTCCGCGGCAGCTTCTGAAGCATCCGCCGCACCGAGCCTCCGCCCTCTTCGACGTCAACGGAGAGTCCGGAGCGGAAACGCTCCGCCGTGGCAGGGCCCACCGCGAGCACTCTCCCCGGAAGCGTCGAGAGCAGGTCGTCGCGCGCGAGGAAACGATCGGCCGCGGGGCGGCTCGTGAAGATCGCCAGATCGAAGGATCCCCTCACGGAGCCCGCGGCCAGCGTCTCGATCGAGTGGCTCACCCGCTCGACGACGTCGAGATCAGGAACGAGCTCCGAGGGGAAGGGCCGCTCGCCGGAGCGGACCACGAGGAAACGCAGTTTCACGTCCCCGGCGAGCCGCGCGCGAGGGCGATCAACTCGGCCGCCCCGCCTTCGAGAAGCCGGCGCGCGACCTCCCGGCCGAGCGCCTCCGCGTTCTCGACGGGCCCCTCCGCTTCGTCGGACAGCGTCCGTGAGCCGTCCGGCGCGAACACCGCACCCGAGAGCCGCAGCCGGCTCTTCTCGACGCGAGCGAGACCCGCGACCGGAGCCCGGCATCCCGCCTCAAGCAGGTCGAGGAGCGCACGCTCGGCGAGCGCCTCCCAATGCGAGCGCGAATCGTCGAGGCGTGCCACGAGCTCGCGGACGGCATGGTCGTCTTCGCGCGTGACGACCGCGAGCGCCCCCTGCCCGATCGCGGGGAGCATGAGGGAAGGAGGAAGGACCTCCGTCACCTCTTCCAACCGGCCGAGACGCGCAAGCCCGGCGCGCGCGAGCACGATCGCGTCCCAGCGGCCCTCGTTCAGCCGCCGGATCCGCGTATCCACGTTGCCGCGCGCCTCGAGGAGCTCGAGATCCGGCCGGGCGGCGAGGATCTGCGCCCGGCGGCGCGCGCTGGACGTCCCGAGACGAGAGCCGGGCGGGAGAGACCCCAGACGGACGCGCTCGCGCGAGACGAGCACGTCGCTCGGGTCCTCCCGCGGTGGCACGGCGGCGAGCGCGAGGCCGTCGGGGAGCCGCGACGGCATGTCCTTCAGGCTGTGCACGCCGACGTCGATCCGGCGGTCCAGGAGCGCGTCATCGATTTCGCGGGTGAAGAGGTCCTTGCCGGTCATCGCGGCCTCGAGGCGGGAGAGCCGGTCGCCGGTCGTGGAAATCGAGATCACCTCGACCTCCGCGCGCTCTCGGAGGGCCCTCGCCACGAGGTCCGTTTGCGCGAGCGAGAGCGCGCTTCCCCGGGCTCCGATGCGGATCTTCACGGGGGGAAAGGGGCCCGGGAGAGCGGGTCAGAGGCACAGGGACCAGGAACGAGTTTCCATCCGGGCTCCTGATCCCTCTCCCCGGATCCCCGGCCCGTCTTCTCCTGACCGTGTCCTGACAACTATTCTTTGTCCAGATCGAACAGATGGCGGATCGCCTCGACGCGGTCCAGCTTGCGGCCCGCGTCCGTCTCGCTCTTCAACCTCCGCATCGGTTCGTGGAGCAGCTTCGCCACGATCGAATCGGCGAGCGGCCGGAGGCGCTCGCGGTCGGCGGCGGGAACACGCCCGAGTTCGGCGTCGCGGATCTCCTCGAGTCGCCGCTTCAGGTCGGTCACCGTCGGAATGACGGACAGGTTCCCGTACCAGAAAAGGAACCGCCCGAGCTCCTCCTCGAGAATCCCCTCCGCCCGCGGCACTTCGCGCACGCGCCGGCGCCGGTTCTCGGCCGCGACCTCCTCGAGTCCGTCGAGGTCGTAGGCGAAGACGTTGTAGATGCCTTTCACCTCGGGATCGACGTCGGGAGGCATCGCGAGGTCGAGGAGGAACATCGGCTTGCCGCGCCGCTGTCGCATTGCCGTCTCGACGTCACTCCGTCGGACGACCGGCTGCGGACTTGCCGTGGTGCCGACGACGACGTCCGCGGACGAGAGCTCGCCCGCCACCTCCTCCCACGTCACAACGCGAGCTCCGACGCGCGCCGCGAGCGCCTCCGCGTGCTCCCGGGTGCGGTTTGCGATGCGCAGATCTCGCAAGCCCGATTCGAGAGCGTGCCGGGCGAACAGAGTCGCCGTCTCCCCCGCTCCGAGGAGGAGAAGCGTTCGCTCGGACAGATCGCCGAAGACTTTGTCCGCGAGCTCGACGGCGATCGATGCGATCGACAGCGGGTGGACCGCGATCTCGGTCTCCGTCCTCACGCGCTTGCCCGTGCGGACGGCGCTCTCGAAGAGGCGGTGCAGGATGGCGTGGGTCGATCCGGTCTCGCGCGCGATCGAGAGCGCTTCGCGGACCTGGCCGAGCACCTCGCTCTCTCCGATCGCCATCGAGTCGAGCCCGGCGGCCACCCGGAAGAGATGCCTCGCCGCCTCGGCGCCGAACCGCCGGAAACCCGCCCGCTCGAGGAGCCCTCGGTCGAGCCCGCGCCATTCCGAGACGAACCTCGCGAGCTCGTCCCCCGTCCGCTCGCCCTCTCCGAGCCCGTAGATCTCGCTCCGGTGACAGGTCGACACGATGACGCTCTCGGAGACCAGTCCCCGCCCGAGGAGCCGCCGGAGGCCGTCCCGCACCTCCTCCGCCGTGAACGCGACCCGCTCGCGCACATCTCCGCTCGCGCCTCGGAAGTTCCAGCCGAGAACGAAGATCTGTACCTCGTGTCCGTCGTTCATCGGAAGACGTGAGACTGCGACAGGTACAGGTTGACGACCGTGTACGAGAAGAGGACGACGATGAAGCCGACGATCGAGAGAAGCGCGACGCGCGGTCCCTCCCAGCCCCGTCGGTCCATCCAGAGGAGCAGCCCGTAGACGAGGAGCGTGATGAGCGCAAAGAGCAGCTTCGCGTCGATCAACCCGGTCCACACCCGCCGCGCCCACGTGACGCCGAGCGCGACCGATACGGAGAGGACCAGGATACCGATGGTGACGCTCGTGCGGTTCATCCGGCCGATTACATCGAGCGCCGGCAGCCGCGAGAAGAGGACTCCCGTCCGGCCGCGCCGGATCTGCCGGTTCTGGATCAAGTAGAGGAGCGACAGGACGAACGACAGCGCGAACGCGGCATACGCGAGGATCGCCAGCGTGACGTGGAAGGCGAACAGGCTCCCCCGCGTCGCGGAGGTCGCCGGCGAGGGGTGGGAGGGAAGCAGCGCGCCGACGATCGAGAACGCCATAACGAACGGGATCAGGAACGGTCCGACGCCGCGCTCACGGTGGCGGACGACCAGGACGAGGTACGCGAGTCCGAGCATCCACCCGAAAAGGGCCATCGACCCGCCGAGCGTCCGATAGGGAACCGAGCCGAGGGACCGCGCATTGATAAACAGTTGCGCGAACTGCGTGACGAGCCCCGCCGCGACGAGAATGGGCGCGCCCCCCAGCCCTCTCGGCCGGACGAGGGAGCGGATCGCCAGCGCCTCCGCGCCCGCATAGAGGAGGACGGCGGTCCATTCCAGAAGGTGCATCGAGGCGACAGTCTAGTCGGCTGTCCCCCGTCCCGAAAGACTCGTCAGCGCGACGGGGCCTTCGTGGGCTCCGGAGCGGGCGCCGCGGGCGGCGGAGCCATCTCCTTGTTCGCCTCGACCGACAGGTCGATGTCGACCTCGTTTCCGAGCATCACACCCCCCTGGTCGGCCGTCCGGTTCCAGATGATTCCGAAATCCTTGCGGTTGATCGGCAAGGTGATCTCGAAGCCCGCCTTCTCCTCCTTGCCGAGGTTCAGGAAGCCCGTGTGCCGGACGGGGACGACGACGGTCTTCGTGACGCCGTGCATGGCGAGGTCGCCGGTGACCTCGTAAAGGTCATTCCCCTTGGGGACGACCTTCGAGCTCTTGAACGTAATCGTCGGGTATTTCTCGACGTCGAAGAAGTCGGCGGAGCGCAGGTGGTTGTCGCGGCGCTCCTGCCCGGTGTCGATCGAAGCGGCCTGGATCGTCAACTCGACCTTCGAGGCCGCCGGGTTCTGCCGATCGATCCAGATCCGGCCTTCGTAGTCCCGGAAGCGCCCCTCCACCCGCGTCAGCCAGTGCCGGATTCGGAAGCCGACTTCCGTGTGGGCCTTGTCGAAAACGAAGGTCTCGGTGGCGGCCTGAGCCGACCCGACGATCGCGAGGGTCAGGGTGAGGGCACAGGCGGCGCGCTGGATTCGGGACTTCATCTCTCGTCTCCTGTTCGGTTTTCAACCAACTACGCCACGATCGTGCGGTGGGATGCACGTCTCCTTGACGGTTTTAATCCTGCGCCAATAGACTGTGGGACGCACGATGGTCAGCCCCTTCCGATGAGCGACACGCCTCACTCCTCGTTCGGCGCGCGCGAAGCGTTCCCCGTCGGTCCCGGAGTCCGCGGAAGCTTCTACTCTCTCCCCCGCCTCGAAAGGGACGGGATCGGCCCGATCTCCCGGCTCCCGTTCAGCGTTCGGATCGTCCTCGAATCACTTCTGCGCAACCTGGACGGGCGGCACGTTCGCGAGCGCGACGTCGTCGAGCTCGCGAACTGGAAGCCGACGGCGGAGCGCACCGCCGAGATTCCGTTCGTGGTCGCGCGGATCGTCCTCCAGGACTTCACGGGCGTGCCTCTCCTCGTCGACCTCGCGGCGATGCGCTCGGCCGTGGAACGCATGGGAAAAGATCCGGCCGTGATCGAGCCGCTCGTCCCCGTGGCCCTGGTCGTCGACCACTCTGTTCAGGTGGACTACTGGTCCACGCCCGCCGCGCTCCGACTGAACATGGAGATGGAGTTCAAGAGAAACCGCGCGCGCTACGAGTTCCTGAAGTGGGGAACGCACGCGTTCCACGGCTTCGAGGTCGTGCCGCCGGGCGTGGGGATCGTTCACCAGGTCAACATGGAGCGACTCGCGCTCGGTGTGGTCGAGAGGGACGGAGTCTATTTCCCCGACACGCTCGTCGGAACCGACTCCCACACCACCATGATCAACAGCATGGGGATCGTGGGCTGGGGCGTCGGCGGCATCGAGGCGGAGGCGGGGATGCTCGGTCAGCCGGTGTACTTTCTGACGCCCGACGTCGTCGGCGTTCACATGACCGGGCGCGTCGCGGAAGGCGTGACGGCGACCGACGTCGCGCTCCACGTGACCGAGATGCTGCGGCGCGCGAAGGTCGTCGGCAAATTCGTCGAGTTCCATGGCGAAGGCGCGGCTTCGCTCGCGGTGACGGACCGCGCGCCGATCGCGAACATGGCGCCCGAGTACGGCGCGACGATGGGCTTCTTCCCCGCAGACGAGGAAACCTGCCGTTACCTTTCCGCGACGGGGCGCTCGGAGGAGCGGGTCCGCGCCTTCCGCAACTACTATCAGGCGCAGGGCCTCTTCGGGATGCCGGCAGGAGGGGATTGCGACTATTCCTCGGTGCTGGAGCTCGGCCTGGGCGACGTCCGGCCGAGCGTTTCCGGACCGCGCCGTCCGCAGGACCGGATCGACCTGCCCGAGCTCGGGCGGGTGTTCCGCGAGCTCCTGGTCAAGCCGGCCGCGGAGAGCGGCTACGGTAAGTCTTCCGACACGCTGTCCCGCCGCTTCGCGACCCGAATCGGAGCCAACGAGACGCCCCCCGAAAAGCCGCGCGTCGGAGGCGGCAGGCAGGAGACCGGGCCCGTTTTCGCCGGCAAAACGGACACGAACCCGTTGACCGAGATGGAGATGGTCAACAGCCGGCCGAGCCCGAATCGGGTCGAGGAGGTTCCCGAGGAGTCTCTCCCGAGCGCCGACATGGACCTCGGCCACGGCGACGTGCTGATCGCGGCGATCACCTCCTGTACGAACACGTCGAACCCGAGCCTCATGATCGGCGCCGCGCTCCTCGCGAAGAAGGCGGTCGAGCGCGGGCTCTCCGTTCCCGCGCACGTGAAGGCTTCGTTCGCGCCCGGTTCCCGGGTCGTGACCGACTATCTGCAGCGCAGCGGCCTTCAGACGTACCTTGACCAGCTCGGTTTCAACCTCGTCGGCTATGGCTGCACGACGTGCATTGGAAACTCGGGGCCGCTCGATCCGCGTGTGGAGGAGACCGTCACGAGTCACGATCTCGTCACCGCTTCTGTTCTCTCCGGCAACCGGAACTTCGAAGCGCGGATCCAGCAGAGCATCAAGGCGAACTTCCTCATGAGTCCGCCGCTGGTGGTCGCCTTCGCCCTCGCAGGGCGCGTCGATCTCGATCTCACATCGGACCCGATCGGGCGCGATCGGACGGGACGGAACGTCTACCTGCGGGACCTGTGGCCAAAATCCGCCGAAGTCCAGACGGCGGCGATCGGAGCGGTCGATCCGGAGTCCTACCGTCGCCTCTACGGAAGCGCCGCAGTCGAGAACCCCCTGTGGGACGAGATCCAGGCGCCGACCGGCGAGGTCTACGCCTGGGACTCGAGCTCGACGTACATCCAGGAGCCGCCGTTCTTCGAGAAGCTCAGCATGACGCCCGCGGAAGTGACTGACGTGCTCGGCGCCCGGGCCCTGGCGATCTTCGGAGACTCGGTCACGACCGATCACATCAGCCCCGCGGGCGCGATCAAGAAGACCACGCCCGCCGGCCTCTACCTTCAGGAGCGGGGAGTCGCCCCGGAAGACTTCAACAGCTACGGCTCCCGGCGTGGAAACGACCGGGTCATGACCCGCGGCACGTTTGCGAACGTTCGGATCCGCAATCTGATGGTGCCGGGCGAGGAGGGGGGCGTCACCGTCCATCAGCCTCACGGCGAGCGCATGTCGATCTACGACGCCGCGATCCGATATCAGTCGGCGGGCGTGCCCCTGCTCGTCTTCGCCGGTCAGGAGTACGGCTCGGGAAGCTCACGCGACTGGGCCGCCAAGGGCACCCGGCTACTCGGCGTGCGGGCGGTCGTGGCGAGGAGCTACGAGCGGATCCACCGATCGAACCTGGTCGGCATGGGCGTCCTCCCCTGTCAGTTCCCCGAAGGGGTGAGCGCGGTCGGCCTCCGGCTCGACGGCACGGAGTCGTTCGACTTGACCGGGCTCGAGGGAGGCGTTCGTCCGCGCGGCGAGGTGAGGCTGACCATCCGACGCGTCGACGGCGCCACGGAGGAAGTCCCGCTTCGCGCGCGCATCGACACCGCGATCGAGTCGGACTACTACCGCCACGGCGGCATCCTTCCGTACGTGCTGAGGCAGCTCGTCGCGTAGGGGACAGGCCTCAGTTCACAGAACGACGAGGAAACGGGGACAGAGGCCTTGTGAACTGGGGCTATCCCCAGGGACCGCTCGTTATACTGACGGGCTTGGACTCGACAGCGACACCTGCCTCCTCGGCCCGGCGGTTCCTGGACGCCTGTTATGGGCGGCCCGTGGACCGCGCGCCGGCGTGGATGATGCGCCAGGCGGGCCGCTACCTCCCGGAGTATCGCGAAGTGCGGCGCCGGGTGTCCTTCCTGGAGCTCTGCCGCGATCCTGACCTCGCGGCGGAGGTTTCGCTGCAGCCGTTTCGTCGCTTCTCGCCGGACGGCGTGGTCTTCTTCTCCGACATCCTGGTCCCGGTCCAGGCGATGGGCGCGCGCGTCGAGTTCGGAAAGGAGGGCCCGCGGCTCCCCCACCCGGTGCGCACGGGAGACGACGTCCTGCGGCTGCGCCGGTTCGATCCGGCGGGCGAGGTCCGTTTCACCGGTGAAATCCTGCGGCGGCTGCGGGCGGAGCTCGAAGACAACGCGGCGGTGATCGGCTTCGCCGGCGCGCCGTGGACGCTGGCTTGCTACCTGATCGAAGGCGGTGGGTCGAAGTCGTTTGCCGCAATCAAGCAGATGATGGGCTGGGGGCAGCGAACCCTGGAGGGGCTGTTGAACCTGCTCGCCGACGTCGTGGGGGACGTGCTGTCGTTCCAGATCGCTTCCGGAGCCCAGGCGGTGCAGATCTTCGACACCTGGGCGGGAGAGCTTTCCCGGGAGGACTACCGCCGCTGGGCTCTCCCCGCCGTGACCCGCGCGATCTCGGGCATTCGCCGCGAAGGGCAGCCGGTCATCCTCTATGTCAACGGCTGCTCACACCTGATCGAGGCGATGAACGAGGCCGGCGCCGACGTTCTGTCGATCGACTGGCGGCTCCCGCTCTCCGAGGCGCGGCGAAAGCTCCCCGACCGCCCTCTCCAGGGGAACCTCGATCCGGGCGCCCTGCTCGCGGGCACTCGCGAGGTGCGCCGCCGCGTCCACGCACTGCTCGCCGAAACGGGCGGAATCGCGCACGTGGTCAACCTCGGTCACGGCGTGCTGCCGCAGACTTCGATCGAATCGGTCGAAGCCTTCTTCTCCGCCGTTCGGGAAGCGGGTGTGGCCGAGGCGGTGGAGGCGCCCGCGTGAGCGAAACGCGCCTGCCCGTCGCCCACATCTCGGTGGACCTTCTTCGCCGGTACAACGTTCCGGGGCCGCGCTACACGTCTTATCCCACCGCTCCCGTGTGGCGGGAAGGGTTCGGACCGGGGGAGTACGAAAGAGTCCTCGTCGAGTCGCGGGAAAGGCAGCATCCCGCGCCTCTCTCGCTGTACGTGCACCTCCCGTTCTGCGAACGCCTCTGCTATTTCTGCGCCTGCACCGTCGTCATCTCGGGTAACCACTCTGTCGAGGAGCCCTACCTCTCGACGCTCGAAAGGGAGATCGAGTGGGTCTCTTCGCGCGCCGGCGCGGACCGCGAAGTCGTTCAGCTCCACTGGGGTGGAGGGACGCCGACGTACTTCTCGCCGGAGCGCGCGGGGCGTCTCGCGGGACAGCTGCGTGGAGCCTTTCGGTTCGCGGACGACGCGGAGGTCAGCGTCGAGATCGATCCACGCGTCACCACCCGCGAGCACCTCGAGGTACTGCGCGCGATGGGATTCAACCGCGTCTCCATGGGAGTTCAGGACTTCGACCCGAAAGTGCAGGAGTCGATCAACCGGATTCAGTCCCCCGAGCAGACCGGCAGCCTGGTCGCGGCGGCTCGCGAGCTCGGCTACGGCGGCATCAACATCGACCTGATCTTCGGACTGCCACGGCAAACTCCGGAGTCGTTCGCGACGACGATCGAGCGCGTTCTCGCGATCGGACCGGACCGGCTCGCCGTCTATTCGTACGCGAACGTTCCTTGGATGAAAAAGCACCAGAAGCTGCTGGAGCCGGAACTTCCCTCCGAGCGCGAGAAATTCGAGATCTTCCGGGCGGCGCTCACGCGCTTCACGGAGGCGGGTTACGAGTACATCGGCATGGACCACTTCGCGCGACCCGACGACGAGCTCGCGCGCGCGCGCCGCGACCGGACGCTGCACCGCAATTTCCAGGGGTACACGACGAAAGCCGGCACCGATCTGCTCGGCCTCGGGATGAGCGCGATCGGTGCGATCGGCGACGCCTTCGTCCAGAACCGCCGGGACCTCGCCGGTTATCGGGCAGCGGTCGACGCGGAGGGCGCGGCGACGTTCCGGGGCTTTCATCTCTCCTTCGACGACCGGATCCGCCGCGCCGTCATCGCGAACATGCTCTGCCACGGGGTGGTCGTGATTCCGCAGATCGAGGCAGCGTACGGCATCCGTTTTCGCGACTATTTCGCGGACGCGCTCGAGGGGCTCGCTCCCTGCGCCGAGGACGGGCTGGTCGAGATCTCGGCCTCCGAGCTGCGCGCAACCCCGCTCGGCCGGGTCTTTCTGCGAAACCTCGCGATGCCGTTCGACGCGTACTTACCGGCACAGCTGGAGAAGCCCGTCTTTTCCCGGACTCTGTAGAGCGGCGGCGCGAGGACCGGGAACCGCCTTGTCATCCCGAGGAGCGAAGCGACGAGGGATCCGCCCTCGCCGTCAGGCCTGAGATCCCTCGCCTTCGGCTCGGGATGACAGTCCCCGGGCCGGTGCCGATAGAGTGGCACCGTGACCGATCGCGCCATTCTTTTCCTCCAGTTGGGTGGACCCGAGAATCTCAACGAGGTTCCGGCGTTCCTCTACCGCCTCTTCTCCGATCCGGACGTCATCCGCGTCCGGCCGGCTATCCTCCGAAAGATGATCGCGGCATCCATCGCTCTCGCTCGCAAGCGCGCGTCTCGCGAGCTCTACCGATCGATCGGGGGCGGATCCCCGATCCGCCGCTGGACCGAATCCCAGGCCGCCGGCGTCGAGAAGCTCCTTCGCGAGGCAGGCCGCGACGTGCTCGTGCGAGCGGCGATGAACTGCTCGGCGCCGTTCGTCGAGGACGTGGTCGTCGATCTCGCGTCACGCGGCGTCCGTCGTTTCCTCGCTTTTCCGCTCTACCCCCACTACTCGCTCACGACGACGAAAGGGGCGCTGGAACGGTCGCGTTCCGCCGTCCGCAAGGTTGCGCGCGGGGTGGAGTTCCACGAGGTCGGATCCTGGCCGACCCACTCCGGCTTCACCGTGGCGCACGCGGAGACGATTCGGGAAGAGATCGCGCGCTTCCCCGACGCTCGGCCCGAGAGCGTGCACTTGCTCTACTCCGCCCACTCCATCCCGAAGAAGCTCGTCACCCGGGAGGGCGATCCGTATCCGCGCGAAGTCGAGGCGTCGATTGCCGCGATCAACGCCGCTCTCGGCAACCGATCGCCGTGGTCGCTCGCGTACCAGTCGAAGCTCGGCCCGGTCGAGTGGCTCGGGCCTCCGACGCTCGATGCGATCCGAGAGCTCGGACGAGGAGGCGTCGCCCAGGTCCTCGCGATCCCGATCGCTTTCGTGAGCGATCACGTCGAGACGCTCTACGAGATCGATCAGCTCTTCGGCGAGGCGGCGCGCCGGGCGGGCATCACTCACTTCCGCCGGACCCAGGGTTTGAATGACCGCCCGACGTTTCTCGCGGCCCTCGCCGACATCGCGTCCTCGCAGGAGGCGTTCTGGAAATGACGACCGCGGTGATCGGCGGCGGCCTCTCGGGTCTCGTACGGGCACGTGCGCTGGCTGCGCGCAGCGATCCGGTGCTCCTCTTCGAGGAGTCGGATCACCCCGGGGGCGTCGTCCGATCGGAGAATCGCGACGGGTACCTTCTCGAGCTCGGGCCGAACACCGTTCGGCCGACGCCGGAGCTCTGGGCGCTCGTCGAAGAGCTCGGGCTCGAGTCCGAGGCGCTCCTCGCCGATCCGCGCACTCCACGCTTCATCGACTTCGACCGACGGCTTCATCCCCTTCCGATGTCGCCCGGCGGGCTCATCGGAACGAAGCTCCTGTCGGCGCGCGGGAAGCTGCGGCTTCTCGCCGAGCCCTTCGTCCGCCGCGGGAATCCTTCCGGCGAGAACGTGCGTGACTTCTTCACGCGGCGGCTCGGTCCGGAGATCGCCGACCGGCTCGTCGAACCGTTCGTCTCCGGAATCTGGGGCGGGCGGGCCGACCGGCTCTCGATCGCACAGGCGTTTCCTTCTCTCGCGCGATGGGAGGCGGCGTCGGGGAGCATCACCCGAGGTGCATTCGCGGCGATGCGCGGCCGCCCGAAGACAGCGCCCCGCGGCAAGCGCGGGCTGCTCTCTTTTCGCGCGGGTCTGTCGACCTTTCCACGGCGGCTGGCGGACGACCTCGGGCCCCGCGGGCATTTCGGACGCCGCGTCGACTCGATCCTGCGCTCCGGCGACGGCTGGCAGCTGTCGGTCTCCGGCGGGACAGTTCGCGCCGACCGGGTCTGCGTTGCGACGCCCGCGAGGGAAGCCGCACGGCTCGTCGAGTCATTCGCGCCCGAGGCAGCCGCCGCGCTCCGGGCGATTCCGCACGCGCCCCTCGCCGTCCTTCACCTCGCAGCCGCCGCGCCCGCGCGCCTCGAAGGCTTCGGACACCTGGTCGTTCCGCAGCCGGAGCGCCGGATCCTCGGCGCGATCTGGTCATCCGGCCTCTTCCCCGGACGCGCGCCCGAAGGACGCTCCCTCTTCACCGTTTTTCTCGGGGGCGTGCGCGACCCCGGCGCGCTCGAGCTCTCGGACGACGCGCTCCTGGCCGCCGCTGCGCGCGACCTCGCCGCGGTTGGCTTGCCCGGCGAACTGAAGCCGATCCGAGTGACGCGATATCTCGGCGCGATCCCGCAGTACGACCTCGCGCACAGCGACCGGATCGAGACACTCGCCGAAACCGAGCGCCGACACCCGGGGCTTTTCTTCCTCGGCAGCTATCGCGGCGGTGTCGCCGTGGGCGACGTGGTGCGATCGGCGCTCGCTCTGCCGCACTGAGCGGCTCGAAGGCACAGGACTAAACCGTCCTCGGAAGAGGACAACCCTTCGACTGGCGAGTGCGCGGAAGTTTCTGAAAACAAGGACCCGCCGAGTTGGTCCGGGCATTGCGTGAAGAGTCGGTCGGAGGCTATGACCGATGAAGAAGACCATGAAAGCCCGACATGCCGGCTTTCTCGCCATCGTGTTCGCGTTCACTGGCTGGATCTCGGCCGCTCCGGCGGCTCGCGCTCAATACCAGAGTCGCCGGGACGTCCTTTCGAATGCCTCTTACGAGCGCATGCGGCAGTACGCGCACGAGCTCGACGAGAGGGCCGAGCACGCCAACGCGCAGGCACAGGCCCGGCAGGCCGGCTACCGCGGTTTCCGCCGCGATACGAAGTTCTTGAAGTCGATCGACCATTTCGCGGATCGCGCTCGTGCCTTCCACCAGCGCATGGACACCTACCGGACGCGGCCCTGGAACGTCGATGAGGAGATTCAGCATCTCATCCGGGACGCCCGCAACGTCCAGTCGCGGCTCAGGCGCGCCCGCTTCGTCGACCGGCACACGGTTGCCGACTGGGATAAGGCCGTGCGGCTCCTGAATCAGATGGCGTCGGAGTACCAGGCCGGGATCTCTCCGTACGGAACGCATTACCCCGGTGGGAGCCATCCGGAAGGACAATCGTACCCACCCGGGACCGTTCCCCACCCAAACGACGGCAGCTCCGACGACCGGTACGGCTCCGGCCGCGCGGGTGACATTCGACAGCTCGCCCGCGAGCTGGAAGACCGGGCAGCGCGGGCGAGTGATCTCGTGAACCGCTACGGCTCCGGCCGCTCCGGCTACTCTTCGGACATCCAGCACTTCAGTGAGCAGGCGGTCAACTTCCGAAGTCAGGTCGAATCGAATCGACTCTCGCCTTCGGAGTTACGGTCGCAGGTGAACCATCTGCTCGAGGACGCCCAGACTGCGGATCAGGAGCTGCGCCGTCAGAACGTGTCGCGCGAGCTCGCGGCCGAGTGGACCGCGATCGTCCGGATCCTGACGCAGATGCGCGACCTCGCGGTCTGACACGACGAGAGAATAAGGATGCGGGGACAGGTTTTAACCTGCACCCGCATCCTCGTATCGGTCAGACTCGTCGCCGGCCCTAAGGCCATCGGCATCCGGGCAAAGGATCTGCGGAAGATCTACACGTCGTCGCCGCCGGCCGCGGCCGGACGCGGCGTCAGTATTCGGATGGGACGCCGCCGTGTGCCGAAGGAACGCTACGAAGTCGTCACGCTCGGAACCAGCGTCGGCCAGAACCAGATCAGCTTGATGTTCCTCGCTCGTGATCGCGCCGATGATCTTCTTCGGCTGCGCCTACTACCCGGAGCTCGCTCGCCACTTTTCCGGTGCTCCAGAAGGTCGTCCTGATCAATCCGATCGTGTACGCGAGCGAGGGATTCCGCAGCGCGCTCGCCCCCCAATTCCCCCATCTTTCGAAGGCGGCGGTCTTCGCGGCGCTCGTCCTCATCGACGTGGCGTTTCTCTTCTTCGGCCCCCGTCAGTTCCGGAGAAAGGCCGTCGGATGAACGAACCGTGGATTCAATGGCCGTGTTCGGCCGTGCGGACGTGCGGCTCTCCCCAGCGCACGCGCAGAAAGACGTGCCACGAGACCGGAGAGTCGCCGTAGACCGGTTCGAGCTCCGACGGAAATTGATAGACCGTGAGGTCCGCGCCGGCGCCGACTCGAATAGCCCGGGCGAGCACGAAGTCCCGAAGGTATCCCAACGTCAGCGCACCGATCTCAGCGATCTCCGGCAGGTCGATTGCCGGTGTCACCTCCGCCGCTTTGAACTGGAGGAGTCGCCGGTCCTTCTCGACCCACTCGGCGCGGCCGTACATGTGGTCGGCCGCCGTCGCCTGCCAGGCGGCCTCAAGCAGCAACGAGTCCGAAATGCCGTGCTCCTCGTCGTTGCGGCCCCAGAGAAGCGTCGCGGCAAACGGACGGTCTCCCTCCGCGCCGTAGTGGATCGAGGCGGTCGTCCGGCGGGTGTCGCCCTCCTCGAGAGCCTCCGGTTCGTTGAGAAGGGCGTACGAAGCCTGCGCCGACCAGCCCGCCGGAAGCCACAGCTTCACGCGACCCGCAGCCGAGTCGATTGCGCCCCCATCGATGTCGAACCGCTCTTCATCCGGCTCGGCGCCATGAAACGCCGATCCTTCGATCGACAGCCATTTCCAACCGAAGCCCGAGGTCACGACGTTGTACGTGATGTGCGTCGCGTCCTGC
>DASWIB010000223.1:0-9482 GCA_036397915.1 Thermoanaerobaculia bacterium | reverse complement strand
GCGGCGGCCGCCGAGACCGAAGCGGCCTTCCCGGACGTTTTCGTCGACCGAAGCGGCTCGTTTCCCGTCATCTCGGGCTCCGAAGTTCTCCTGCGCCGTGCGCTCGTCAACCTGCTGAGGAACGCGGTCGAGGCGACGCCTCCCGAGCGCCGCTCCGAGCCGTCGGCGATCCGGCTCCAAGGATCGACCCGGGACGCGGAGATCTTCCTCGCGGTCGGAGATCGGGGCCATGGAGTGGACACCGCGCTTCGCGAGGAGATCTTTCTGCCGTTCTACTCGACGAAGCCGCGCGGCTCCGGCTTCGGGCTCGCGATCGTCGCGCGCATCGTCGAGCTCCATGGCGGCACGGTCGAGGTGGGCCCGCGGCCGGACGGCGGAGCGCTCTTTACTTTGCGGCTCCCGGAACCGGGAACTTCGGGGCCGCGGCCGCCCCGCCGTGAGCGGGTTGCCCCGTCTCTTTCGCGAGAGTCGCGAGGTTAGCCCGGAAGCTCTCCCGGTCGAACGCGCGCTCGAGCGCCACCTCGGGAGCGACGCGACCGGCGCGAACGAGCTCCAGCAGGGATTGGTCCATGGAGACCATCCCGCGGGCGCGGCCGGTCAGGATCTGGTTGTTGATCTGAGCAGTCTTTCCCTCGCGGATCGCGTTGGAGAGCGCGCTCGAGCCGATCAGGACCTCGAATGCCGGGATCCGGCCTCCGCCGATCTTCTTCATGAGCTGCTGTGCGACGACGGCGCGGAGAGATTCGGCGAGCACGACCCGGATCTGCTCCTGCTCGCTTGCCGGGAAGGCGTCGATGATCCGGTCGACGGTTTTCGCCGCGGAGTTCGTGTGGAGGGTCGCGAAGACCAGAAGTCCCGTCTCGGCGGCCGTGAGAGCCATCCGCATCGTTTCGAGATCGCGCATCTCGCCGACGAGGAGGCAGTCGGGGTCTTCCCGGATCGCCGCCTTGACCCCTTCCGCAAAGTTCGGCACGTCCGGCCCGATCTCGCGCTGGGTGAAGATCGAGCGGTCATTCGTGTGAACGAACTCGATCGGGTCTTCGATCGTGACGACGTGCCGGGAGGACCGCCGATTGATGCGATCGAGGATCGCCGCGAGGGTCGTCGACTTTCCGCTTCCCGTCGGGCCGGTGACGAGAACGAGGCCGCGGGGGACCGCGGCGATCTCCGCAACCGAATTCGGCAGCTCGAGCTCCTCGACCGTGGGGACGCGCGTCGGAATGAGCCGGAAGACCGCTCCCGAGCCGCGCTCCTGCCGGAAGAGGTTCACCCGGAACCGCGCCTCCGAGCCCATCTGGTACGCGAAATCGACGTCGCCCGCCTCACCGTATTTCGTCCAGATCCGCGGCGGCGCGATCGGTCCGACGAGGTTGTAGAAGTCCCCCTCCGTGAGCGCGCGGTAGCGGATCCTCTCGAGGTCACCGTCGATGCGGAGAACGGGCGGCGAGCCGACCGAGAGGTGGAGATCCGAACCGTTCCGCTTCGGCAGGACCGAGAGGAACCGGTCGATCCGGTTCGTGCCGGTCGACACGATGTCGAGCTGGCCGACCTGAAAGACCTTCTCGGAGGATTTGCGCGGAACCGGGACCGAGTCGCTCACGCGGCGCTCCCCTCGTCGAGCAGAGGCTCGAACGCTTCCTTTCGCAGCGCGCGGTCGTACGCGACGCGCGGTTCGACCGCGCCTTCCTGGACGAGCCTCAGCAGCGACATGTCCATGAGCATCATTCCCGCGCCGACTCCCGTCTGGATCGCGGTCGGGATCTGAAACGTCTTCGCTTCGCGGATGAGCCCCGCGACCGCGGGCGTGTTGCGGAGGACCTCCCACGCCGCGACGCGCCCCATCCCGTCGCGCCGCGGCAGGAGCGACTGCGAGATGACAGCCCGCAAGGAGTCCGAGATCATCTGGCGGATCTGTCCCTGCTGATCCGGAGGGAAGGCATTGATGATGCGGTCGACCGTCGACGAGGCCGTGCTCGTGTGCAGGGTCGCGAGCACGAGGTGACCCGTCTCGGAAGCGGTGATCGCGAGCGAGATCGTCTCGAGGTCTCGCATCTCACCGACGAGGATCACATCCGGGTCCTCGCGGAGCGACTGACGCAGCGCCCGCGCAAATGATTGGGAGTGCGTCGGGACCTCGCGCTGGTTGACGAGCGAGTCCTTGTTCTCATGCACGTACTCGATCGGGTCCTCGATCGTCAGGATGTGGCAGCGCTCCGTCTGGTTGATCCGGTCGACCAGCGCAGCGAGCGTCGTCGTCTTGCCGCAGCCGGCGGGGCCGGTGACCAGGATCAGGCCCTGCGAGTACGTCGTGAGCTCCCAGAGGCTCTCCGGGAGGCCGATGTCCGCGAGGTTCGGGACCTCGAACGGCACGAGCCGGAAAACGGCGCTCATCCCTTTGCGCTGGAGAAAGACGTTCGTGCGAAACCGGCCGAGGGTCGGGTCCTTGTGGCAGAAATCGAGCTGCTGACGCTCGTCGAACACGCGGCCGTGGTCGGGGGAAAGGATCGGCCGGATCCACTCCTCCAGCTGCGGCGGAGTCGCCTCGGGCAGCGGGAGCGGGGCGAGCTGGCCGTTTACCCGCACGTGCGGGACGGTCCCCGTAGAAAGGTGGAGATCCGAAGCCCCGATCGCCCGCGCGTGCCGGAGCAGGTCGGAAAGCGTCGGCTCCGGTGCGGCGGCGAAGTCGTGCGGCGTGAACTCGCGACCGCCCGCGAGTCCCTCTGACGAGCCCTCTCCGGAGAGCGTCTCGATCAGCCGGGAGGCCTTCTCGCGAACCAGCGGATCGGGGTCGGCTTTGACGATCCCGGCGAGGAGCCCGGCCACGCGGCGGTCGACGATGCGCGCAAACGCATCGAGGATCTCGAGTCGAAGGTCCTTGGTGCCGCGCTTATAAGCCTCGAGAAGCGCCGGTAGCGCCCGTGGGGTTCCCCACGCGCCGAGAGCCGCGGCGGCTGAGAGATTCGATTCCGGATCTCCGAGCATCTTGACGAGCGGCTCGAAGCCGCGCTCGTCCCGGAGTTCGCCGAGCGCGTGCGCCGCGCGGTCGCGCAGCCACCAGTCATCGTCTTCGAGATACCGGATGCAGTGGGGCACGACCTCCGGCGATCGGATCGTGACCGCCACCGCGGAGGCGAGCGCCGCAATCTCGTGGTTGGGATCGGCATCGTGGTCGAGGAACGCGGGGACGTATTGCGGCCCGAGCTCGCGCAGGCCCTCGAGCGCCCGTTCGCGCTTCGGCCCGAAGGTCCCCTGGTACGAGTGCAGGAACGCCTCGGCGACGCGACCGGGATCCTGAGTTCGAAGGATCCGGGAAGCGAGCTGACCCACGCGGGGGTTCGCGTCGGCGAGCAGAGGAATCAGGTCCTCGTTCCAGCGGATGTCCGCGCGGGCGAGGAGCGGCGATAACGCGGCCATGGCCGCATCCTGGACTCGGGCCGAGTCCTGATGGCAGCGCCGGAGGAGCGGTCCGATCGCGGACTCGTCGGGGAACCTCGCGAGGAGTTGTACCGACCGGAAGCGCAGGTCCTCGTCCTGGTCCTCGAGTCCCTTCAGCGCGAAGGGAATGATGCGCGCGGATGGGGTCGCCTCGACGATCGCGAACGCCTTTTTGCGGACTCCGGGCGAGGGCGAGTTCAAAGCCTCCGTGACCAGCGAGAGATTGCGATCGGAGGGGTTGCGGCGCAGCCAGTCGAGCGCGGCGTGAACGACGGCGGGATCGGGGTGACCGAGGAGCTCGGGGAGCTTGTCGAGGAAGGCGGGACCGGCCAGAGCGGCGAGGCTGTCGAGGGCGAGCCGGCGCACCGCTTCCGCCCGGGCGACCAGAGAGGGAAAGAGCGCGCGCTCGGCATCTTCGTACGGGAACCGTCCGAGCAGAGCGAGTCCTCTCCGGCGGAGCGACGGGTCGGAGTCCACCGCCAGCCAGGCGACGTCCTCGGCACCGAGCATGCGCAGGTCCGCGATCTGGTCGAGCAGCGCGTCGCGCTCCCCGTCGGTCTTCCAGGCGCGGGCGTGCGCTCTCGCGAGCACGGCCCGGGCTTCCGCCGTTGGCCGGTGCATTCTTTTTTGCCACATGGGGATTGCCTGCGGCAAGTGTAGCGCGGACCGGAGCCGCAACCAACCGATGCTCACGTGGTCGCGACAATTCTGTTCGTGCAGAGCCGATCAGGTTCGGTGCGAGCCGCGGGGACGCTCGCCGCGGGACTTTCAGGGGCCACGCTCGTCGAGCTGGCGATCGCCCTCTTCCTTTTCTCGCTACTCGTCGTGTCGGTCGGTCCGCTCTTTCTCTCGAGCTCGATCTCGAACGAAGCCGCGAACGAGTCCGCGCGAGCCAACGCCCTCGCGCGTAACCGCCTGGAGCAGCTCCTTTCCGTCGACTTCCGGGCCCGGGCGCTCTCCGCCGGCTTCCACGGAAACGATCTCCCGGCCAAGCTGCCCGATCCCCAGACCGGCCGATTTCCTTCCTCCGTCTCGAATCCCTTCGAGCGCACCTGGCGCGTCGAGCAGTTTGCGATCCCCGACGACGGTTCCGTGCCGCGCGGAGCGCTCTTCACGCCGAGTCGCGTGGAGGCGGCGGGAGTTCGCTACGATTACAAACGAATCGACGTCACCGTGCAGGCGGTACGCCGCCGTCCCGCACTGGGGCAGCTCGCAGTCAGAGTGAGCGCCATTCGTTCGAATCCCGACCCCGACCGAATCCTTTCCGAAGGAGACGGCGATCCCTAACGCACGTCTCGAGCGGAAGGAACTTCCGTCCGGCTGGACGCTTCTCGAGGTCGCGATCGCGGCTCTGGTCGGAACCTTGCTCCTTCTCGGCGTGCTCGGGTTGTGGGACTTCGCGACGCGCGCGAACAAGAGCGAGATCGAGATTGCCGGCGCCCAGGGGAGCCTGCGCTACGGGCTTCATCAGATCTCGCGTGTCGTCGCGATGGCCGGAGCCGGCGGTCTTTACGTCACCCAGGCGGTCCTCGTGCGTCCCGATCCGGATCTGCCCGGCATCACGGCACCGCCCGACGACGACTACGACAACATCGTCGGCGGCGCGGTCACGGACCTCTCCGGCAGTCCCGTTCCGATCCGACCCGGCACCGACCTTCTCGAGGTCCGGGGCATTCTCTTTTCACCGCTTCTCGGGCTCGATTCGGCGAGCGGCTGCGGTTCGTGCGCGGGCGTCTCGGAGCTCGCCGTGCGAGCCGTGACCGAGACCGGGCACGTGAACGATCATCCGGTCAACCGGCCGCAGTTTTCCCGGATCGACGCTTACACACAGGGCGCCTCGGACCGAAATCCGACGTTCGTCCTCGTCGCGGAAGGCGGCGACCTTCACCGCGGTTGCTCGAGCGGCGGCGCCGGAAGCGCACTCCCTCCCCAGCCCCGGTATGCAGTCGGACTCCTCACGGCGCCCACGTCGCTCGGCGCGACGGGAAGCTTCGGCCGGATCGATTTCTCCGATCCCCTCGCGCGCGAGCTCACGACGGAGGATCCCCGCGATCGGGCGTCCTCCGCCGCGCCGCTCAGTGCTCTTCGCCGGACGGGCGTTCTCGACGACATTCTCTTCTTTGTCGACGACTCCGACCCCCGCCACCCGGTCCTCGCGCAGGCGCTGCGGCGCGGGCGCCGATTCGACGTGACGGCGATCGCCGAGGACGTCGAAGATCTGCAGATCGCGTACGGAGTGGACGGCCTCTACGCGTCCGACTCCGTTCTTCCCGACGGGGTTGTCGGACGCCTCATTCCTCCGAGCGCGGACGATCCCGACGCGGACGCGTCGACGGAGCGAGATCGAGACGAGTGGGCGCCGAACGTCGACGGGGAACGCCTCTTTACGAATACGGACTTTCAGTCCGTGAATCCCGCACCGGTGGGGTTTCCCCACACGGGAGCTCCCTCCGACGCTCACTGCCCGACGCTGCGCGCGGTGATGATCGCGCTCGTCGCGAAGTCGCACGACCCCGATCCCTCTTATCGAGGCCCGGACTCGTTCGGGGCGCGATCCATGAACTCCCCCGGGGACGTTCGTGTTTACCCGAGCCCTCCGGCCGCCCCGCGGTTCCGCAGACGGGCGACGACGATCCGGATTGCGCTCCGCAATTTCGGTCCCGCCGGATGACGAGCCGCCGCCGCCCGCCGGGGGAAGCCGTGCTGCTGCTCGTTCTTCTCGCGGTGGCGATCCTCGCCGTCGTCGGCATCGCGCTCAAGTTCTCGACGGACGCGGAGAGGACGATTGCGGTCAACGATTGGTCGGTCGCTCGCTCGCTCTACGCGGCGGATGCCGGGATCCGGTGGGCGTCCGCGAGGATGCATGATCCCGCGTCGTTTCTCTCACGCCCCGAGTTCCGAGACCCGCCGAACCCGTTCGGGAGCGTCTCGTTCCCCCTGCCGGCGCACCGACATGGACCGGCCGGGCCGTTTTCCGGAGATCCGGACGACAACGGAATCCGGGTCACCGTGCAGGCTCCGAGCCTCCTGGGAGGCCGGCCGGACGCCGGCGAGCCCGGGCAATACGACTACGCGTTCGAGATCCGTGTTCGGGCGGCCGAAAACGCCGCGGCCCCCCGGTTCGTGAAAGAGCTCGTCGCCGACGTGGAGATCGGACCGCTGCCGGCGGACTTCTCCGCGAGACTGCGAGCCCGCTCTTTCGGCGCCCCGAGAGAGCTTCTCGTGACCGCCGGCCTCCGCGGGGACGGCCGCGCGCGCGCCCGAGGCTGGGCCCGGGCCGTCCTCGTCCCCGCCCTGTGCGGGGCTATAATCTCGAACGCCCGTTCGACAGGGGAGATGGCGGACCCGGAAGGCGGAAGTCTCCGATCGGTGACCATGAATTGGAAAGAACAATGACGAAACTCTCGCGGCTGTCCGTTTTTTTCGGGGTGCTGCTGTCGGCGGCGGTCTCCTTTGGCGAGGTCATCGTTTTGAAGGGGGGCGTCGTCATCAATTTGAAGAAGCCCCCGGCCGTTCGAGGGGACGCCGTCCTCCTGACGCGAATGGATGGCACTCTCCTTTCCGTGCCCGCGTCCGAGATCGACCGCGAGGCAACGGCGGCCGCGCGAGCCGCCGGAGCGCCCGCGGCGCCCGCGCCGACTCCCGTCCCGCCGGCGACGCTCGTGGGAGCGGCACGCGCCGCGAAGGAAGTCCCGAAGGCGCGCGTGCGAATCACCGACGCGGACGTGTCTCACATCGAGGCCACCGAACCGGCCGCCGGCACGGAGCCGGACGAAGCCGAGAAGGGAGCGGAGACCTCGGCGGGCAGCGGGCGAGTGGAGGTGGCGGATTACACGCAGGAGAAGTCGGGAGACGCGCTCGTCGTCCGGGGCGCGCTGCGGAACCCCGGCGGGACTCCCGCGATGAGCGTTCGGATGACGGTGACCGCGCTCGATTCCAAGGGCCAGACGATCGCTTCGACCGAAGCGGGCATTTCGAGCGGCTCGATCGAGCCGTCGAAGACGGTCGCGTTCTCCGTCACGATCCCGATCGGCGCCCGGGCGGTCGCGTCGCTCCGCTTCGCGCCGCGCTGGATCTCGCCGGCTCCGCCGGAGGCGCCGTCGAAGCCGGACGAGGCAGCCGCCCGCGAGGGCACTCCGTCGGGTTCCTCTCCCGCCGCGCCTCCTCGCACCACCGCACCGCCGCCCCCTCCGCCGACTCCGTACGGGCGAGGGAGTCTGTACGCGCCTCCTGCTCCGAACGCGCCATCCGAGCCCTCGAAAGACGGGAAGACCGGCTACCTCCCCGGGCAGTCCCACCCCTCGAATCAGCCGAAGCCGCCGAGCTAGGCCGGGACGCGGAACACGAGAGGGCCGCGCAGCGCCCTCCCGTTTTACGCTATTCAACGATGCCTCGAATTCTCATAGTTGAGGACAAAGATTCCCTTCGCTCGATGCTCGAGGAGATGCTGCGAGCAGAGAAGCTCGAGGTCCGCGGCATCGCTTCCGGCTCGCAGGCCGTCGAAGCGCTCCGGTCCGGCGAGCGGGTCGACCTCGTACTGACCGACTGGCGCCTTCCGGGCGCGGACGGGCTCGCCGTGCTCGACGCCGCGCGCGCTCTCGATCCGACGCTCCCCGTAATCGTGATGACCGCCTTCGGTTCGATCGAGACCGCCGTCGACGCGATGAAGCGCGGCGCGGAGGATTTCATCACGAAGCCCGTGGACCCGGACCTTCTGAGGCTGCTCGTGGCGCGGGCGATCGAGCGGCGGATGAAGGAACGCCAGTCGCTCCTCTTCGACGAAAGCCGTTCCCGTTCGATGCCGGCGATCATCGGCGAGTCTCCGGCGATCCGCGCGGTCCAGGCGGAGGCTCAGCGCGTCGCCGCGACCGACGCGACGGTGCTCCTCGAGGGGGAGAGCGGCACCGGAAAGGAGCTCTTCGCGCGCGCGATCCACGAACTCTCCTCGCGCCACAACCGCCCATTCGTCGCCATCAACTGCGCGGCGATCCCGGAGACGCTGCTCGAGAGCGAGCTCTTCGGGCACGAGCGCGGCTCTTTCACCGGTGCACTTTCGCGGCGTCTCGGAAAGTTCGAGCTGGCGGAGGGCGGCGCGGTTTTCTTGGACGAGATCGCAGAGCTCGCGCCCCCGATGCAGGGCAAGCTCCTTCGGGTCCTCCAGGAAAGGTCCTTCCACCGCGTCGGCGGGACGATCCCGATCCAGGTGGACGTGCGAATCATCGCGGCCTCGAACCGGCCGCTCGACAGGATGGTCGCCCAGGGGACCTTCCGGGAGGACCTCTTCTATCGCGTGCGGGTCTTCCCGATCTTCATTCCGCCCTTGCGCGAGCGGCCCGAGGACATCGATCCACTCGTGGACTGGTTCCTCGGCCATCTGCCGCAGGAGCTCGGGAAGAAGGGCATGCGGATTGCGCCGGCGGCTCGCGAGCGTCTCCGCGCCTACGCGTGGCCGGGCAACGTCCGGGAGCTCCGCAATTGCCTCGAGCGCGCGATCATCCTCGCCGATGAAGGGGTGATCGTGGAGAAATGCCTGCGACTCGCGCCGGATACGCCGGAAGTGCCGACGGAGCACCGCGGGGAGACTCTCGAAGAGGTGCGGGAGCGCGCCGCCCGGGCCGCCGAACGGCTGTGGCTCGCCCGGGCTCTCGAGCGAGCAAACGGCGATCGCACCACCGCCGCATCGGAGTTGGGACTCTCTCAGAGAAGGTTCGAGGCCAAGCTCAAGGAGCACTCTCTGGACGAATAGGTTTGCTTCGCGCTGTCATCCCGAGCGTTCGTTCTGTCATCCTGAGCCCTTCGCCGACGTCATCCTGAGCGCAGCGAAGGATCTTCAGCGGATCGTTACAACGGCTCAGGGCAAGCTCCGCGAAGGATCTCTCACTATGAACGGATGAGATCCTTCGTCGCTCCGCTCCTCAGGATGACAATGAGGAGCGCTCCGCTCCTCAGGATGACAATGAGGAGCGCTTCGCTCCTCAGGATGACAAAGCGGTGACGCACAACTCCCGCAGCGCTCTTTCCAGGATCCCATCCTCTTCCGGCATCAC
>DASWIB010000222.1:0-19900 GCA_036397915.1 Thermoanaerobaculia bacterium | reverse complement strand
TTCCGGCCGCGACGCCGGCGACCATTCCGATGGCCACGAGCCCGAGCATCTGCATCAGCGTGTCCTCGTCCTTTCTGTCCGTTCAAGCAGTGGGCGGGTGCAGGTTCGTTCCGTTGCGCAGACTGAGGGCGAGCTCCGGTTCGTCGGTCGTGATCGAAGCCACGCCGGAGCCGAGGAACCGGCGGATCTCCTCCGGTTCATTGACGGTCCAGGGGTGCACGGAAAGCCCGGCCGCGGCTGCCTGCGCGACGAAGACGGAGGTCGCGAGCTCGCGTGCCGGCGCGACCGCGTCGACCGGGGGAAAGAGCGGCGTCGGACGTCCCGCCTCCGGCAATGCCACCGGACGATCGAATATGTAGCTCGTAGCAAACCGCGGGGCGATCTCCCGCATCCGCTTCAAGAACTCGGCGTCGAAGGAGGCGACCAGACATCGGTCGACGACGCCGTACTCGGCAGCGAGCCCGGCGACGCGCCGCACCATCACGCCCCGATCGAGACTCGACGATCCCTTCACCTCCACGACATAGCGCAGAGCCCGCCCGTAGCGGTGGAATACGTCCTGGAGCGTCGGGATCCGGTACTCTCCCAGATCGGAGCGAAGCGAGAGCCGCTGGATTTCGCGGATCGTGAAGCTCCGGACCGGGACCCGCTGTGTGCCGAGCGCGATCTCCTCGTCATGGAAGAGCACGGCCTCGCCGTCTCGTGTTTGGCGCAAGTCGAACTCGACCGCGTCACAGCCCAGGCTCTCGGCCCAGTCGAAGCTATCGATCGTGTTCTCGCGCGCGCGACGGGGAGCGCCGCGGTGGCCGACGATCCAGACCGGGTGCGGCTCGCGCCAGTCGCTTGCTCGATCCTCCCGTCTCGCGTCGCTCACGCGACAGATTGTATTTCCGCGAGCACGGACTCCAGGGCGGCGTCGGGATCGCGGGCGGCGATGATCGGCCGCCCGATGACGAGCAGGTCGGCGCCCGCCGCGAGCGCGGCCGCGGGCGTCGCGATCCGCTTCTGATCGAACGCTTCGCTTCCCGCGGGGCGGATCCCGGGGACGACCGCGAGAAACCCGGTGCCGCAGGCGCCCTTCACCGCCGGAAGATCGCGCGGCGCGCAGACGACACCGTCGAGGCCGCACTCTTTCGCCAGCATTGCAAGCCGCCGGACGATTCCCTCGGGATGCCCGGCGACGGGAAGGTCCGCCAGCGCGAGCGGGTCGAGAGACGTGAGGAGCGTTACACCAATGAGCTTGACCGCGCCCCTCGCCGGCGCGGCCTCCCGCGCCGCGGTGAGCATGTCGCGTCCGCCGAGCGCGTGAACGTCCAGCATCGAGGCGCCGGACCGTACCGCCGCCGCGACCGCGCGTCCGACCGTCGTCGGAATGTCGTGGAGCTTGAGGTCCAGAAAAACGCGCGCGCCGGTTTCAGCCACTTCGGAGACGATGCGCGGTCCCTCCGCGACGAATGCCTCGAGGCCGATCTTCAGCCATCCGGCTCTCCCGGCGAACCTCCGGGCCGCGCCGAGGATCTCCTCGCGCGTACCGAAGTCGAGCGCGATGCAGAGCCGTTCTTCCCTCACCCCTCGGCTCCCGCCTCCCCTCCGTTCCAAGCCCGCTGCGCGCGGCCGACCAGAGCCGAGACGGTCGTGTCGCGGTCGCGACAGTACGCCTCGAGCTCGTCGACGAGCCGGCCGGAGACGGCCGGGTCGCGGAAGTTCGCGGTCCCGATCTGCACCGCGGACGCACCCGCCGCGAGGAACTCGATCACGTCGGAGAGGTCCGAGATCCCGCCGATGCCCATGAGGGGGACGCCCGGCAATGCGCGGGCGACCTGGAACACCATCCGCAGGGCGAGCGGTTTGATCGCGGGACCCGAGAGGCCGCCGGTTCCGAAGGAGAGGCGGGGGCGCGCGGTCACCGGATCGATGGCCATCCCGACGAACGTGTTGACGAGCGAAAGGATGTCGGCCCCGGAATCGCGCGCGGCGCGCGCCGATTCGACGAGGTCCGGCGCGTTGGGCGAGAGCTTGACGACGATGGTCCGCCGCGTCGCCGCGCGGACGCGGGAGACGAGCGAAGCGGTCGCCGTCGGAGAGTTGCCGAAGAGCATCCCTCCCTTTTCGACGTTCGGGCAGGAGATATTGAGCTCGATCGCAGCGAGGCCGCCCGCCTCCTCCAGTGCTCCGACCACCGCGACGTAGTCCTCCTCGGTGTCCCCCCAGACGTTCGCGACGACGGTTGCGCCGAGCTCTCGCAGGCGCGGCAGCTTGTCGCGGAGAAACGCCTGAACTCCGATGTTCTGGAGGCCGATTGCATTCAGCATTCCGGCGGGCGTTTCGCAGATCCGGGGCGGGCTGTTCCCCGCGTGCGGCTCGAGCGAGAGCCCTTTCGTGCACAGCGCCCCGATCTTCGAGAGGTCCACGAAATCGGTGAACTCGAGGCCGTAGCCGAACGTCCCCGACGCGGTGGCGATCGGGTTGCGAAGTTGGAGCGGGCCGAGACGCGTCTCGAGCGCGCGACTCTGGACCCTGGACGTTGGACTTTGGCCTGTCAAAGCCTCTCCCACGCGATCTTTTCCGGAGGCAGAATCGGTCCCTCGACGCACGAGATCACGAACGGCTTCTCCCGCCCCGGGATCACGCAGCCCAGGCACGCGCCGAAGCCGCAGCCCATCGCGGCCTCCGTCGAGAATTCGGCGGGGACGCCCGCGCGTTCGACCACGCGTGCGAGCGCGACGAACATCGGCATGGGTCCGCACGCAAAGAGCCGCGCGTAGGAGGGACCTTGCGCAGCCCGCCGGGCGAACGTGTCGGTGACGAAGCCCTTCTCTCCGAGCGAGCCGTCGTCGGTCGAGAGAACCGTCTCGCCGGACACGATCCCGTCGAACCGCGAGCGGAAGTCGAGCTCGGCCGCGTTACGGCCGCCGAGGAAGAGGTCTGCCGAGATTCCGGCTCCGCGCAACGCGCGAAAGAGTAGCGGAAACGGCGCGGCACCGATCCCTCCCGCGACGACCGCGACTCGCGCATTCGGGCCGAGCCCGGCAAGCGAGAATCCATTGCCGAGCGGGCCGAGAAGCGAGGCCGCGGAACCTTCCGCCAGTCCCTCGAGGGCGGCGGTTCCGGAGCCGATCGTCCGGACGAGCAACTCGACCTCGCCCGCGGCGGGCTCCGCGTCCGCCACGGAGTAGGCGCGGCGCAAGTACGGGCGGAGGTGTCCCGCCACTTCCAGCATCACGAACTGACCGGGCAGGACGTCTCGCGCCAGAGCGGGAGCCTGGAACTTCACGGAAAAGAACCCGGGAGAAAAGAGGCGGCGGCGCAGCAGGACTGCCCGGTGATCGGCCCGCACCGGGCGGGGATTCTATGTCACGGACGAAGGCGGGCGACGCGGGTGGCGGTGCGTGGCGGTCGGAGAGCGAGCCGCCGCGCCGGGCTCACACGATCGCTCCGTATCCCTCGATTCGTTCGACTTCCTCCTCGCCGTCGGGCGAGGAGCTCGACTTCTTCGCGCACCTTTCGCAGCGGATGACCCCTTCCATCTCGACGAAGGGACGCGCGTAATTGCCGCAGCCGTAGCACCGACGAAGCGACCTGTGGCTCGGTTTGACCGGCTCGACGCTCAACAGCAACTCCCTTCTCATGGCCTCTCCACTTCCTTCTGTCACGGAGCTCGTGACGCCGGGAGAGAAGAGCAGACCCTATACCATCAGCTATCTACTCGAAAGAAACGACTTGACTTCGAAGTCGGAGGCGAAAATCGTCGCCGAGAAGCGGAAACTGTCCGCCGTAGGGGTCACTCGACCCCGCCTGTCATCCTGAGGAGCGTAGCGACGAAGGATCTGTCCCATTCAGATCCCTCGCTCCGCTCGGGATGACCGGTTAAAAGCCGGTCACTTTCTCGAGCGCCTTCCGGACGTTCGACGCCTGCGGAAGGATGAAGTTCTCGAGTTGCGGCTGGTAGGCGACGAAGGTGTCGGCCGCGGCGACCCTCTCGACCGGTGCGTCCAGCCAGGGGAAGAGATCCGAGGAGATTCGCGCTGCGATCTCCGCGCCGTAACCCCACGAGATCGGGTCCTCGGAGACGACGATCGCGCGGGTTGTCTTCTTGACCGACTCCGCGATCGCGGACCAGTCGTACGGCGACAGACTCCGCAGATCGAGGATCTCGACGGTTCGCCCGGTCCCCTCCGTAAAGGCCTTCGCCGCCTGCCACGAGCGGTACACCGTAGCGCCGTACGTCACGATCGTGACGTCGCTCCCCTCCTGCACGACCGAAGCCTTCCCGAAAGGGACCATATAGTCCGGTCCCGGGTACGCTGCCTTGTTGTGGGTCTGCCGGTACAGGTGCTTGTGCTCGAGGAAGAGCACCGGGTCTTCGCAACGGATCGCGGTTCGGAGGAGCCCGTTCGCGTCGAGGGCGTTCGACGGCAGAACGACCCGCAGACCGGGGATGTGCGTCATCAAGACCGCGCTCGACTGAGAGTGATACATCGCGCCGCCGCCGATGTAGCCGCCGATCGGGACACGCAGGACGACGGGGCAGGACCAGGTGCTCCCCGACCGCCACCGCATCGTCGCGAGCTCGCTTCTGATCTGCATGTAGGCCGGCCAGATGTAGTCGTAGAACTGGATCTCGGCCACCGGCTTCAAGCCCCGAAGCGCCATGCCGACCGCGCGGCCGACGATGTTCGCCTCGGCGAGCGGCGAGTTGAAGACGCGCTCCTTCCCGTAGAGGCGCTGCAGGCTGTGCGTGACCTTGAAGACGCCCCCCTTGCCCTTGCACTCCGCGAGGACCTGATCGCGCGAGGCGTCGGCGACGTCCTCTCCGAACAAAACGATCCGCGGATCGCGCTTCATCTCGTCCCGGAGGCAGGCATTCAAGAGGTCCACCATCGTCCCGGCGGGCGCGCCCTCCGCGGACGCGGCCGGCGAGGAGAACGCGTCCGAGGTCGGATCCACGTCCGGTGAGTAGACGAAGTCATAAACGGACTCGGGCGCGGGCACCTCGGCAGCGAGCGCCCGGTCGGCGGCCTCGTTGACCTCGGAGTCGACCTCCTCCCTCAGACGCGCGAGCGACGCTTCCGAGAGAATCCTTTCCTCGACCAGAAACCGCGCGAACGTCGTGACCGGGTCTCGCGCGAGCTCCCGCTCCCGCTCCTCCTTCGGGCGGTAGAGCGCCTCGTCGTCGGACAGGGAGTGGCTGTACGGCCGGATCACGTGCGCGTGCACGAGGGCGGGGCCGCGGCGCGCCCGGCAGTACGCGACCGCCTCACCCAACGCCTCGAACGACTCGAGGAAGTCGCAGCCGTCCACTTCGGCGATGAAGAGACCGGGAAACCCGGTCAGGAGCTTCGAGATCGAGCCGCCCGGCGTGTTGACTTCCACCGGAACGGAAATCGCGTAGCCGTTGTCCTCGATCAGGTAGAGAACCGGGAGCTTCAGGTTGCAGGCGGTCGACAGCGACTCCCAGAACTCCCCCTCCGACGTCTGCCCTTCTCCGCCCGATACGTAGACGACCTCGTCGTTCTCGAAGCCGCCGCGGGCGGCGAGCTCGGGGATCTGCGAGAGCCGCATCCCCCCCTCGGCCGCCCCGACCGCGTGGAGGAACTGAGTGCCGGTCGGGGAGGACTTGGAAATCAGGTTGAGCCGCCGCGAGCCCCAGTGGGCGGGCATCTGGCGCCCGGCGGAGGACGGGTCATCCTTCGCCCCCACGGACTGGAGGAACATTTCGTAAGCCGTGACCCCGATCTGCGAGCAGAAGGCGCGGTCGCGGTAGTAGCAGATGAACCAGTCGTAGGCCGGCTTGAGGTGCAGGGCCGCTGCGGTCGTGACCGCCTCGTGCCCGGCGCTGCTGATCTGGAAGTAGATCCGGTTCTGCCGCTTGAGCTGGATTTCCTTGTCGTCGATGCGCCGGGAGAGGTACATGTTGCGGTAGGCGGCGGCGAGCGCGGCCGGGGCGAGGCCCTTGTATTTGTCTGACTGGACTTCGGTTGCCATGTTCTCGGGCAATATACCAGAGGGCCTCGCTCGAAAGGTTTCGGGGGCGCGAGGTGTTGTTATCTTTCAGAGACATGAGCGCGCCCTCTCCCGTCGTTCCGGTGGAGCTGCCCGGCTTCTTTCCGCGGCCGGCGCCGCCTGACCTCTCTTCGATCGACCCGCGTCTCGACCTGGAAGACGAAATCCGGAAGTTGAAGACCGATAAGAACGCCGTCCTTCTCTCCCACTACTACCAGGAGGAGGAGATCCAGGACCTCGCGGACTTCGTCGGGGACTCGCTCGACCTCTCGCGCAAGGCGCAGGCGACCGACGCCCGGATGATCGCCTTCGCCGGCGTGCGGTTCATGGCCGAGACGGCGAAGATCCTGAACCCGACCCGCAAGGTGGTGCTCCCGGACTACGAGGCGGGCTGCTCGCTCGAAAACTCCTGCCCCCCGGAAGCGTTCCGAGCGTGGCGGCAGCAGCACCCGGGCGCGGTGTCGCTCACGTACATCAACTGCTCGGCTGCGGTGAAGGCGCTCTCCGACATCATCGTCACTTCTTCGAACGCCGAAAAGATCGTCTCCTCGATCCCGTCGGACAAGGAGATTCTTTTCGCGCCGGACCGACACCTGGGGGCCTTCCTCATCAAGAAGACCGGCCGCCCGATGACACTCTGGCCGGGCACCTGCATCGTTCACGAGCAGTTCTCCGAGCGCGAGATGCTGAGGCTGAAGGCGCAGCACCCGGACGCGATGATCGCCGCCCACCCCGAGTGCCCGGAGGGGATCTTGAAGTATGCCGACCACGTCGGCTCGACCCGCTCGATCCTGCAGTTCGCGACGACCGCGCCGGGCAAGAAGTTCCTGATCGCGACCGAGGAGGGGATCATCCACCAGATGCGGAAGATCGCCCCCGACCGCGAATACATCCCGATCCCTCCCGACAACGGCTGCCAGTGCAACGAGTGTCCTTTCATGAAGCTGAACACCCTCGAGAAGCTGTACCTGTGCCTGCGCGACGAGCGGCCGGAGATCGTGTTGCCGGAAGAGCTCCGCAAGGCAGCCGAAAAACCGCTGCTGCGCATGTTGGAGCTCTCCTAGCTGCCTCCGTCATCCCGAGCGCCCTGACTTCCCCTGTCATCCCGAGCGCCCAGGGCGCGAGGGATCTCGTTTTCGGTATCCTCCTCGCCTGAATGCAGGGCCTGTCCCCCGAGCGGCTCGATCAACGGCTCCGGGAATTCCTCGCGGAGGATGTGGGCGAGGGGGACGTCACCACTGACTCGATCGTTCCGGAGGACGCCGTCGCTGTCGCGGAGATCGTCGCAAAGTCGGAATGCGTCGTCTCCGGCCTCGGCGTTTCGCATCGCGTCTTCGAGCTCCTCGACCCGGCTCTCTCCTGGGAAGACCGCGCCCCGGCGGGCGCGAAAGTGCCCCGCGGCACGACCCTCGCGCGTCTCTCCGGCAAGGCGCGCGCGATCCTGACCGCCGAGCGCGTCGCCCTGAACCTCCTCCAGAGGATGTGCGGCATTGCGACCGCGACTCGACGCTACGTGGACGCGGTCTCGGGGACCGGCTGCCGCATTCTCGACTCGCGCAAGACCGCCCCCGGGCTGCGCGCATTCGACCGCGCCGCGGTGCGCGACGGCGGAGGGACAAACCACCGTTGTGGCCTCTTCGACATGGTTCTCGTCAAAGACAACCACCGCGTTCTCGCCGGGGGCGTCACACCGGCTCTCGACGCCGTGCGGCGATCCGCCCCGGCAGGGATGGCCGTCGAAGTGGAGATCGAGTCGGAGAATGACTTGCGCGAGGCGGTCGAGGCCGGCGCCGACGTGCTGCTGATCGACAACCAGTCTCCCGAGACGGTCGGTCGCTGGGTGGGGCTCGCGCGCAATGGCGCCCGGTCGCAGGCGATCGAGGCGTCGGGCAACGTGACGCTCGCAACGGTTCGGGAGTACGCGCTCGCGGGCGTCGACTCGATCTCGGTCGGCGCGCTGACGCATTCCGTGACGGCGGCGGACATCTCGCTCGAGATCGAGATGCCGGCGGAAAAGGGCGTCCCTCTCCCCGGCGGGGACAAAGATTCCTTCATCCGATGAAGGACGCGACGGAAGTCCTCGTGCTCGGCACCGGCGTCGCCGGATGCGCGGCGGCCCTCGCCGCTGCCCGCGAGGGAGTCGAGGTAACGCTCGTGACGCGCGCGCATGAGCCGTTCGAGAGCAACACCTTCTACGCGCAGGGCGGCATCGTCGCGCGCCCGCCCGGCGACTCGCCGGAACTCCTCGCCGCCGACATCCGCCGGGCGGGCGATGGCCTGTGCGATCCGGAGGCGGTCGATTCGATCGCGCGGGAGGGACCGGATCTCGTGCGGGAGCTCTTGATCGAGGAGCTCGCCGTACCGTTCGACCGCGAGGGAAACGACTTCCACTGGACGCTCGAGGGGGCGCATTCGGTCGCGCGGGTGCTCCACGTCAAGGATGAGACAGGCGCCCCCATCGAACGCACGCTCCTCGATGCCTGTCGGCGAGAGAAGAGCGTGCGGTGGCTGGTCGGCACGACGGCGGTCGACCTGCTCACCCTCTCCCACGACTCGCTCGATGCGACGGACCGCTACGATGCGCCGACCGTCGTTGGGGCGCACCTGCTCGAGCGCGAGACCGGCGAGGTCCGGCCTTTGAACGCTCGGGAGACGATTCTCGCGACCGGCGGCCTCGGGCAGGTCTACCTGCACACGACGAACCCGCAGGGGGCGCGCGGCGACGGCGTCGCAATGGCGCGGCGCGCGGGCGCGCGCTTGCTCAACCTCGAGTTCATCCAGTTCCATCCCACGGCGCTCGTTCACCCGAAGGGGCGGCTCCTGTTGACCGAGGCACTGCGCGGGGAGGGAGCGCGGATCACCGACGCCGCCGGAAATCCCTTCCTGCGCGAGATCCATCCCGACGCCGAGCTCGCGCCCCGCGACGTCGTCGCTCGCGCGATCCACCAGCGCATGCTCGAACGGGACGAGCCGTACGCGTTGCTCGACATCTCCCACAAGCCGCCCGGCTGGATCCGGGAGCGGTTCCCGGGGCTCACCCGTCACTGTCTCGAGCACGGGTTCGACCTGACTGCCGGCCCGATACCGGTCGTCCCGGCGGCCCACTACGCCTGCGGCGGCGTGTCGGTTGATCTCGACGGCGCGACGACGCTCGAGCACCTGCGCGCCGCCGGCGAAGTAGCGTGCAGCGGCGTCCACGGGGCCAACCGGCTCGCCTCGACCTCCCTTCTCGAGGGCCTTCTCTGGGGGTGGAGGGCCGGGAAGGCGGCCGTTCGATCGATTCGCTCCGAGTCCCTCCGGCGGCGAGTCGAGGTCCGCCCCTGGGAACCCGAGTTCGAGCCGGTCGATCCGGCCCTGATCACCCAGGACTGGCTCGTCGTGCGGCACACGATGTGGAACTACGTCGGGCTGCTGCGCTCGGAGAAGCGCCTCGACCGGGCCGGCCGGATTCTCGGGGAGCTCCGGGACGAGATCGAGAACTTCTACCGCCGCGGAACGATGTCCGACGAGCTGCTCGGGCTCCGCAACGGGGTCCAGACGGCGCTCGCGATCCACCTGTCGGCGTCGGACAACCGGGTTTCGCAAGGAACACATTACCGGGAAGACGAAGCCGAGGCGGTGCCGACGCCGCGGCGGAAGAGAGCGACGCTGCTATAGTCAGTTCAATCCATCAATGAGTCTTCTCTTTCTGCATTTCGAGAGCGACGAACGGGCGAGCCGCGTCCAGAAGCTCGCGAAGAGCGGCGCGCACGTGATGGTGTCCGAACCGCGCTGGCCGGGGTTCTGGGAGATCGCGAAGCGGGAGAAGCCGACCGTCGTCGCGGTCGACTTCACGCACGCCCCTTCGCACGCGCTCGAGACCGCCGACTACATCTCCAAAGCGCGCGAGACCCGCGAGGCCGCTCTCTACCTTCTCCACGTGCCGGAGGACCGGCTCGAGATCGTCCACAAGCGGCTCCCGAAGGCGGCGATCGTCACGGTGCCGGAGCTCGCGGACCGACTTGCCCAACTGGAGCGGGAAGCGCAGGCGCGCGCGCTCGAGAAGAAGGAGGCGGCAGCGGTTGCGCGTCGCACGGCAGCGGCAGCGAAGCAGGCGGCGAAGAAGGCAATGGCGGCTGCCGGGAAGCCGTCCGCGAAAAAACAGAAGGCTGTTTCGAAGAGCGCGGCCGCCGGTCGCCGGAAAGCATCCGCGCCCGCGAAGAAGAGCGCCTCCCGGGCCGTCCAGAAGAAGAAGCCGAAGGCCTCTCGACCGGCAAAGAGGAAATAAGTGCAGAGTCAAAGTGTGTGTCCGAGCAATTCATCGTCGGGGGACCTTGCGGTCCCCCGAACCCCCTGGAGAGTTGCCGGGTAGTCTTTTGTCGGGGACCTTGCGGTCCCCCGAACCCCCTGGCTAGGTCAGATCGGGTGCTTCGATAGAATCGCCGTCTTTTGCACGGGAGGAGACCCTGATGCCGAGCGCTTTCGCAAAGGAAAACCTGAAGGAATACGCAGCCGGACAGCGCGACGAGTTCGAAAAGATCCTCGAGCGAATCGTCGAGATTCCCACGATCTCCGTCGAACCGGAACGAAAGCCAGACGTGCGGCGTGGCGCGGAATACGCCGTCTCGCTGCTCGAGTCGTGCGGCGCGAAGGCCCGCCTCTACGACACCAAGGGACATCCGATCGTGTACGGCCGCTTCGATCGCGGCGCGAGCCTCCCGACGGTGACCGTATACAACCACCTCGACGTCCAGCCCGCCGAAGGTCCCGACTGGGAGACCCCGCCCTTCGATTTCGTAAGAAAGGGGGACCGCTACTTCGGCCGCGGCACGACGGACGATAAGGGTCCGGCGGTGACCACGCTTTTCGGCGCCCGCTACGCGTGGGAGCACGACGTCCCGGTGAACATCCGTCTCCTCTGGGAGTTCGAGGAGGAGATCGGCAGCCCGCACTTCGAGTCGACGATCAAGGAGAACGCCAAGGAGTTCGCCACGGACTCCGTGGTCGTCTCCGACACGGTCTGGGTCTCCCGCGAGCGGCCGGCGCAACCGGCGGGACTGCGCGGCTTGCAAGGCTTCCGCTTTACGCTGCAAACCGGCGAGACCGACCAGCACTCCGGAACGGCCGGCGGCGCGGCCCGCAACCCGGTCACCGAGCTCTGTCAGTTGATCGCGGAATGCGTCGACGGAAAAACGGGGCGCGTGAAGATCCCCGGCTTCTACGCCGACGTCGCCCCTCCAACGAAACGGGAGCTCGAGGATTTGAAGAACTGCGGCTTCACGACGCGCGACTTCAAACGCGATCACCTGTTCCGCTCGCTTCGAGTCGACGACGCGCTCGAGATCATGAAGCGCGTTTGGATGATGCCGACTTTCGAGGTCCACGGCATCGCCGGCGGCTATCAGGGGCCCGGCGTCAAGACGATCATCCCCCCCAAGGCGACTGCAATCGTCTCCTGCCGGCTCGTTCCGAACATGAATCCGAAGAAGATCGTTCGGCTCGTCACGAACTTCGTGAAGCAGAAGAACCCGGATGTGAAGGTCTCGGCGGAGCACGAGCTTCCGGCCTACCAGGGAAAAACGACGGGACCGTACGCCGACGCGATCCGAGCGGCGATGAAGTTCGGATTCGGCAAGGAGCCGGTCTTCGTCCGCGAGGGCGGCTCGATCGGCGCCGTGCTCTCCATGGAACGGGTCTTCAAGGCACCCGTTTTCTTTCTCGGTTTGTCGCTGCCCGAACACGGCTACCACGCGCCGAACGAGAATTACGACTGGGCCCAGGCCGAGGGAGGAATGGCGGCGTTCGCCGACTACTTCCGCCGCGTCGCCGAAATCAGTCCAAAGTCCAAGGTCCGAAGTCCAAAGTAGACCGGCCGGGGCCGGCTGCTAGGGGGCGTGGGGGACCGCAAGGTCCGCCACCGACAGATACTCGGACAGACTCTTAGATAGCCGGGGTCGTCTCTCCGTATCGAGAGAGGCGTGCGATCCGAAGGCGTTCTCACGAGTCGTGCCGGCGAGTACTGGGACGCGAACCGCGAGAAGATGCGCGATCCGGCCTTCTGGATGGCACATCCCCTCTGCCGGGAAGCGATCAACTGCCGCGTCTCCGGCTCACCTCGGGAGTGGCCGCTCGACTGGTTCCGGCGCGTTCACGTGGAAGAGCCGTTCGAGCGCGGCGTCTCCTGGGGATGCGGCACGGGCGCCTTCGAGCGGTGCGCGATCCGCACCGACATCGTCAAGACGATCGATGCGTTCGACGTCTCCGAGAAGTCTCTCGACGAAGCGCGCCAGGAGGCCGAGCGCGAAAGCCTGTCTGCCTGCTTGCATTATCGAACCGGTAACTTCGACGATCCGATGGTGCCGCGGTACCGATACGACATCGCGATGTTCCACGCGGCGCTCCATCACGTCTCGCGGCTCGAGCGTCTCTTTCGCCGGCTTGCCCTCGGACTGAAGCCGCGCGGGGCCCTCTATCTGGACGAGTACGTAGGGCCTTCGCGGCACACCTGGCGACCGCGCGATCTGGACCTTGCCCAGAGCGTCCTCGACATGGTCCCGCCCGAAGCCAGGACGCGCGAGCGGCTCGAGGCCCCCGTCGAGGTGAACGATCCCTCCGAAGCGATCCGCTCCGCCGAAATCCCGCACTTCGTGCGCGAGCACTTCGACATCGTCGCCTGGAAACCCTACGGCGGTCAGATCGCCGACCTCGTATTTCCGTGCGTCAAACCGGAGTGGACCGCGTCGCCGGAGGGATACCGCTTCGTCGCCGCGATACTCGCGATCGAAGACCACGAGCTCGCTCGCGACCCGGCGACGACGCATCACCTCGTCGCGTTCGGCCGCCTGAAGCGGCGGGGACGGCCGGTTCGATTCTCGTTTTGGACGAGTCCGAAACGGTGGGTGCGAAGGTCCTGACCAAATTCGAGTCGGAGCTAGGTGTCTGTCCGAGTAATCTCAGCGGGGGACCTTGCGGTCCCCCGAACCCCCGGCGTGGGGACCCGAACTCAGGACTTGGGGGGGGTCCCCTCTTCGGCAAAGCCGAGGAGCCGGCGAAAGAATCCGCGTCGCTCGCTGCCGTGCTGCAAGAGGAGCTGCTCGAGCTCCCCGCGATCGAAGAATATGCCTTCGCACGAGGAGCACTTCTCGATCTCGATCCCGGAGATGTTCTCGACGCCCATGTCGCTGCCGCACTTGGGGCACTTGCGCCAGTGGAGCTTGCGACGCGCGTCCTCTTCGGTGCTCCGGCTCGCCTGCTCCGTCTGTTCGCGGCGCTTGCGGGCCGCCTCGATCATTTTCTGCTCGTTCTGGCGGAACCAGTCGTCCTCGCGCCCGCGGCGGATCTCCTCGGTGTCCCAGGCCATGGACGAATCCTAAGCCGGAATACGGGACGCGGGACAGAAAAGGAGATGATCTTCTCTCGTGTCCCTTGTCGCCTTCCCGTGTCCCGCTACCGCAACAGATCCTCCAGAGTCGCCGACGCTTCGGTCTTCTCGTCCCGGTACTTGACGATCACCGGCGTCTGCAGCGACAGGCCCCACTCGGCCCCTTTCCCCTGACGGATCGCGCGCGACCCCGGCACCACGACGGCGCCGGAGGGGATCTCGAGAGGCCGGCCGGGACGTTTTCGGTACTCCTCGCCGCGGACGAGGTCGTACACGGGAGTGCCTCCCGTCAAGATGACGCCGGAGGCGAGCACGGCTCGGTCGCGGACGATCGCGCCCTCGTACACGCCGCAGTTGCCGCCGATCAAGACCTCGTCTTCCACGATGACCGGCAGCTCCCCCACCGGTTCGAGAACCCCGCCGATCTGCGCGCCCGCCGACACGTGCACCCGCCGCCCGATCTGCGCACAGGAACCGATCAGAACGTGGGAGTCGACGAGCGTCTCTTCGCCGACCCACGCGCCGACGTTGACGTACGAAGGCGGCATGATGGTGACCCCCCGCGCAACGTAGCAGCCGTCCCGCACCGCCGTCCCGCCGGGTACGATCCGCACACCGGAGTCGAGCCGCAGCGCCTTGACCGGGAACGTGTCCTTGTCGAAGAACGGGAATCCGCCTCCGACCGGAAGCTCGACGAGCGCGCCGACGCGGAAGCCGAGGAGGATCCCCTTCTTGACCCACGGCCGAACGACCCAGCGGCCGTCCTCCTTCTCGGCCGCGCGAATCGACCCGTCGTTCAGCCCCGCCTTGAACTCGTCGAAGAGGCTGCGGAGGTCCTTCGGTTCGTGGCGTTCGGGATCGGCCGCGGCGGCCTCGATCGATCGTGCGAGCGCTTCACGGTCACGCGGCATGGAGCCAAAACCTAGGGGGTGCGGGAGACCGCAAGGTCCCCCGCCGACAAGTACTCAACAATCTCATTGGTGTGGAAGACTGCAAGGTCCGCCGCCGACAAGTACTCGGTCACTCTCTTAGTCACCGCGCCGCGGCGGCTTTCTTCGGGAGGAGCTTCAACCCGCCGAGCTGCCTCTCGATCCGCCGCCGCGTGTCGTCGCGAACGGGAACGAGCGGCAGCCGCAAGGTGTCCCCGCACAGCCCCATCGCGGCGAGCGCGCACTTGACCGGGCCCGGGCTCGATTCCCAGAAGTTCATCTCCATGAGCGCGAGGTACTTCCGTTGGAGCTTCCGCGCTTCGTCCCACTTCCCCGAGAGCGCGGCCGCGCAGAGCGCGCTCATCTCGGCGGGGATCTCGTTCGACGCGACGGAGATCACCCCGCGGCCGCCGAGCGCGATCAGCGCGAGAGCGGTCGAGTCCTCACCCGAGAAGACGACGAAGTCCTCCGGGAGCACCGTCATGAGCCGCGCGATCTTGCCGAAGTTCGGAGAAGCCTCCTTGAGAGCCACGAGCCGCGGAATCTCCGCCAGCCGGAGAATCGTGTCCACGTCCATGTCGGTGCCGGTTCGGGTCGGCACGTTGTAGGCGACGATCGGCAGGTCGGTCGCCTCGGCGATCGCTTCGAAGTGGCGCACGAGACCGTCGGGCGACGGTTTGTTGTACATCGGCGAAACCGAGAGGATCCCGTCGGCGCCGGCCGCCTCCGCGTCGCGCGCCCAGAAGACCGCTTTCGCCGTGTGGTTTCCGCCGGCGCCCGCGATCACCGGTACGCGGCCGGCCGCGGCCCGGACCACGGCGGCGGTGACCGCCTTTCTCTCCTCGCCCGAGAGCGTCGCGGACTCTCCCGTCGTTCCGCACGGGACGAGGAAGCCGATATTCTGCTCGATCTGCCAGTCGACGAGTTTGGCGATCGCGCGGAAGTCGATACGCCCTTTGTCGTCGAACGGCGTGACGAGCGCCGTCCCGCAGCCCTTCCAATCCACGCGATACACGATCAAGTCCTCCTCTCCTCCAACAAAGCGGGGTTAGGTTATAACCTGATCCCGCTCTCCTACCGCACCTCGCCGAGCAGCTCTCCGAACTCGAAAACTCCCTGCCGACCCGCGATCCGTTCCGCGGCCCAGACGGCGCCTTTCGCGAAACCTGCCCGCCCGCGCGCGCGGTGTACGAGCTCGACCTCGTCCTCGGGCGACTCGAAGACCAGGCGGTGCAGTCCCGGAACCGTCCCGGCTCGCACGCTCGAGACCGGCAGCGCGTGCCCCGACTCGGCCTCGATGATCCGCGCGATCCGGCGCGCGGTGCCCGACGGGGCGTCGCGCTTTTCCGCGTGGTGCTCCTCGACGAGGAATGCGGCGTAGCCGGCAGCCGGATAGAGAACCGCCGCGACCCGGGCGAGCTCGAAGAAGTGCCGAACTCCCACCGAGAAGTTGGCGGAGTGGACGAGCGCGCCGCCGCCCGCCCGGAACGTGTCGGCGACTCGGGGCAGCTCGCGGTCCCAGCCGGTCGTGCCACAGACGACCGTTGCGCCTTCGCGCGCGAGTGTCAGAAGGTTCTCCGGCGCGGCGGTTGGATTCGTGAACTCGAAGACGACGTCTGATTCGGAGAGGCGCTCCGAGGTCAGCCCCGCGGCGCCGGGGTTCTCGTGAGAGTCGAGCTTCCAGACCACGTCGTGCCCGCGGCGTACCGCCATCGCTTCGATCTCGCAGCCCATCTTGCCCGCTCCGACGATGCCGAAACGCAGGCCCCGGCCCTCCCTGTCATCCTGAGCGGAGCCGAAGGATCTCACTATTTCGGAGGGATTCTTCGGCCGTACAGGACCTCAGAATGACGGACGGATTCTATCGCTTCACGGTTTTTCGAAGAATTCCACGTGAAGGCGACGGACCACCTCTTCCACGTCCCGCTCGTGAACCACGAATGACACGTTCCGCCGCGAAGCGCCCTGCGAGATCATCAGGACGTTCACGTCCTCGATGGTCCGGAAGATCCGCGCCGCGATTCCGGGCGTGAACTTGATGTCCTGCCCCACCAGGCACACGATCGCGCGGTCGCGGGCGACCTCTACTTGCGCCAGCTTCTCGAGGTCGCGACGGACCTCGGGGAGCCGGGAGAGATCGTCCACGGTGACCGAGACGGAGATCTCCGAGGTCGTCACCATGTCGACCGGGGTCTCCCAGCGAGCGAAGACTTCGAAGAGGGTCCGGAGGAACCCGGAGGCCATGAGCATCCGGCTGGTCTCGACGTCCACCGTGGCGATCCCCTTCTTGAAGGCGATCGAGCGGACGCGGTCGCCGCTCGACACCGCCGAGGCGCGGATCTCGGTCCCGTGAAACTCGGGGCGTCTCGAGTTCTTTACGCGCACCGGAATGCCCTTCTCGATCGCCGGCGCGAGGGTGAGCGGATGGAGAACACGCGCGCCGAAATACGCGAGCTCGGAGGCTTCTTCGAACGAGATCGTCTCGATCGGCTGCGCGGCGGAGACGACTCTCGGGTCGGCGGTCATCATCCCGTCGACGTCGGTCCAGATCTCTACCGCTTCGGCTCCGAGCGCGGCGCCGAGGAGTGCCGCCGTGTAGTCCGAGCCGCCGCGCCCGAGCGTCGTCGTCGCGCCGGCAGGGCTCGATCCGATGTATCCCGGCGCGACCGGGATCGCGCCGCTGTCGCAGATCGGAGCGATGCGGTTCCGGACTCGTCGCTCCGTCTCCTCGAAGTCCGGCTGCGCGCGGCCGAATCGATCGTCGGTCACCACGATCTCCCGGGAATCCACTCCGATGGCGGGAAGGGACTTCGAAGCGAGGGCCCGTGCCACGACCGCTGCCGCCGTCATCTCCCCGTGAGCGAGGAAGTGGTCGCGTCCCGCGGGCGGAACGGATCGCAGAACCGCCACGGCGCGTGCCATTCGCACGAGCTCCTCGAAGAGCGGCGCGATCTCCTCCTCGACCGACCGAGCTTCGTTCCCGAAGAATTCCCGCACCAGCCGCTCAGTGTCACGCTGCAGCCGCGTGAGGCCAGTGAGCGCGCGCGACTCCTCGCCGGCCGCTGCAAGCTCGAGCGCATCGATGAGGCGGTCCGTCGTCTCGCCCATGGCCGAGACCACCACGACCGGACGTCGTTCGCGCGCTCGGGCGACGATCGTGCAGGCGCGCTCGAGCGCCGGCGCGTCCTCGAGCGACGTGCCGCCGAACTTCTGGACGATCATGCTGGGCGTTAGCCGTTAGCCGAAGAAAGCAGGCTCCAGGCTCACCGCCCGCCGCTCGCCGCTCACGAAAAAAGCCCCCTGGCCACGGCACATTCGGCGTTCAGGATCGACGCGCCCGCCGCTCCGCGGATCGTGTTGTGGCCGAGCGCGGTGAACTTCCAGTCGAGCAGCCGGCACGGCTTCAGCCCACCGACGATCGTGCACATTCCCTCGCCCGCGTCGACGTCGCGCCGGGGCTGGGGCCTGTGTTGTTCGCGGGTGTAGACGACCGGTTGTCGCGGCGCCGACGGGAGAGAGCGGACATCCTCGCGGCCGCGAAACTCTTCCCATGCAGACTCGACGTCGGCAGCGGATGCCTTTCGCGCGAGCTCGACGGAAACGGCCTCCGTGTGGCCATCCTCGACCGGAACCCGATACGTCATCGCCGAAACCGCGATCGTCGCCGCGGCTCCGTCGCGCGCGCCGCCCAGGATCTTCGCGACCTCGCGTTCGATCTTCTCGGCCTCCTCTGGAATGTCGGGGATCACGTTGCCGAGAATGTCCAGAGACGGGACGCCGGGGTAGCCCGCGCCCGAAACGGCCTGCATCGTCGAGACGAACGTCCTCTCCACCCCGAAGGCGCGATCGAGCGGCGCGAGCGCCATCGTCAGGAACATGGCGGAACAGTTCGCGTTCGTCACGAGCGCCCCCGTCCAGCCGCGCCGCGCGCGTTGAGTCTCGAGCAGGCAGAGCGAGTCCGGATTGATCTCCGGGATGAGAAGCGGCACGTCCTCGTCCATCCGATGGGCCGAGGCGTTCGAGAAGACGAAGACGCCCCGGCCCGCGAAGAGCGGCTCGGCCTCACGCGCCGTCGCGGCGTCGAGCGCCGAGAACACGGCGCGGCACGGCAGCTCGTCGAGGACGCCCTGGACTTCCATCCGCGCGATCCGATCCGGGAGGGGCGAGGAAAGCCTCCAGCGGACGGCCTCCGCATAGGGCCGTCCGGCCGAGCGGTGCGACGCAGCAAGCGCGACGATCTCGAACCACGGATGCGCAGACAGCCTTTCGATGAACCGCTGACCCACGGTTCCCGTTGCGCCGAGAACGCCGACCGGAATCTTCATTACCTGTGTGTCCGAGTAATCTTTTTGCGGGAGACCTTGCGGTCCCCGAACCCCCTGGCTATTGGCTTCGAGCTACCCGCTTTACCTTCGGGGCTAAAAGTATGTCCGAGTAATCTGTCGGCGGGGGACCTTGCGGTCCCCCGCACCGATAAAATTGTTCGAGTACCTGTCGGCGGGGGACCTTGCGGTCCCCCGCACCCCCTGGCGAGAGTCTAACGACAGACGTCCGTATAATCACTTGATCCAGAGACAAATGCCGATCAGATGAGCTCCGCGACGCCGGGACCCCGATGCCCGCGCTGCCACCGGCCGATCGCCGCGTGGCGGCTCGAGCATTGCCTGTACTGCGGCGAGGCGTTTCCGCCGGACCTGAAGGAAGGCTTCTCGGAGCCGGACTCGCTCCGGTGGGTCGAGCGGCCCGCGATCCCACTCGATGCGGCGCGGCAGCTCGAGATGATGAAAGTCCTTCCCTGGGAGGCGAAGAAGCCCGCGCGTACCCGCTCGGTTCTGCTCGCCGCAGGAATCATTTCGATCGTAGCGTTCGCGATCGTTTTCGTCCTCCTCTACCTGGTCCTGAGAAAGTCCATGCCTTCCGCCGGCGCGCTCGTGCTCGCGATGGGCGGGGCCTTTCTGGCGTATCTCGTGTGGGTGTTCCTTCGCGCTTACCGGCGCGAGAGGACCTGAACGGGTCGGCCGGAACGGTCTTCGAGCCCTCGAGAAACGAAGAGCCCCGCCATTCGGGGCTCTTCGGAAAACCGGGGTCGCTCGGGTCAGACGACGGGGCGGCCCTGAATCAGCCGAATGATGAGAACGACGACTGCGATGACGAGAAGAATGTGGACGAAGCCGCCGATCGTGTAGCCCGAGATCAAACCCAGGAGCCAGAGAATCAGCAGGATGATGAAAATGGTCCAGAGCATGATGTCGTCTCCTCCTCTTCGATCGAGCCACCGGAGGCGGCCCGACAACTCCACAGCGAAGCTCGTGCCAATCTCGGAGGTTTGGATCCAGGGGGTGTGGGGGACCGCAAGGTCCCCCACCGACAGAGTATGTAGGGGACCGCAAGGCTCTAAGTTAGGTCTCGACCCTTGAGTCGTCCGAAATGGCGCTCCTCAAGAATCCCGCAGAGCTCGTCGCGCGTCTCGGCCTCGCCGAGCCGGACCGCGTCCTTCTGGTCGACCCGCCGGAGGAGCTCGTCACTCTCGTCGAGAGCGCGCGCCCCGGCGAAAAGACGACCCGCACGGCGAGCGGCGAGGCAATTCGGTCCGTCAAGGAGACCTTCG
>DASWIB010000221.1:0-6840 GCA_036397915.1 Thermoanaerobaculia bacterium | reverse complement strand
GGATGCCAGTGAGGCATGATCTTGTAGCCGTCGGGCACCCTGAGCCTCATCGCGAAGTAGCCCGGCTGGCTCGGGTCGCCGTCCAGCACCGCCGCTTTCGCGCCCGGGGGCAGGATCGGCGGCGCGTCCGTCCACTTGATGTCGGCGGGCGCGTACATCGTGTGCGCCGGCATCTTGCCTGCGGCCGTCTTCTCCTCGCCCGCCTTCTCGCCCGCCGCGAGGACGCCGGCCGAGAAGATGAAAGCCGCTGCAACCAGAATCCAGAGATTCCTTCTCATACTTCAACCTCCTTGAGCGCATTCACTCGACCAAATTCTATCCCCCGCGCGGCCGGAAAGGGGTCGCCGGGGGCAGACCACGGTTTCTGATGTTCTCGAGGTCTGGCCCGCATTGGGCGGAAACCGTGGTCTGTCCCCCCAGGTTCTAGGTTTCGATGTCCGCGAGATGGCGCTCGAGGACCTCTTCCTGCAGAGCCGCGAGCTTTTTCAAGCCTTTGCGCGCCAGGCCGAGCAGCTCGATCAGCCTCTCCTCGGAGAACGGACGGCGCTCGGCGGTCCCCTGCACCTCGACGAACGCGCCGGACTCGGTCCCGACGATGTTGAAGTCCACGTCCGCTTCCGAATCCTCCACGTACGCGAGATCGAGCACGGCCTGTCCGGCGCAGACTCCCACCGAGACCGCTGCGACCGTCTCCCGAAGGGGCCAGCGGGGGATCGTCCGCTCCCGCACCAGCTTCCCGAGCGCGATGGCAAGCGCCACGCAGGCGCCGGTGATGGCGGCGCAGCGAGTGCCGCCGTCGGCCTGGAGAACGTCGCAGTCGAGGGTGACCGTCCGCTCGCCCAACCCGCGCAGCTCGACCACGCTGCGAAGCGACCTTCCGATCAGGCGCTGGATCTCGTGGGTGCGTCCGCCCTGGCGTCCCGTCGCGGCCTCGCGGGCCGAGCGGGTGTGCGTCGCCCGTGGGAGCATTCCGTATTCGGCGGTGACCCAGCCGCTTCCGCTCCCCTTGAGGAAGGCCGGGACCCGGTCTTCGACCGACGCGACGCAGAGAACGCGCGTGTCGCCCAGCGCGATCAGCGCCGAGCCCTCCGCGTGCCGGATCGCGTCCGTGTCGATCGAGACCGGCCGCATCTCCGCCGGTTTCCGGCCGTCGGGACGCGGGACCGTTCGCGTCACGGCGCGAGCTCGCTCCGCACGAACGTGAGTGGTCGGGTCAGATCCAGGTGACCGCCGAGCGACTCCGCCGGCTCGCCGTTGACCAGGATCCGTACCCGCTCGGTGCTCGCGACGTTCTGGAGGACTGTGTTCACGAGTGAGGCGACGATCGAAAGCTCCTCCGCCGAGCCGAACGACAGGCTGGAGTCTACGGCGAGGTCGAGGATGGCCAGTCCTCCGGGCATCAGGAACCCGTTGCGGAGCTGGATGCGCGGCGGAATCACCTTGATCAGCTCGGGGCGGGTGGGCCCTTCCGCGAGCTCGCCGAAGAGCACGCGCACGAACGCTCCGGGACTCGCCGGCTTCGGGATGTCCCGTTCCTCGGGATGGAGCTTGCCCTGGGCAGCGTCGGGGAAAAAGAGCGTCACCCGAACCGCTTCCTGGGGAGCGGTTTGTCCGCCCGGCAGGGGCGTCACCGCGCCGACCGTCGCCGGGCTCACGCGCAGGAAAGGGAGCGGGGACCGCCGTCGGACCGGTGGAGCCGACCTCGGTTGGTGGGTCAGGAGCATCAGGCCACCGACCGTCGCGACCATTGCAATGAGGAGGAGCGCCGCGGCGCGGCGGCTCATCGAGCGGGCGAGGGCGTCGTCCCGGGCATCGGCGCGTCGGAGGGAGCCCCCGTCCTGCGCCGGGCAAAGAACTCGCCGACCGCCTTCGCGATCGCGTTCGCGACGCTCTCCTGGAACGTCGCGGAACGGAGTTGCTTCTCCTCCTCCGGGTGGGAGATGAAACCGACCTCGACGAGCACCGCCGGCATCGTCGCGCCGGCCAGCACCCGGAACGGCGCCTGTTTGATCCCGCGGTTCTCGGTCTTCGAGACGACGTTCAGCTGAGTCTGGATCGCTTCCGCCAGCCGGCTCGATTCGTTCAGATGAGCGCTCTGCGCGAGGTCCCACAGGATGAAATCGAGGTCCGCGTTCTGCGGGACGGCACCCGGGACGTCGAGAGGAGTCTCGTTCTCCCGCCGTGCGACCTCCTGAGCCAGGCGGTCCGAAGACTCGAGCGACAGATAGTAGGTCTCCGAGCCGTGCGCGCCCGGCGCGCGCGAGGAGTTCGCGTGCAGCGAGAGGAACAGGTTCGCTTTCTCGTGGTTGGCGAGCGAGGTGCGGTCGTCGAGTGAGATCGCGCTGTCGGAGTCCCGGGTCAGGACGATCCGGCTCGAGACGACCTTCGGAATCGCCGCGGCGAGCCTCCGTGCGATCTGAAGCGTGACGTCCTTTTCCTGGACTCCTCCCGGGCCGACCGCGCCGGTCTCGGTCCCTCCGTGCCCCGGGTCCAGGACGATCGTGATCGCCGGCACCGCCGCCGGCGGCGGCGCAGCGGGCTCGATCGCCGGTGTCTCGACGAGACGTCCCACTTCCACGACGATGCGGTCGGGATCGGTGAGCGGATACGCGTGCGCGGTCAGCCCGGGCTCGCGGAAGAGGACGGTGGCGGTCTCTCCTTCGAAGCGCACCGCCGAGACGAGCGGGTCGTCGTAGCGGCGCTCCGCAAAGGGAGCGGTGATCTTCCGGTCCAGCCAGCGGATCTGCAGCCCCGACTCCACGATTCGCGGCATGATCCGCGCCGGAGCCGACTCGCGCATCACCACCTGCGTCGTCGGATCGACGTGCACCACGGCGACCTCGACCGACACCGGGCCCGGAGTGACGTTCCCCGGCGGCGCCCCTCCCGATTGCTCGACCGTCCAGACGCGGGTCGACGCGTCGTACGTCCCGCTCGCTCCGGCGAGCGGAAACAGCGCCCTGGCGAAAAAGTCCATCGGCGCATACAGGACCCCGGCGACCGCGCGGATGGGTCGGGAGATCTCGACGGTGCGCTGATCCACGGGCACCTGTACCGTCCCGGGCCCGGCAAGGAGCTGGTGACCATAACCCGAAATCGTCAGCACGCCCGAAGTCGTGTCGCGCGAGACAGTGAAGCCGAGAGCACGCGCGGCGTCGCCGACGCTGAAGTCTCCGCCGGAGACCGCTATCGGATGAGACGCGCCGCGCCAGACGACGGTCGCCGTCGGCTGGCCTGCGGCGGAGCCGAGGAGAGCGAGCAGGACGACGAGAAAAGCCGCGGAGCCCGCGGCGAGAACTCGGGAAGATCGGGCCGAGGCGGTCCCGAGGAAGCGTGGAGGGCGTCCCGTTTCAGACAATTTCGTTCGGAGCATTCGTGTGGAGCCACCAGAGTAACCCGACTCGGGCGCCGGAGGGGATGTCGCGGCGATCCGGGACACTGCTTACGGCCCCGGGCGGCCGAGGGCGGCGCCCGCCTCACTGGCCCTCCCGCTCCCGGTCGATCCACTGCTTCCCGCTCCCGGTCGGTCTGAAGCCTTCCCGCTCCCGGTCGGCCTGCGGCGGGTCACGGAGGAGGACGCTTCCATGGCTTTCGTTTTGCAGTGTTTCGTCCCTTTCCCCTTTTTTCCGGAGGACTACGGATGACACGACCCATCGACACGTCCCGGGATCTGACACTTTCTTTCGCGACCGACGCCGCTTTGAGGCGGCGATTCACGGTCGTGGATGAGCCACTGGCGGGGAACCTTCGGTTCGACCTGCTACTCGAAGTCTTAGACGAGCTGGCCGAAGAGACCGCCCTCTCCTACACGCGCCGCGTGGTGCCGGACGGGCGCGTCGTCACCGCGGCCATCGACAACATCCTTCTGCGCGAGCCGCCGGACGTCACGCGGGACCTCGCCCTCCATGCACGGATCAACTACGTCGGGCGCACTTCGGCCGAGGTGGGCATCCGGATCGAGCACCCGGGCGCGAGCCCGATCCACCTGGCCTCCTGCTACTTCACGATGGTCGCTCGCAGCGGGCAAGGGGAGGCGAGCCGCAGCGTGCCGCTCCAGCCGCTCGAGTACGCGGACGAGCTCGAGAAACGGCGGTACGACAAGGCCATCGCGCGGCGGGAGAGCTATCGCAAGGAGCAGGCCGCCGCCACCGAGCCGCCCAGCCGCGAGGAGTACGCCCTGCTGTCCGGCATCCATGCGGAACAGGATCAGCCGGGCTTCTCGGGGCGTCTGGTATCGGAGCTCGTGACCAGCAACTGGGAACGGATGTACCCGGAGCAGGAAAACGTGCCGCAGAAGATCTTCGGGGGGTATCTCGTGCGGCGGGCCTATGAGCTCGCGTCGATCAACTCCGAGGAGATCGCCCCCGACCGTCCGGTCATCATCCGCGTGAATCGAATCAACTTCCTCCAGCCGGTGCGTTTGGGGGACAAGCTCCACTTCGTCAGCCGTGTCGTGTACACGGGCGCGAGTTCGATCTGCGTCGAGGTCAACATCGAGCGCGTCAGCCGGGACCGCGTCACGAGGGCTCTCTCGAACACCTGCGTCTTCACCTTCGTCAACGTGGACCCGGACATGATCCCGCGACCCGTCCCGCCCGTCTATCCGACGACCTATGCGGAGGACGCGCGGTTTCTGGAGGCGTACCGGCGCAACCGGCGACACAACGACCAGCGGCCCCCCCGCGCGCAGCTTCTCGCGGGATCGCCGGATCGGCGCGAGGAACGGGCATCGACCAGCTGACCAGAGCTGACGACACGGACTTTTGTCACCCGCTCGTCCCATCTGAGTGCCGAGCTCATTCGTATGCTGGGTCGTGGTCAGGGGTGAAGCGACAGGATTCGCAGCCAGTCATCCTGGCGGCAGGCGACCGCGCGAAAGCCCTTGCCCAGCCTCAGAGAGTAGAGACGGCCGCCAGCCGGGCCGACTTTCGAGGCGATCGCTTCCCACCGTACTCCCGGATCCTGATAGACCTGCTTCCAAGACATCCGAGATAACTTCCGCAGGGCACCGATTACGGAAAGAGCATCGGCCTTCTCGAGGAAAAAGAACTGCTGTTGAAACTCGCTGTTGTTGAGATCGAGCCGGATCGAGCCCCGGCTGCTCCTCACTTCTTGAGCCGCTTTGCAAGACTCTCGAGGCTCGTCTTGCGCGGTGGATGCTTTTCGGCCCAGGCGATCGCTCGCTCGAGCGATCGGCTCGCTTCGGGCTCATGCAGCCAGCGCTCGCTGTCTGGAATGAAGTCGCCGAGCTTCACGACCCACACGCCGGGTTCCACCTCGTCGATGAGGACGTGTCTGCCGGCGTATTCCTTACCGAGAGCGATCTGACCGCTGGAGCCGATGGTCTTCACGGCCGGCATCGGTGGCTTTCGGGTGGTCATGCCGCATGATAGCACAGCAGCATGATAGTCCCCTCAGCGCTCGAGAGCCGTCGACCTCGACGGAAAGCCTCCGGATCATCCGCTGAACGCCTGAACCGTCTGAACATGGGTCGCGATCAAGGGGATCTCCGCGAGCGCCCTGGCCAGGCGCTCGTCGGCGGTGATCATTCGCGTCTCGAGCTGCACCGCGAGCGTGAGGTACATCGCGTCGTAGACCGTTCGACCGATCCGGGTGGCCAGTGCATGGGCGTCGGCGGCCAGCGCCCTGCACGAAACCGTCTCGACGGCCACTCTGCCGAGATCTGTGACCAGGCGCTGGCCGTGCCGGGACGACAGTTCGCCGCGTCGAACCTTCTTCCAGACGGCGTTGGCCGTCTCCGCAAAGAGGAGATCCGGGGCGACGTATTGATGACTGTATTCGAGCAGACGCCGCGCGGCATCGCCGTGAACCTCCGGGACGAACCACTTGATCACCACGCTCGCGTCGACGACAAACGTGCTCACCGCGCGTCTCGATCTTCGCGGATGAGCGCCGTGCTGTCCGACCGAGAGGAGTCTCCGAGTCGCCTGATCCACCGTGCGGACAGGCGGCGAGTCTCTGCGAGACTGCGTATGCTCGCGGCCTGAAGCACGGAGTGGATTTCCGCCTGCAGCGACCGCCCGTGGGCCTTGGCTGTCGCCTTCAATCGAGCCAACACTTCATCGTCGAGATCGCGAATCAGGAAGTTCGCCAAGACGGCCTCCCGCCAGATGATATCAAAGTGATATCGGGCTACGAGGGCGCCGCCTCGGCGCCCGGAGGTCGCTGGCCCGCGGATCGCGGCGGTCTTCACCATGACCCGGCGGCAGGAAGGCCCCCGGGTTGGCGCGTCAACGACGAAGATGCTCGCCGCGCATTCCGATCATCATGGATGAGCTTCGCTGTCCGACTGTGGGCGACCTGCCAGTCGCTTGATCACCGCGATTGACACCCGCCGCCGGTCGCCATACGCTGGCATTCCCTCCGGAGGCTCGTCATGCGCAAAGGGCTTCGCCCGCCTTCTCCCGATTCCCCGTTGCCGCTTCTGCTGATCGGTGTCTTGACGTTCGTCCTGCTCGGACCGCCGGCCTTCGCCGCCCATACGCCCGCACCCACGGCCGTGACCGTTGCCGGTAGTCTCCAGAGCGAGCTGGGCTGCCCGGAGGACTGGCAGCCCGGCTGCGCCGCCACTCACCTGACATTCGACGCGGAAGACCTGGTCTGGCAGGGCACATTCAACGTTCCGGCGGGCAACTGGGAGTACAAGGCGCCTTTGAACGACAGCTGGGACGAGAACTACGGCGCCAACGCCACGGCGAACGGCCCCAACATCCCCCTTTCTCTGGGAAGCGCTGAGGCGGTGAAGTTCTACTACAGCCACGAAACGCATTGGATCGCGGACAACCACGGCAAGACGATCGCCGTGGCGCCGGGAAGTTT
>DASWIB010000220.1:0-27594 GCA_036397915.1 Thermoanaerobaculia bacterium | reverse complement strand
CCGCGCCCGCCGCCGAGCCGGAAGTCTCGCGCGGCGACCTCGTCGGCCCGGGGCCGGGAGTCGTCGAGCCCGTGCTCGTCTCACCGCCGCGCGTCAATTACCCGGCGATCGCCCGGCAGCAGCGCGTCTCGGGCCGCATCGTCGTGCTCGTACTCGTCACCGAGGAGGGAGCGGTCGCCGAGGCGCGTATCCAGAAGGGAATCGGCGGCCGTTCGGGGATCGACGACGTCGTTCTCGACGCCGTGCGCAGCTCGCGTTTCCGCCCCGCGACGAAAAAAGGCATCCCGGTGAAGATGTGGCGTACGGTGGTGGTGGACGTAAAGCCCTGAGCCTTCTGACCAGAGGCCGCAACTGACCAGTTTTGAATTTCCGCCGCGCAGCGGCGGCGACAGATGTGGCGTACGGTGGTGGTGGACGTAAAGCCTTGAGCCTTCAGGTCGTGACCAATCTCGTCCGCGACGGGGCTTGGTCTAGTATGTTGTTTGGTCTTTTTGTCGACCAGCACGCGGGAGCAGGAGGAAGACGCGAATGAGCCTTTCGCCCGAGCAGCGGAAGTTCTACGAGCACACGCTCGACGTGACCCGGACGGAAATCAGCGAAGTCGAAGCCCAGATCCAGGAGGAGCTGGCCAAGGTCAAGGACCGCCTCGCGGAGCTGCAGAACGCGCAGAAGGCGGCGAGGCAGATGTACGACGCCGCGTGCATGCGCCTCGGCATTCCGAACGATCTCGAAGAGGGCCAATCTCAGGGCTGAGCCGCGCCGCGCGGCTCGCCTCGCCGGTTGACTTCCGGTCGTCCGCTCGCCACCGATCCCTCGCACTCCTCGCGGCGCTCTCCGCGCTGGTCGCCTGCCGTCCCGCACCCGCCCGGATTCCATCGTCTTCGGCCTCCCCGCGACGGGTCGTCGCCCTTGCCCCGAACCTGACGGAGATCGTCTTCGCGCTCGGAGCAGGCTCCTCGCTCGTCGGGGTCTCGGAGTACTCCGACTACCCTCCGGAGGCGCGCGCGATCCCGCGCGTCGGGGGTCTCGAGGTCAGCGCCGAGAAGGTCGCTTCGCTTTCGCCCGACCTCGTGCTCGCGACGAGAGAGGGTAACGCGCGCGGTCCGGTCTCCACGCTCGCGGGTGCGGGACTTCGCGTCGTCGCTCTGCCGACCGGCTCGCTCGATGCCGTTCTGGAGAGCATTCGCCGGACGGGCGACGCGCTCGGACGCCGGGACCGCGCGGAACGGCTCATCGAGGAGCTCTCGCGGCGCCGCACAGCGGTCCGGGCGCGAATCTCCGGACGACCGCGGCCGAGCGCGATCCTCCTCGTCTGGCCCGATCCGCCTCAGGCGGCCGGAGGCGGGACTTTTCTGCACGACGTCCTCTCGGAAGCGGGAGCGGAGAACCGGCTTGCCCGAAGGCCGGGATGGCCGATCGTCTCCGCCGAATACCTGGCGACCACGCCGGTCGACGTCCTCGTGCTGCCGTCGTCCCCCGCGACGAGACCCGCGTTTGCACGCGCGCTGGGCTCCGGCGCCCTGTCGCGGGGTGCGGCGCGCCGCTCGCGGGTCGTCTGGATCGACGAGGACGTGCTCACCCGCCCCGGCCCGCGGGTGTTCGACGCCCTCGAGGAGCTCGCGGGGGCGCTGCACCCGGAGGCCGCGGGGCCGAGGAGAGTGTCCGAATGTTTTTGTCGGTGGGGGACCTTGCGGTCCCCCCCACCCCCGAGGACGAAGGACGAGGGACCGGAAACGAAAGGGGGGTTGCTGACCTCGCGTGCCCCGTGTTCCGAGTCCCGGGTCCCGACGACATGAGCGCGCGAGGAGTCGCCCGCGCGACGCCCGGGATGCTCGGCGCCGTGCTCCTTCTCGCGCTCGCCGTCGGGCTCGGCCTTCTCGCCGGAGGCGTTCGCCTCTCGATAAACGACCTCGTGGCGGGCGAAGGGCCCTCGGGCGAGGCGGCGCGGCTCGTCGCCTCGCTCCGTGCACCTCGGGTCTTTCTCGCCGCGCTCGTGGGCGGCTGCCTCGCGCTCGCCGGCACCGCGCTCCAGGCGCTCCTCAAGAACCCGCTCGCCGATCCGTTTCTGCTGGGGACCTCCGGTGGAGCGGCGGTGGGTGCTGCGCTCGCGGCAGTCGCGGGGCTGTCCCCGTTCGTCTCTCCGGCGGCGGCGTTCGCCGGCGCCGTGGGATCTTCGCTCGCAGTCGCCGCGCTCGCGCGCCGCGGCGGCCGGCTCGACCTGCAACGCCTGTTGCTCGCGGGGCTCATCGCGAATGCCTTCTTTTCCGCGGTGCTCCTTGCGGTCTTCTCGGTCGCCTCGGGGCAGACGGCGCGCACGATGCTCTTCTGGATGATGGGAAGCCTCGCCGACGCCACTCCGGGGCGCGTGCTTGCGCTCGCGCCGTACGCCGCGGCGGGCCTCCTCGTCCTGCTTTTTTTCGCGGCGCGCCTGAACCTCTTCGCCGTCGGCGAGGAGAACGCGGCCGCGCTCGGCGTCGACGTCGAGACCTCGAAGCGCATCGTATTCCTCGCCTCGTCGCTGCTCACGGGCGCCGCGGTCGCATTCGCCGGGATCATCGGCTTCGTCGGCTTGCTCGTCCCGCACGCTGCCCGATCCGTCGTCGGCAACGACCAGCGGGCGCTGCTTCCCGTCTCCGCGATCGCGGGCGCGGCGCTGCTCGTCGCCGCGGACACCGTCTCGCGTTCCGTTTTCGCCCCTGCGGAGCTCCCGGTCGGTGCGTTCACCGCTGCCATCGGCGCTCCGGTCTTTGCATGGCTGCTCCTGCGGAACGCGTGAGCGGGCGCGTCGAGGCCCGGGGTCTCCGCGCCTCCTACGGAACGACCCGCGCCCTCGAAGGCCTCGACGCCTGGATCGGCCGGGGCGAGCTCGTGGCGCTCCTCGGCGAGAACGGCTCGGGAAAGTCGACTTTCCTGAAGGCGATCGCGCGGATCGTTCTGCCGGACGGGGGCGAGCTTTTCCTCGATGGAAAACCGCTCTCCACGTTCACGAGACGCGAGAGCGCGCGGCGCATCGCCTATCTGCCGCAGAGCCTCGACCTCGTCTTTCCGATCCGCTGCATCGACCTCGTTCTTCAGGGACGCGCGCCGCACGCGCGCGGCTTCTCCGCCGACTCCTCAGCGGATCGAGATCACGCTTTCGAGGCGATGCGCGCCTGTGACGTCGACGCGCTCGCGGAGCGGGACGCCGCGGCGCTTTCGGGGGGCGAGAAACGCCGCGTCTTCCTCGCGCGCGCTCTCGCGCAGGAGGCGGAGATCTGGCTGCTCGACGAGCCGACCTCGGGACTCGACCCGCGGCATCGGCTGGAGTTCCTCGAGCTTCTCGGGCGGGCGCACGCCGGGCGCGGGACGACCGTTCTGCTCGTCACGCACGAGATCGATCTCGCGGCCGAGATCGCGAATCGGGTGATCCTGCTTCGCGCCGGACGCGCCGTTGCCTCCGGACCTCCGGCGGAGACGCTCACGCCCGACCGTCTCCGGGAGACGTTCGGGGTGGAAAGCCGGATCGTGACGGACTTGGAAGGCCGGAGGCGGATCGTTCCTTATGCGCCCTCTCGCTGAATTGGCGAACCAGCGCGCCGAAAGCTGCCTGGGAATAGAAAGTGTCCGAGTATTTGTCGGTGGGGGACCTTGCGGTCCCCCACACCCCTGCGGACTCTGGCTCTGGGATTGACGGGACGACGTGGGCTACGATAACGGGCTTCCGCCATGTGGTTTCGCAAAGACCGGGCTCCCAAAGAACCGCGCGAGAAGCGCAGCAAGGTACCCGAAGGGCTGTGGGTCAAGTGCGAGAGTTGCCGGGAGATCCTCTACAACAAGGAGCTCGCGCGAAACTTCAAGATCTGCACGAAGTGCGGCTATCACTTCCGTCTCTCGGCACCGGAACGTCTGCGGATGCTCTTCGACGACGAGAAGTACGTCGAGCTCGAGCGGGAGCTGCGCTCGACCGATCCCCTGAGGTTCCGCGATTCGAAGCGCTATCGAGACCGATTGAAGCAGGCCCAGGAGAACGTGGGCGAGTCTGATGCGATCGTGATCGGGTCCGGAACGATGGGAGGAATACCGGTCGTGATCGGCGCAATGGAGTTCTTCTTCCTGGGCGGTTCGATGGGGTCGGTCGTCGGGGAGAAGGTGACGCGCGCCGCCGAGCGTGCGCTCGCTGAGAGGAAGCCGCTCCTGATCGTCTCGAGCTCGGGTGGCGCGCGGATGCAGGAGGGAATTCTCTCGCTCATGCAGATGGCGAAGATTTCGGCGGCGCTCGCCCGCCTTTCGGAGGCGCGCGTGCCGTTCATCTCGGTCATGGTGGACCCGACGACCGGCGGCGTCACGGCATCGTACGCGATGCTCGGCGACTTGAACGTCGCCGAACCGAACGCTCTGATCGGATTCGCGGGGCCGCGCGTGATCGAGCAGACGATCCGGCAGACTCTTCCGGAGGGCTTCCAGCGGTCGGAGTTCCTCATCGAGCACGGCATGCTCGATTTCGTCGTGGACCGCTCGGAGATGAAGGAGACGCTGGTCCGGTGCCTCGAGCTGCTCTGGCGGGCAGCGTGAGCCGGGTGAGCCGTGAGCGGTAGGCAGTAAGAAGAAAGACCCGATCGCGATCAAATTGCCGGCTTCGCCCGCCGTGTCTCGCCGCCCGCGTTCCGCGCCCCCTTTTCCGGCTCTTGCGCGGCTCGAGTCACTTGCCCTTCGGGGAATGAGGCTCGGCCTCGGGGCGATCGACGCCGTCTGCGCGCGTCTGGGCCGGCCCGAGCGCGCCGTTCCGGCCGTCCTCGTCGCGGGAACCAATGGAAAAGGCTCCGTCGCCGCGGTGCTCTCCGCAATCGCTGCCGCGGGGGGCGTCCGCCCCGGCCTCTACACGTCGCCGCACCTGATGCGGGTTGGCGAGCGCATCCGCGTCGCCGAGTCCGATCTTTCAGACGCGGAGCTCGAGGGAGCGCTGGAGCCCGTGTTCCGCGCCGCGGATGCCGCGCCCGAGGTCCCGCTCACGTATTTCGAGGCGCTCACCGCCGCCGCGTTCGTCGCGTTCGGAGAGCGGCGACCCGACCTCGCGATACTCGAGGTCGGCCTCGGCGGGCGGTTCGACGCGACCAACGTCGCGCCGGCGCGGCTCTCGATCGTGAGCTCGATTGGCCTCGACCACGTCGAGGAGCTCGGATCCACGGTGGAAGCGATCGCGCGCGAGAAGGCGGGCGTCTTCCGTGCGGGCCGGCCGGCGCTCGCCGGATTCTGCGAGGAAAAAGCGCGCCGAGCGCTCGCCGAGGCCGCCCGCGAGTGCGGGGCGCTCCTCCATGAAGCGGCGAAGGAGCTCGACGTCTCGGATGTGCGGCCTTCAGTCAACGGGACGCGCTTCCGGCTCTCGACTCCGGTCGCGCGCTACGATCTCGAGACACCGCTCCCCGGCGCGCATCAGGCGGTCAACGCCGCTCTCGCGGTGCGAGCGGCGGAGCTCGTCGCCGGCGAGATGCCCGGCTTCACCCGGGAGGCGATCGAGAAGGGGGTCGCCTCGACCCGCTGGCCCGGTCGGCTGGAGAAGTTCTCGGTGCGAGGCCGCGTCGTCCTCCTGGACGGATGCCACAACCCGGCGGGCGCCGAGGCGCTCGCGCGATTCCTAAGAGATTCGGAGCTTCTCGGACGCGCCCGGCTGGTCTTTGGCGCGATGGCGGACAAGGACGTCGAGCAGATGGCAGAGCTGCTCTTCCCGTCGGCGGAGAGCGTGCGCCTCGTCCGGGCCCCTTCCCCGCGTGCAGCGACGGCCGCGGACCTCCTCCGGCGGACCTCGGGAGCGCGGCCGGACGCCGTCGCCTGCCAGAGCCTGGAGGCGGCACTTTCCGAGCTTCTGGGCGACCCCGAGCCGGCCCCTATAATCGTGGCCGGCTCGCTCTACCTCGTCGGCGAGGCCCGGTCTCTGCTTCTCTCCGGACGGCTCGAGGACGAATGACGGTCGCGACATCGCCTTTCACCCGGGAACATTTCGAGCGGCTCGAGGACGAGCGGCTCGCGATCTTCGCCTCCCGCAGCGCGAGGGCCACCCGTCCTCACGGGCCGCTTGCCGCCGGGGAGGAAGACTTCCGCACGCAGTACGTTCGCGATCGCGATCGGATCATCCACTCCCGCGCGTTCCGACGGCTGAAGCACAAGACGCAGGTGTTCATCCCATTCGAAGGCGATCACTTCCGCACGCGGCTCACCCACACGATCGAGGTCTCCCAGATCGCCCGGAGCGCGGCGCGCGCGCTCGGGTTAAACGAGGACCTGACCGAGGCGGTCGCGCTCGGACACGATCTCGGCCACACCCCATTCGGCCACTCGGGCGAGTACGTCCTGGACGAGCTCCTGCGCGAAAGCCACCGCGAGGCTGGAGGGTTCAAGCACAACTTCCAGTCGGTGCGGGTCGTCGACCGGCTCGAAAGGCGCTACGAGGAGCCGGGGCTCAACCTGACCGACGACGTCCGCGAGGGAATCTTCAAGCACACGAGCTGGCCTCCCGAGTTTCCGTTCCCGCTCGACTTCGTCGAAGGGCTTCGCTTCGACTCAGGCGGAACGCTCGAAGCGCAGGTCGTCAACTGGTGCGACGAGATCGCGCAGCAGACTCACGATCTCGAGGACGGGATCGCGCTCGCGGGGGAGGACGCGATCGAGGCACTCGCGGTTTCGCGCGCGGCGCGCGCCGCCCGAGGAAGCAGCCACGAGCCGGCCGTCCGGCGGGCTTCGCTCATCCGCGGGATGATCGCGACGCTCACCTCGGACCTCGTGACCGCGTCCCGCGCCCGGATCGACCGGTGGCTCGACGCGACCGGGATCTCCACTCCGGACGAATTCTCTTCGCGGAGGGATCGTCTCCCGGGCGACCTCGTCGGCTTCTCGGGCGAAGGCAAACGGCTGTACGCCGAGCTCAAGGAGTTCGTGTACCGCCACGTCATCCATTCCTTCCCGGTCTCGCGACACGACGGCCGCGCCCGGCGCGTGATCGCGGGCCTCTTCTCCGCGTACGCGGACAACCCGCGGCTGCTTCCGGACTCGGTGCTCGAAGGCCTGCGCCGCGAGCTCGGGATCCCTTTCCTCCGCGAAGTGCCGCTCGGAGACGTGAAGAGGGAAATCGCGCGCAGCTACCGGCCGCGTCCCGAGTTCTACAGAACGATCGCCGACCACATCGCCGGGATGACCGACAGCTATTGCATCGCGGAGTACCGGGAGCTGGTAACGGAGTGAACTCTTCGGAAAGGCAGGCGAAGCAATGAATCGGACGACCCTCTCTCCTCCCGCGGCGGCGTTCCTCGACCGGGACCTCGAGGTCGTGGACCCGGAGGTGGCGCAGTGGATTCACGGCGAAGAGCGGCGGCAGAACGAAGGGCTGGAGCTCATCGCCTCGGAGAACTTCGTCTCGCGCGCGGTCCGCGAGGCGCAGGGCTCGGTGCTCACGAACAAGTACGCGGAGGGTTATCCCGGCCGCCGCTACTACGGAGGTTGCGAGTTCGTCGACAAGATCGAGGCACTCGCGATCGAGCGGGTGAAGAAGCTGTTCGGCGCCGAGCACGCGAACGTCCAGCCGCATTCCGGATCCCAGGCGAATATGGCCGTCTACATGACGGTCCTGAAGCCGGGAGACACGATCCTCGGAATGAATCTCTCCCACGGGGGGCACCTGACGCATGGGCATCCGCTTTCTTACTCCGGCTTCGAGTACAAGGTCGTCGCGTATGGCGTGCGGCGCGAGGATGAGCGGATCGACTACGATGAGCTCGCGGCGCTCGCCCGCGAGCACCGACCGGGCATCATCATCGCGGGCGCTTCGGCCTATCCGCGCGAGATCGACTTCCGCCGCTTCGCCGAGATCGCGGAGGAGACCGGCGCCGTCTTCATGGCGGACATCGCCCACATCGCGGGGCCGATCATCGGCGGACTCCACATGTCGCCGATCCCCTACGCACCCTTCGTCACGTCCACCACTCACAAAACGATCCGCGGCCCGCGCGGCGGGTTCATTCTCAGCAAGGCCGATCGCGCGAAGGAGCTCGACCGTAAGGTCTTCCCAGGGGTCCAGGGCGGACCGCTCGAGCACGTCATCGCTGCGAAGGCGGTCGCTTTCGCCGAGGCTTTGACGCCCGAGTTCACCGAATACCAGCGGCGGATTGTCGAGAACGCGAAAGCGCTTGCCGGGCGGCTCATGTCGCGCGGCCTGCGGCTGGTCTCCGGCGGCACCGACAACCACCTGATGCTCGTCGACGTGGGGGCGGCCGGGCTGTCGGGCAAGGAAGCCGAGAAGATGCTCGAAGACGTCGGGCTGACCGTCAACAAGAACACGATTCCGTTCGACACGCGTCCGCCGCTCGTCGCGTCGGGGATCCGCATCGGAACGCCGACGGTGACGACCCGCGGGATGGGAACGGCCGAGATGGAGGCGATCGGCGACGCGATCGCGCGGGTTCTCGAGTCGCGCGGGGACGCCGCCGTCCAGAAGGAGGTCCGCGGGACGGTCGCGGAGCTCTGCGCCGCATTCCCGCTCCCGGTGTGAGGGTTCGGAGGCTCGCGGCGCTCGGAGCGTCCGCGGCGCTTCTTCTCATCTTCCTTCTCGCAAACTCGCCGCGGGAGCTCACCCGCCGCGTGAACTTTCTCGCGCGCTCGGCCTCTCGCGAGCTCGCCACTCGGCGCCTCGAGGGTTCGGGCACGGCCTTCGATCGGAACTTCTTCCTCTTCCTCGAGTCCGCCCGCCGGCGGCTGCCCCGAGATACGCGCGGCCTGGCGATCTTTACGCCCAGGGCGACGACGGAGTCGCTCTACCTCGCTTCCTACCAGCTCGCGCCGGTGCCCGTGCTGGTCGACCCGGCGCGCGTCCCGCCCCGCTGGCTGGGTGCGGTCTATGGTCTTTCTCCTCCGCCGGGCTGGCGGATCGTCGCGCGATTGCCGGGCGGCGCCCTCGTCGATCCGCCGTGATGGGCTTCGCCGGCTCCCTCGCCGAGGTCGCGGCGATCCTGCTCGTGGCGGCCGCCGTCGGCTGGGCCGGCGCCGGAGCCCTCGTGCCGCGAGGCGTTCCTGCCGAGCGCCTCGCGTGGGGGTTCGCGGCGGGACTCGCGATCCTCACGGCATCGGTCCCTCTCGCGTTCGCGCTCCGAATGCCGCCCGGATGGCTCCCGTTCGTCCTGCTGGCCGCTCTTACGGTGTCACTCGCGCGCCTGCTTAGGATCCGTGAGAGCGCTTCGGTCGAGAAGGGCCCGTCTCCGGGAGCTCTGACGTGGGTCTTCCTGGTCGCGCTGGCCGCCGGCGTCGCGCTCTACGGGTTGCGCGCGCTGACGGAGCCGATGTGGGCGAACGACTACCTCGCGATCTGGGGTCTAAAGGGCAAGACGTTCTTCGCCGAAGGCGGCGTACCCCAACGCCTCTTTCAATGGAGATCGCTCTCGTTTTCGCACCCGGAGTACCCCCTGGGGCTTCCCTTCCTCTACGCCGGAATCGGATTTCTTCTCGGACGGTGGGACGACCACGCCATGGCGCTCGTCTTTCCGTTCGTTCAGGTCGCGACCCTTCTTGCTCTCTTCGGCTGGCTGCGCCGACGCGGCGCGGCATGGCCGCTCGCTCTCGGCGTGTCCGCTCTGCTTTCGCACTTCGAGCCGCTCTACCGCGGTTTCACGACCGGGATGGCCGAGGTGCCTCTTTCCTTCGGTTTGCTGCTGCTCGGCACCTCTCTCTGCGACCAGGTCGATCGGACCGACCGCGGCGCCTCGCGTCGGCTCGGTCTCGCTTCCCTCGTCTGCGCGGGCACGAAGAACGAAGGCCTGTTCTTCGTCGCGGCGGCGCTCGTCGTCGCCGCTCTGTCGGCACTCTCGCGGAAGGGTCTTGCCGCGCGCGCCGCGGCGGCTCTCGCGCTTCCGGCGGCGCTGGTCGTCGCCGCGCACCGGCTCATCCGGAGAAGTCTCCCTCTCAGGGATTTCGATTTCACACTGCTCCGAAAGCCCGAGGCGCTGCTACCGCGGGTCGGTGAGAGCCTCGCGACGGCGATTCACGAGATACCGCTCGCCGCGTGGATCGGCCTCGCTGCCCTGGCAGTCCTGCTTGCCGTCGGAAGGCCGGTTCCGGCGGGGGAGCGCCTGCTGGCGCTCGCCGCCTGCGGCCTCGGCGCCTATCTCCTGCTGCCGTCGCTTGCCGTCGCCGGGCCGGCGTGGCTGGTCCGGACCGCGTCCTTCCGCACGATCGCGGCGCTGGCGCCTCTGGCGGCCGCCGGACTTGCAGTGAGGCTGGCGCCGCTGTTCGGGACACGGGACACGGGACAGGGGACAGGAGAGGTGGGTCTCTAGCCTGCACCTCTCCGGTGGATCCACCGGATCCGCACCAGGTCGCGCAGCATCCGGAGCGAATCCCGCACGACCGCGACCTTCGACTCGGGGGAGTTGAACCACAGGACCGGCACTTCGGCGATGGCGATACCGCGGCGGTGCGCAAGGAACAGGATCTCCACATCGTAGGCAAAGCGGTCGATACGAGCCTCCGCGAACAGCTGGCGCGCGATGTCGCCGCGAAAGAGCTTGAAACCGCACTGCGTGTCGCGAATGCCGGGCACCGCGAACAGTCGCACGAAGGCGTTGAACGTTTTGCCCATGAACTGCCGGTAGAAAGGCTGCCGCTTCCTGACCAGCTCCTCGTCCAACGCCCGCGAGCCGATCGCGACCGGATGAGTCGGCAGCCGTTCGGCGAGCTTGACCCATTCCGCGAGGGGCGTCGAAAGGTCGGTGTCGCTGACCAGGACCGGATCACCGCTGGAAGCCAGAACCCCTGTGCGGATCGCCGCGCCCTTGCCGCGGTTCTTTCCGTGGCGAAGCACCTCGATCGGCAGTTTCTCCGCGTTGGCGGCTCGCCGGGCGAGCGCGCTGGTGCCGTCCGAGGAGCCGTCGTCGACGACGATCACCTCCCAGTCCCATCCCCCCGGCCTCCCGCGCGACCATGCGGCGATCTCCGTCACGGCACGCTCGATGCGCGCGCTCTCGTCGAACGCGGGCATCACGAGCGACGCCCGTCCACCCGGATCCGGGCGGCTCACCGACGGACGGCCTCGAAGACGAACTGATAGCCGAACAGCGTCGGCCACGCGCGGGCCGTCGTCTGAGCGAACGCGCGGATCGGGGCGATCAACGGACTGCGGGCGAGCCCGGGGAGAGCGAGCTCGTAGGGCATCGCGGTCGGCTCGACGGCGGTCACTCGGAATCCGGTGTTCTCGAGCAGCTGCCGGGCGCTCGAGCGTGTGTAGAAGGACAGGTGCGAGCGGTCGAGGATTCCGCGTTCGGTGTACCGGAAGCGGCCGAAGAGGAGATCCGTGCGGATCGAGATGTTCGCGATGTTGGGCAGCGAGACGAGCAGGATCCCGTCCGGATGGAGCCACGCTTGGATCCGCGCGAGCATCGCGTCGGGGCTCGCCAGGTGCTCGAGCACGTCGGCGCAGACCACCACGTCGAAGGGTTGGTCCCAGTCGCCGGCGTGCATGGCGTCGATCTCCCGCCAGTCGTCGTAGCCCTCGCGCGCCGAAGTCGGAAGAGATCGGTCCGGCTCGACCCCCGCGAGGTAGGAGCATTGATCGCGGACGGCCCGCCCGAGGTGACCGCCCGCCGACCCGAGGTCGAGCAAGCGCAGCCCGGGCGGGAGGGCGAGAATCCGTCGCCGGAGCAGGTCGTGCGAGGAGCCCGGGATCTCCTTCCAGACGTACTTCTCGCCGCGTCCCTCCGGAGCTCCTCCGGTCGCGGACGCCGGCGTTCGATGCTCAGACACCGAATCGATGGGCGATCGGATAGCGCCGCCCCTCTCCAAACGCCTTGGCCGTGACCTTGGGCCCGGGAGGCATCTGGCGGCGCTTGTACTCGTTGCGATCAAGCCGGCGGGCGATGTCGCGCGCGACCTCCGTCGAGACCTTCGCGCGCCGCGCCGCGACGTCGACCGGAAGCGAGAGGTCGACGAGCGCCTCGATCAATCGGTCGAGCTCGGAATACGGAGGAAGGGAGTCGGTGTCCTTCTGGTTCGGCCGCAGCTCGGCCGAAGGGTCCTTCGCCAGGATCGCCGCGGGAATCCGCTCCTCCTCCCGGTTGATCTCGCGCGCCAGATCGTAGACGAGCGTCTTCGGCACGTCGGAAATCAGGGCGTAGCCCCCCGCCATGTCCCCGTACAGGGTGCAGTATCCCGTCGCGATCTCCGACTTGTTGCCCGTGGACAGGACGAGATATCCGAACCGGTTCGACAGCGCCATCAGGAGCGCTCCCCGCACGCGCGCCTGGAGGTTCTCCTCGGCCCGCATGCAGTCGCCCGCGCCGAAGGCGGGGGAAAGGACGCGACGGTAAGCCTCGAAGACCGGACCGATCGGGATCTCGATTAAACGGATGCCCAGCCGCCGGGCGAGCTCGCGCGCGTCGCGCAGGCTTTCCGGCGAAGAGTAGGGCCCCGGCATCGCGACCCCGAGGACCTTCTCCCGCCCGAGCGCGTCGGCGGCCAGCGCTGCCGTAACGGCGGAGTCGATGCCCCCCGAGACCCCGAGCACCGCCTCCGAGAACCCGCACTTCGACGCATAGTCGGAGAGCGCCAGCAGGAGAGCCTTCCGGATGCCCGCGACGTCCGCCTCCGCCGCCGGGATGGGCCCTCGCCCGCCAGGGACGTCGATCGTCCAGAAGTCCTCTTCGAACGCGCGTGCCCGGGCAACGAGCCGGCCGGCGGAGTCGAACGCGGTCGACGCGCCGTCGAACACGAGCCCGTCGTTTCCTCCGACCAGGTTGCAGACCACGAGGGGCACCTTCGTGCGGCGCGCGATCTGCGCCATGAAACGCCGGCGCAAGCGGTCTTTCCCGAGCGTGTACGGAGAGGCGGAGATGTTCGCGTGGAGATCGAGATCGAGCGGTCGGAGCTCGGCGACCGGATCGTGAGGGTAGAGCGGGCGCTTCCAGAACGCCTTGTCGTTCCAGATGTCCTCGCAGATCGTCACGCCGACGCGCATCCCCTTGACGCGCAGGACGAGCGGCGGACGGCGACCCGGCTCGAAGTAACGGCCCTCGTCGAAGACGTCGTAGGTCGGCAACAGCCGCTTGTGGTACTCGCCGACCCGCTTTCCGCCCCGCGCCGCGACCGCCGCGTTGAACACGGCGCGGCCGGTCCGGGCGGGATTTCGAAGCGGTGTGCCGAAAAGCCAGACACCATCACCCGACGCCCGCGCGATCCGGTCGGCGGCGCGCTCGGACTCGACGAGAAACGAGCGCCGGTCGAGGAGGTCCTTGGGCGGGTAGCCGGAAACCGCGAGCTCCGGGAAGAGCACGAGGTCCGCACCTTCCCGCTCCGCCCGGCGCCCGAACGTGACGATCTTCTCGGAGTTGCCGGGGAAGTCCCCGACGGTCGTGTCGATCTGCGCGACGGCGACGCGCAGCAGGCGAGCGGTCAACCGTCGCGGACCAGGGTGCGGCCCGACAGTCGGTCGGCGAGCGTCGGCGCGCCGGCGTTGCGCGCGGTCCAGAGGAGCGGGAGACCCAGCGCGGCCAGAGTGACGAGGGTTCCCGCCCACCGCCGAGCCGCCTCCGCCGGGGTGAGCCTCCGGCCGGCGCCGTCATCGCGAACGATCAGCCCGGCGAGCGCCATCCCGACGGTCTGCCCGAAGAGAACAAGCGACAGGACGGTGGCGAAGAACGAGACGTAAAGCGTGAATGCCGCCGCCCAGCCGAGCCCCGAGAACTCGGGCGTCCGGCCCCGCGCGGCGTAGGCCGCGAGCAGCGCGGCCAGAACGAGCAGGATCGACGTCGCAGCGTCCGCGGCGGTTCCCAGCGCGCGGTCCGGCAGGGACGAGAGACCCGATTCGGCTCCCGTTGATCGCCCGGCGGGCGGCATCGCGAGGTCGAGAGGCGGTTCGGGCCGCAGCGGAAAGTCGTTCAGCGGGTCGGGCGATTCACCCGTGTCTGCCGCCGGAGGGCCGTCGGGAGGAGAAGAAGCGGTCACGGCCGCGGGGAGATGTAGCGAACGTAGATCCGCCCCAGCAGGTCGACTTCGCCGGTGCGGTATCGCTCCGCGAACTGCCGGTGTCTTGCCGCGTCCACGTCGGCGGGGTCGAGCGTGAGCACCTCGCTGAAAGCTTCCTTCGCCCGGTCGTAGTTGCCGTTCTGAAGCTGGGCGATTCCCTGGTTGTAGTAGGCACGGAGGAGATACGACCGGGCGTCCTGGTTGTCGCGCGAACCCTGGTAGATCCTCCAGAGCATCGGGATCGCCGTTTCATACTCACCGTCGTTGTAGAGCTTCACGGCGGGCGTGAGCTCGCTCACCTTCTCGGACGCCGCCGCCATCTCCTGTGCGAACGTCGGATCCCCTTGAAAGTGGGGCGCCGCGAGGCTGAAGCTCTTCATCGCATCGATGTAGCGTTTCTCCGCGAGCGCCCTCTCCCCATCGGCGCGAAGGCCGGCCGGGTTGGACTCCGACGCGGGAGCCACGGCCGCCGGCGCGCTTGCCGCGGAGGGCGGCGCGGCGGGTGGCGCGGGCGCGCCGAGCGAGGCGAGAAGCTTCTGCGCTCGGGCGTAATCCGGATGTCCACGGGGGATCTTTTGCAACTCCGCGGTCGTTTCTGCGATCTTTCCTTCCCGGAAGAGCTGGGTCGCATGCTCGAGCGTCGCCCCCGACTCGACGCTCGCTCTCTCGGAATTTCCGCCGGACGAACGCAGTAAGAAGAAGATCCCCGTCCCGACAACGGCGAGAATCGCCCCGCCGAGGATCGCGACGCGAGCGTTAAGCCGGATCGCCGGGCGCTTCGCGGCTTCGGCCGCCGGCCCTTCGACGCCCGGAGCCGTCTCGCGCGACGGCCGCGGGATTGCGGTCCAGGAACGACGGCCCGGGGGACCGGACTGCTCCAGCTCTTCCGCGAGCACGTCGCCGGGCGCGGCGACGATGGACAGATCGTGCGGGGGAAGCGCTTCGGGGACCGGTTTCGATGCGACCGGCGAAGGCCGAGGGGCGGGACGGGGCGGCTCGTTCTCGACGCCGAGCACGGCGTCGAACTGACTCTTCGCTGCGGCGAGGTCGCCCTTCGCGAAGCTCTCCTGTCCCTTCTCGAGAGCCGCCGCGACCCGGCGGCTCTCCTCTGCCATCTCGTGGCGCGTCCGATCGATCCGGGTGACCGCTTCGGCGTTGTTGATGTCGATCAGGAAGATTCGCGACCAGATCTCGATCGCCTGCTGCCGGTCGCCCGCGGCTCGCGCGTCGTCCCCCCTCCCCAAGAGCACCGCGATCTCTTCCTCCGGCGAGGTCTTCTCGGCCGTGGGGAGCTCCGGTTCCGCGGCGAGGAGGTCGGCGAAGGCAGAAGCGGCCTCGGTCGCCGTCGGCTCGAAGGGGAGACCGGCTTCGAAGCCCGCAGGAGAGCTCATGAGGTCGGGGAGCGGAGCGTCGAGGGAAAGGGAGTCGAGGGAGAGCTCCTCGAGCCCTTCGAGAGGAGGAGGTCCGCCGGCGTCGACGGAAGAAGCCGGCGGCCGGGTTTCCCGGGGAAGAGGGGGCGCGACGAGGTCGGAAGGTCGCACCGGACCGGTTTCCCGACCCAGCACCCGGGCGGCCGCGGTCTCGCGAGGGGTTGTCGCCGCCGCCGCCGGCTCCCCGGCCGGAGAAACAACGGCCTCCAGCTCGGAGAGGTCGACGTCCGCTTTCGGATTGTGGGCCTTCTCCTGGAGCTTCCGAGCGGGCGCGAACCGCGGGTCCATCTTCAGGATGAAGTCACAACCGATCAAGCAATCGTCGAGCTTGCCGTCCCGATAGAGGTCGAGGGTGTGACGGAACGTCGAGAGGATCTTCTGGCGAACTTCGATCGGCAGCGAGAGGTTGCCCGGGTAGTCACCGCTCTGCGGCCGCCCGCTCACAGCTCCCCCCCACGGGCGGGCCGCGCCGCCCCGTCTGTTCCGCCCTTCGACAAGGTCACGATCGGTGGAAATTATAGACTGCTCCGCGAGGGATTCCCGCCATGAAGACGGTCATCGAGAGCGTCCCGAACATCTCCGAGGGGCGCAATTCGGAAGCCGTGTCCGAGATCGCGGCAGCGGTCCGGGCGGCGCCGGGAGTCCGTCTGCTCGACGTTTCGTCTGACGCAGCCCACAACCGGAGCGTCCTCACGTTCGTGGCGGACGAGACCGGAGTGCGCCAGGGGGTGCGTGCGCTGTTCGACGCGGCGGTGCCCCGGATCGACCTCACCCGGCACTCGGGTGAGCATCCTCGGATGGGCGCTGTCGACGTCGTACCGATCATCCCGATCCGGGGAGCGACCGTCGAGCAGTGCGTCGCTTTGTCGCGGGAGATCGGGGCGGAGATCGCGGAGCGCCACGGGATCCCGGTCTACCTCTACGAGGATTCGGCGACTTCGGAGCGGCGGCGGAACCTCGCCGCGATCCGCAAAGGGGAGTTCGAAGGGTTCGCGGAAAAGATCCGCGCGCCCGAGTGGAAGCCCGACTTCGGCCCGGACGCGCCGCATCCCACCGCCGGCGTCGTCGCGGTTGGCGCGCGGCCGCCGCTCATCGCGTACAACATCAACCTCGGAACGCGCGACCTCGCCGTGGCGGACCGGATCGCCCGGGCGATCCGTCACCTGGGGGGCGGCTTTCGCTATGTGAAGGCCCTCCCGGTCGAGCTCGCCGAGCGGGGCGAGGTTCAGGTCTCTATCAATATGACGAACTTCCGCAAGAGCCCGCTGCATCGCGTCTTCGAGTGCGTCAAGTCGGAGGCGGAGCGCCACGGCGTCGCCATCGTGGGGTCGGAGATCGTCGGGCTCGCGCCCGCGGAGGCATTGTTGATGGCCGCCGAGCACTACTTGCGCCTGGAGAGACTCTCAGCGGAACAAGTGTTGGAGATGAGACTGCTGGAGGAGTGAAGGTTTCCGGTTAAGGCTTCGGGGGCCTCGGGGGTGCGGGGGACCGCAAGGCCTCCGCCGACAGATACCCGGGCACTCCTTACCTCCAGGCACCTGTCTGCGGAGCTCCGGACATCTATTCCCTTTCCACTTCGATCCCATACGCCTTCAGCTTTCTGTAGAGATTCGATCTCTCCAGATCCAGCGTCTCCGCGGTCCGCGAGACGTTGCCGCGGTTCCGCCTCAATGCCGCCAGGATGTAGAGGCGCTCGAAGTTCTCGCGCGCGTCGCGGAGTGGCGCGTCCGGCGCCACGCCTTCCGCGACGCCATTGCGGATCTCCGCGGGCAGGTCCGCCGGCCGCACGTCTTCCGCGGGCGAGAGAATCATCAGCCGCTCGATCAGGTTCTTCAGCTCTCGGACGTTGCCCGGCCAGCGATACGCCTGGAGCGCTTCGACCGCGGCGGGGGAGAGCGACTTCGGCTTGCGGCCGAATCGTGCGGATGCCTCTCGCAGGAATTGCTCGGCGAGCAGCGGGATGTCGTCGGTCCGCTCGCGCAGCGCGGGCACGGGAATCGGTACGACCGCGAGCCGGAAGTAGAGGTCTTCGCGAAAGGCGCCGCGCCGGATCTCTTCCGGGAGGTCCTTGTTCGTTGCGGAGAGCACGCGCGCGTCCGAGGCGATCGGCCGTGACCCGCCCACCCGCGTGAAGCGTCCCTCCTGGAGCGCGCGGAGCACCTTTGCCTGGGTCTTTGCCGACATGTCCGCGACTTCATCCAGGAAGAGCGTCGCTCCATCGGCCTCTTCGAACTTGCCGCGCCGGTCCTCCGACGCACCCGTGAAGGAGCCCTTCACGTGCCCGAAGAGCTCCGACTCGATCAAGTCCTCGGGGATCGCGGCGCAGTTGACCTCGACGAGGGGCGACTCCGCGCGCTGCGAGAGCCGATGGATCTGCCGCGCGACGAGCTCCTTTCCCGTCCCGTTCTCGCCCGTGATGAGCACGCGGGCATCGGTCGGAGCGACACGTGCGATCTCCTCCTTCAAGCGCCGCATCAACGCGGAGTCGCCGAGAAGCGCCGACTCCGATTCACGTCGCCCGCGGAAGCTCGCGACTTCGGCGAGCAGGTCGCGTCGCTCGATCGCCTTCTGGGCGGTCAGGACGACGCGGTCGAGCGAGAGCGGCTTCTCGAGGAAGTCGTACGCCCCGAGCCGAACGGCGCGGACCGCCGTCTCCACGTTCGCGTGCCCCGAGATCATCACGACCGGGACGTCCCGCAGACGGCCATTCGCCGCCTCCAGAATCGAGAGCCCGTCCCGGTCGCGCAGCCAGACGTCGAGGAAGACCAGGTCGTAGTTCTCCTCGAGAAGACGGCGGAGTCCGTCCTCTCCATCCTCGACCGCCGTGACCGCGTAGCCCTCGTCCGTCAGGATTTCCGAGAGCGTCTCCCGGATCGCTCTTTCGTCGTCGATGACGAGAACGCGACGCTTCTTCATGCGGCCGGCAGCTCGATGATGAACCGCGCGCCGCGCGGCCGGTTGTCCTCGACGCGGATCGTGCCGCTGTGGTCGGCGACGATACGCGACACGATCGCGAGGCCGAGCCCGGTGCCGCGCCCCTTGGTCGTGAAGTCGGGAAGGAAGAGCTTCTCGCGGTCTCGCGACGGAATGCCGCGGCCCGTATCCGAGACCTCGATCGTCACGGTGCCCGACCGATCGGACAGCCGAACGACGATCTCGCCGGCTGGACCGCACGCCTCGAGAGCGTTGTCGATCAGGTTGATCAGGACGCGCTTGATCTGCTCCGGGTCGAGAAACACGCGATCGCGCGAGAGATTCGACTCGACGCGTACCTGCACGCCGTCGCGCGCCCCCTCGAAGAGCCGGACGGCCGAAGCCGCGAGGCCGGCGAGATCGACCGGCTCCGGTCTCATCTCCGGAAGCCGCGCAAACCGGGAAAACTCGTCCACCAGCGACTTCAGCACGCCGACTTCTTCCACGATCACTTTCGTGCCCCGCTCGATTGCCTCCGGGAGATCCGGTCCACCTGTCTGCAGCCGGCGGGCGATCCGTTCGGCGGAGAGACGGATCGGTGTGAGTGGATTCTTGATCTCGTGCGCCACGCGGCGCGCGACTTCGCTCCACGCCGCCAGCTTCTGCTCGCGAGCAACATGGGTCGTGTCCTCGACCGCCACCACCCAGCCACCCCGCTCGCCCACCGCCGCCGAGAGAGGTCGCAGCGCGATCTCGAGCCGCTGCTCCCCGGCGTCGCTCGAGAGGATCAACTCGCATGCGTTGGACGGTGCACCGCCCGAGCCGGCCTCCTCGAGCAGCGAGACGAGAGGCGCGAGCTCCGGGCGGCCCCGCAACCCCTCGAGCGCCAGGTCGGCCTCGCCGAGCGACAGGAGCGCCCGCGCCGCGGGGTTCGCGACCGTGATCCGGCCGCCTGCGTCGAAAGCGAGAACACCCGTCGTGACCGACTCGAGGATGGTCGAGAGAAGACGGCGTTCCATCTCCAACCGGCGGTTGATCTCCTGGAGCTCTTGGTTCGAGCGAAGAGTGGCGTCTCGCGCGCCCTCGAGGCCCGCCGCCATGCTGTTGAACGACTCCACGAGAACCCCGAGCTCGTCATTGGCGGCGACGTCCACCCGCGCGGACAAGTCGCCGGAACGGATCCGCCGGGTCGACTCCGCGAGCGCGGCGATCGGACCGGTGATCCGGCGCGCGAGTGTCATGCCGGTCCAGATCGAGGCGAGGAGGACCGCAAGTGTGATCAGCAAGAACGTCGAGACGTTCGCCGCCTTGATCGAAGGCTTTTGGACCTCGAGCTTCTGATAGTCGCTCCAGGCCGAGGCGATCGCCCGCATCGCGCGCGCGTCCGCCGGAGGAACGCGAACTCCCGCCGCGAACACCCGGGCGCCGGAGCGCCTTGCCGCCCGGAAAAGGTGCGATCCGTCGGGCAGCACTTCGACTTTCAGCGCCTCCCCGCGGCCGAGCGCGCTCTGGAGGGTCGCCGCCGGCAGCGGCGCGACATCTCCGAAGCCGGCCGCCGCGGCCTCGCGCGCGCCGCCCCGGTAGACCTCGACGGAGTCGAGTCGTTGCTCGCGACGGAAGTCCTCGAGGGTTTCCACGAGCCGTTCCGGAGGTACGCCGCCGACCGGGAGCCGCGAGAGGGCGCGCGCGTCCTCCATCGCGTCGTCCGTGATCCGCCGCTCCGCCATGTCTTCCACGGACCGGGCGCGGCCGACGACCTCGCGCACGGGCGAGGAAAACCAGCGATCGATCGAGCGCTGGAGGAATCCGGTCGCGGTAAAGAAGAGCAGGCCGATGGGGATCGCCGTCAACCCGATGTACGTGACGAGCAACCTCGTCTTGAACTGCGACCCGAGGACGCCGCGCCGCCGCTCGAGCCAGACCTTGATCAGAGTGCGGCAGAGCACGAAGAGCACCGCGGCGATGAGCGTGACGTTCAGGTACGAAAGGACGAAGAGGAGAAGCCCACGCGTGATCGTCGCCGGCTCCATCTCCTCCGCGCGCTGGCGCAGCACGGAGGAGGCGGACCAGACCACCAGGACCGCGAGCGCCAGGGCAATGACGAGCCGGTTCTCCTTGCGGTGCCGCTGGAGCTCGGCGATCAGCGTCGGGGCGCGCTCCTCTCCGCGCGCGCCGGGCTCGCGCGGGCCATCGGCGCTCACGGTGCCGCCGCGCGCACGTTGAACCGCTTCGACTTCTTCCACGGTGTCCGCGAGTCCACGGGAATGATCGTGAAAACGTAGCCGGCGTCGAAGCGCGCGCGCATCTGGACGTAGAGATTCCGGGTCGGTCGGCCGCGCTGGACGTGGAACGCGAGGAGGTTTTCTCGCGAGAGAAGGAGCCGAGCGGCCTCCGAAAACTGGCGGGTCGTGTTGCGGTTCACGGGTTTCCCGTCGAGGGTCTCCTCCACGGCGTACTCCCGCGTCACCGGATCGAATGTCACCGCCACCCGATATCTCCTCTGCTCGACGGAGTCGTCGAACCAGTAAGGATACCGGCGGTAGAGCTTGATGTCGTAGCGGATGGCGGTCTCGAGCCCTGCCTCGATCTTGCGGGCGAGCTCCGGATTCAGCGCCCCGGCGAGAGCAAACGAAAGGAACACGTCCCGGCCGCGCGTCTCGACCCGGAGCTCCCGGATGCGGGGTCCCGCCTCCTCGGCGGCCGCGGGAGCGGCTCCGAGGAGACCGCATAAGGTGAGCGCGGTCGCCACTTTGCGGAGCATTCCGCGGGATTCTAGCCTTCGAAAGAGACGGGGAACGAAAAACGGGAAATGAAAGGAGCGCCCACGGGGTTCGGGGGAACCGCAAGATCCCCCCGACAGAAGATTACTCGGACACTTACTCGGACACTTCAGCTCCGGGCGGTCGCGCGACGTCGCGCTCCGCCCATTGGCTCGATGGCGTCGACCGCCCGCCTGCGCGACGCCGCCGCGAGCGCCCGGGCGAACTCGATGTGGAGGGCGTGGCCGGCCTTGCGAGCGTGGATGTGGCCGTTCAAGGAAGCGCCGAGGAGCGCGAGGTCTCCGACAAGGTCGAGAACCTTGTGTCGCACGAACTCGTCACGGAAACGCAGGGGGCCAGAAAGGACGCCCGTGTCGTCGAGCACCACGGCGTTGTGCAGGCTTCCTCCCCGGACGAGTCCGCGGGCTCGGAGCGCCTCGACGTCTCGAGCGAAGCCGAACGTCCGCGCAGGCGCGATCCGCGTCGAGTACTCCTCGGGCCGGATGGCGACAGTGAGCTCCTGGCGACCGACGACCGGATGCGGAAAGTCGATCTCGTAGGTGATCGTCAGGCCGGGGCCGTCCGGTCGGAACGAGACGCTGCGGCCGTCGCGCGAGACTTCGACCACATCGCTGACGGAGAGGGGAGTGACGGGAGCGTCGAGCCGCTCGAACCCGGCCGCATGAAAGAGACGGACGAACGGCAGCGCCGAACCATCCAGGATCGGAACTTCGGGGCCCTCGAGCTCGATCACGCAGTTGTCGAGGCCTTCCCCAAAAGCCGCCGACAAGACGTGCTCCACGGTGCCGACCGAGACGCCGTCGATGTTCAACGTGGTGGCGTAGTCGAACGTGCTCGCGGACTCGATGCGCGCCGGGATGGAGACCGCGGGGCGATCCGTGCGGCGGAAGACGATCCCATGCCCGGCCGGAGCCGGACGGAAGGACGCCCGGGCGGGATGGCCCGAGTGAAGGCCGACGCCTTCGATCGAAACGCTCGTTCGGAGTGTGGTCTGCGCGCGCGACATGACGATTCCGCGCTCGCTACCGCACCGATGATGCCAGCCGGCGTACTTCGACCGATATGTTTCGCATCTTGTTGTTTCGAAGAGGTTTACGGAAGAAGCTCCGTCGGCGTCACGCTGAACGGATCGTCGCGCGAACGAGACACTCGCGTGGTTCGATGGCCACAGGACTCAGGCCAAGAGTGTGTCCGAGTAATCTTTCGTCGGGGGACCTTGCGGTCCCCCGAACCCCCAAGGTAGACGACCCGTCCGGAGCGCCGCTCCCGAAACACACTGTCGCGAGGTCTCGAGCGTGATCCTCCAGAGCAGCGCGGCCGGCGAGCGATCCCGAAGAGAGAGCGAAGAGGCGTTTATCCTGTCAGGGAGGATCAGGATTGGCGAAGAAGCCGAAGACCGCAACTGAAGGCGTCAAGACGGTCGCGACGAACCGCAAGGCATTCCACGACTATTTCATCGAGGATCGCGCGGAGGCGGGCCTCGTTCTGACCGGCACCGAGGTCAAATCCTTGCGAGAGGGGGGTGCGCAGCTGAAGGATTCATACGTCCACTTTCGTCGAGGAGAGGCGTTCCTCGTGGGAGCGCACATCTCGGCGTACCGCGCGGGCTCGTGGGCGAATCATCCTCCGGAGAGGGAGCGGAAGCTCCTCCTGCACCGCCGCGAGATCGAAAAGTGGGCCGGCGCCGTTTCCACGCGCGGCGTCGCCTGCGTGCCTCTGGCGCTCTATTTCAAGGGACCGCGCGCGAAGGCGGAGATCGCGCTCGTGCGCGGCAAGAAGCTGCACGACAAGCGCGACGCCATCCGGGAGCGGGACCTGAAGCGCGAGGCTGACCGCGCCGTGAGAGGGAGATAGGACTCGGGAACCAAGCTCGGGAACCATGTAGGTTCCGGAGCAAAGGGAGCAGGAGTCGGGAGCGTGATTCGGTGGCCCGGAGTATGTCCGAGTAATCTGTCGGCGGGGGACCTTGCGGTCCCCCGCACCGATAGATTCTTGAGTATCTGTCGGTGGGGGAGCTTGCGGTCCCCCACGCCCCCTGGGCCTCTGACCCCGGACCGGCTGCGGAACCCTGACTCCCTACTCGATTGGCACCCCGATTCGGTCGCCGACTCGGATCCACCCCTCTGTCAGGATCTGCGCCCGCAGTCCTCCGCGGTGGACGAGCCCGGCTCGGGCGGGCTTGCCCGACAGCCGCTCCATGTGCTCGCACGGCTCGCACAGGTGCAGCCCCCGAAGCGTCACATCGCCGACGCGGAAGGGACGGTCGACGAGATGGTTGAGCGCCACACCCCGAGTCGCCACGTTGCGCCGGCTCTCTCCGGGCTCGAGCGTGACCGCGTAGTCACAGCCGAGCGCCTCGAGCGCCTCCGTCTCGATCAACGTGACCTCCCGGTCCGCGCCCTCTCTTCGAGAGTACGTTCCGGTTCCCTGGAAATAGCGATCCCCCTCCAAACCGCGACCGGGCACCGCACGCGCCGAATCGACCGATCTCATCGGAGCGCCCGCCGCAGGGGCGACGTGGATCGACACGACCCGGCCAGGCATGCGCGTGAGTCTAGACTACGGTCTGAGAGACTCTCGATGTCAGGTTCCAAAACGCCGGCCACCGCCCGCGACCCGCTGCTCCGGGGCGCAGATGCCGGGGACCTCCGGCGTCTCTGGCAGCTCGACCGGATCTGCTTCGAGCCGGGAATCGCCTACTCGCAGGGTGAGCTTCGGCGCTTCTTCGAGTTGCCCGGTGCGCAATGCGTCGTCGCGGAGGGTCGCGGCGAGATCGCCGGGTTTGCGCTCGGATACCCGGACCCGCCGGACGTTGCGCGCGTCGTCACGCTCGACGTGCATCCGTCGTCCCGGCGGCGCGGCCTCGGGAAGCGCCTCCTCGAGATGCTCCTCGAGGGGCTCGCCGCCGCCGGCGCCGTTCGTGCCGTCCTCGAGGTGGACATCCGTAACTCCGGAGCCATCGCGTTCTACCGGACACTCGGGTTTCGCAAGACGGGACGCATCGCGGCGTACTACGGGCCCGGGCTCGACGCGTTCGAAATGATGAGAGAGCCCAGGAAGTCCAAGGCCCAAGTCGGAGGTCTCGAATCGCCCGGGAAGTAGGGGACCTAGGCCATCGCCGGCAGGGCCTGCCGGCGCTTTAGCAGCTTCTGGAACTCCCCGGGCTCGACGGGCGGGCTGAAGAGGAAGCCCTGCATCTCGTCGCACCGGTGCTGGCGGAGGAACGCGAGCTGGTCCTCGTTCTCGACGCCTTCGGCAGCGACGACCAGCTTCAAGGTGTGCGCCATGGCGATGACCGCGCGGACAATGGCCGCGTCTTCCGAGTTCGTGACGACGTCCCGGACGAAGGACTGATCGAGCTTGACGCGGACGATCGGAAATCGCTTGAGGTAGTTCAAAGACGAATAGCCGGTCCCGAAATCGTCCATCGAGATCCCGACGCCCAGCCGGCGAAGCTCCCACAGGGTCTTGATCGTCAGCTCGGCGTTCTCCATTGCATTCGACTCCGTGATCTCGAGGTCGAGGCAACCGGCCTCGACCCCGCTCGCGGCGAGGGCCGTGGTGACGTGGGAGACCAGGTTCCCTTGCTGAAACTGGCGCGGCGAGAGGTTCACCGAAACCGTGAACCGCGGATGGCCCATCGCCTGCCATTCGCGGATCTGCTCGCAGGCGGTCTGCAGGACCCAGCGGCCGATCGGCGAGATGAGTCCGGAAATCTCCGCGAGCGTGATGAACTCCCCCGGCGGAAGGAGTCCCCGCTCCGGGTGTCGCCAGCGCAGCAGCGCTTCGGCCCCGCGCACCTGGCCGGTCTGAAGGTCCACGATCGGCTGGTAGTGGAGGACGAGCTCTTCGTTCTGCAGCGCCTGCCGCAGGCGGTTCTCGAGCGACAGCCGATCGATCGCGCCCGTGTTCATCGTTGGCTCGTAGAGCTGATAGTTGTCGCGCCCCTGCTCCTTCGCGCGGTACATCGCGGTGTCGGCGTTCTGAACGAGGGTTTCGGCATCGATGCCATCAATCGGGTAGAGGCTCACCCCGATCGAAGTTTGCAGGAAGAAATCCCGGTCCTCGATGGCAAACGGCAGGCGGATCGCCGTGAGGATCTTTCGCGCGACGGTCTCGGCGTCTCTCCGGGAGGCGATCCGCGGCATCAGGATGATGAACTCGTCGCCTCCGAGGCGAGCAACCGTGTCCTCCTCTCGGACACACATCCGCAGTCGATCCGCGACGCGCCGTAGCAGCTCGTCTCCGACCGAGTGGCCGAGCGAATCGTTTATGACTTTGAAGCGGTCGAGGTCGAGATAGAGCGTCGCGAGCTTCTGGCGGCTGCGGTGGGCCTGGGCGAGCGCTACCGTGAGCCGGTCGTTGAAGAGGAGCCGGTTGGGAAGACCGGTCAGCGGGTCGTGGAAGGCGAGATGCTTGACGTGCTCCTCGGCCCGCTTGCGCTCGGTGATGTCGATGACGGTGCCCTCGATGAGCGGGCCCACGCCGTCCGGCCCCTCCACGAGCGTCGCGTTCTCGAGGATCCATAAGGGGGTTCCGTCGCGCCGCCGTGCGCCCGCCTCGAAGTTGGTCAGACTCTGCCGCTCCGTGAGACGGGTCAGGAACGCCTTGCGGTCGCTGGGACGGAGGTAGAAGTCGAGCGCGGGCTGCTGCAACGCTTCCGCAGGGGAACCGTAGCCGAAGATCCGGGCGAACGACTCGTTGCAATCGAGGAGCCATCCGTCGAGCGTCGACCGGAACACCCCGGCGAGGTTCCGTTCGAAGAGCATACGGTAGCGTGCCTCGGACGCCCGCAGCGCCTGCTCGGCGCTGCACTGCTCGGTGACGTCCGTCGCGATGCCGATGACCCCCATCACCTGGCCGTCGGTGTCCCGATACGGCGCGTAACGGGTCTCGAAGGCGACTCCGCTGATGCGCACGGTCGCTGTGTGCGCGTCCCCGGAAAGCGCGCGGCGGAGGTGATCGAGGATGTCCGGGTAATTGCGATAAACGTCCCAAACCGACCGGCCCACGACCTCGCCCGGCTTCAGCCCGAGCGCGCGGAGGCCCTCGCCCTCCGAGTGCGTGAAGATTCCTTCCCGATCGAGGACGAACAGCACGACCGGCATGTTCGCCAGAAGCGTCCGCAGCTTCTGCTCGCTCTCCTTGAGCGCGGTTTCCGTACCGCGCTGCGCGGTGACATCTTTGTTCACCCCGATCCACTTGAGCCGCCGGCCCTGCGTGTCGCGCAGGACCTTGCCGTAGCCGATCCGGACGCGGACGGAGCCGTCGGGCAAGACGATCCGGTACTCCTCGAGGAACGGGCGATCGGTCTCGAGCGATCGCTCGACCGAGGCGAGCACGCGCTCGAGGTCCTCGGGATGGATGAGCTTCTCCCACTCTTCGCGCGTCCTCGGGAGACGCGCGCTCGCTGGCCGGGAATGGAGATAGGTGAACGCGCCCGTCTCGAGATCCCACTCGTAGACGAGGTCGCTCGAAATCTCGGCCGCGATCCGGAAGCGCTCCTCCGACTCCTGAAGCGCGGTCTCCGCTCGCTTGCGGTCGGAGACGTCGTGGATGAAGCCGGTGAACAGTGGAGTGCCGTCGGACGGAAGCCGGGAGAGGGTGAGCTCGACCGGGAACTCGGAGCCGTTCGATCGCATCGCGGTCACCTCGAGAGTGCGGCCGAGGATCGAGGCCTCGCCCGAGGCGAGGTAGCGCGCCATCCCCCGCCGATACCGCTCGCGGAGACTCGGCGGAATGATGAGATCCGCCACGTTCTTCCCGAGGACGTCGGTTCTCGAGTAGCCGAAGGTCCGTTCCGCCGCCGAGTTGAACTCGAGCACGCGTCCTTCGGCGTCGATCGTCACGATCGCGTCGAGCGCCGCCTCAATCACGGTACGCTTGCCGACGTCCGACTCCTTCAGCGCATTTTCGGCGTGCCTTCGCTTGCTGACGTCCCTCGCAAAGATCGTGACGAGGCGCCGCCCATTGTCGGTTGCGGTCGCGATCGAAAGCTCGAGTGGAATCTTCCGGCCGTCGGCATGGATGCCGGTGCCTGCCCGCGGAGGGCCTTCGATTGGATGCTCGCCGTCCGGCGGGTCCAGGGCGGTGGCGGGAAGAAGCCCGGGAAGGAGCCGCTCGATCGAGCGACCGACCATGGCCGGAATCGGATGACCGAAGATACGCTCGGCCGCTCGATTGGCGAACACGACGAGCCCTTCGCCTTCGGCGCTCAGAATCGCCTCGGAGGCGCTCTCCACGAGTGCCCGGAATCGCGACTCGCTCTTATGGAGGGCCTGACGCGCGATCCGACGCTCTCGCTTCAGCTGAGCCGCGGCCAGCTGTCGCTCGGCGTCGATCGCGAGACGCGACAGAACCGTTCTCGTGATGTGGCCGTCGGCATCCGCCGAGAGCATCTCGCTTTCCCCGGTCGCCGCGTCGGAGACGACGAGGAAGGGCGCCTCGACGCTCGCCGCGGATGCGACGGCGCGGGCCGTCAGCGCTCCAAAGTCGGAAGC
>DASWIB010000219.1:0-2289 GCA_036397915.1 Thermoanaerobaculia bacterium | reverse complement strand
TCTCGGCATTGTTCGTGTGCTCCCACGCCAGCTCCATCACGCGTGGGGAAAGCGTCGCGGAAAAGAGGAACGTCTGCCGCGCGTGGTACGGCGGGCAGCGGCGCAGGATCCTCCGGAGATCCCGGATGAAGCCCATGTCGAACATCCGGTCCGCCTCGTCGATCACCAGAACCTCGACGTCGCGAAACGTCGTCGCCCCCTGCTGCTCGTAATCGAGGAGTCTCCCCGGCGTCCCGACCAGCAGGTCCGGCCGGCGGCGGAGGGCCTCGCGTTGCTTGCGATAGTCGATGCCTCCGAAGACCGCGAGCGTCGAGAGACCCGTGTGGCGGCCGAGGACTGCCGCGTCGTTCTCGATCTGGACCACGAGCTCCCGGGTCGGCGCGACCACGAGGGCCCGAGGGCCCCTCGGCGTCTGGCTCGGGCGGGAGCGGAGCAGCCGGGTGAAGATCGTGATCAGGAAAGCTGCCGTTTTTCCCGTGCCGGTCTGCGCCTGACCCGCCACGTCGCGCCCGGCGAGCGCGATCGGAAGAGTCTTCTCCTGGATCGGGGTCGCCCAGACGAATCCGGCGTCGGCGATTCCGCGCCGCACCTCGCCCGGCAGATCGTAGGAGGAGAGGGATGTCTCCGTCAGGTGCCGGCGCGGCGAGGTCTCGATCGAAGACACGACGTCATTGTAGAGGTGCAAGTGCGGTTCCGCGAGCGCAAGCCGAGTCGAGTCAGAAATTAACCGGGGGGGCCGCTCACGGGTTCCGGCGTCGTCCGAAATCCCCCACGAGCGGCCGGTCGGTCGCCCGGGCGAGTGCGAGCCCGATCGCTCGTTTCTCCCTCGGACCGGCGCCGCCGGCGATGGGGACGAGCCGTCCCCGCGACCGCGCCGCCAGGCGTTTGACGCTCCAGCTCCACCACGGGGGAAGCGGCAGGTACGTCTCGCGCCAGCACTCGAGCTCTTCGAGCGGAATCCGGGTAGTGCGAGTCTTCTCGAAAGCCGTCGTCCGGATCACGAGCTCTTCCCGTCCGACCTCGACCGTCTCCTCCGCGAAGGCGAGAGCGGCGAGCCCGACCAGCGTGAGCGGGGCCGAGATCCCGACCGCGAGAGTCAGAAAGACGAGAACCGGGAGCGGAAGGTCGTTGAAGTTGCCCCGCCGGAGGCTCGACTCCCACATGGGAACGAGGCGGGCCATGCCGAACAGCGCAGCCGCCATGACGATCACCCCGCCGGCGGAGAGCCTCCTTCGCCAGGCCCGCGAGCGAACGAGCGGTCGGATCTCGATCCTCAAGCCGCCCGGCCAGGGCTGTATCAGGATCCGGGGGCCCACGCTGCTGACGGTCCCGGCGCCGCCGACACCGTCACCGTTTCGCGACGTCTGTCGTTCGCTCACTTGACTCGCCTGGACAAACTCGGAATTGTATGATCCGGGGATCCGGCGGATGCCGGTTCAGAGGATGTCGCGGGGACAGGTCCCACGGACCTGCACCCGCCGCAGTTCACGGAGGTTGAACGTGGCGAAGCGAACGAGAAAAGCGGGGCGCGGAGGTTCCCGGAAAACCTCTCGATCCTCCGCGCGAAGGAAAGGGAGCGCCCGCAAGAGCTCCCGCGGGCGGGCGAGCAAACGCGGCTCGACGCGCAAGGCCGCTCCGAAGAGAGCTCGGGGAACCCGGTCGGGATCGCGCGGCGGAAAGACGGCCGCCAAGAGGACGGCCACCAAGAGGAAGACGTCGCGCGCGGGAACGTCGTCGCGTGGCGGTTCACGAAAGACCACAAAGACCACTCGGAAAGTGAGCCGTCCGACCGCCGCCGCGGGCAGGGCGTCTCGGAAAACCGCGAGAGAACCCGCCTGGAAAGAGGGAACGATCACGGCGGGCGGGAGTGCCGAGGAGATTGAAACCGGCGCCGCCGAAGAGCTGGAGTCGGAGCTCGAGGAGATCTCCGACGAGGAAGAGGAGGAGATCCCGGGGCCGCCCCGCGCGGCGGAGGAGGAAGAGGAGTCGGAGTGGTAAGATAATTCTAGACGGAACCCATTGCCGGGCTCTCGCTCGGCTGGCGAAACGAAGGTCCCGAGTAATCGGGACCTTCTGTTTTTCGGGCACGGCGCGACCGAGGGACCCGAGACTCGAATCTCGAGACACGGCCCCCCGGACCTTCTTACCTGTCGCGTGTCTCCTGTCCCGCGTCCCGGGGAATCGAGATCGGCTTGCGGTTCTCATCGAGATTTACGAACGTCACCTCGGCCTCGGTGACCTTCACCGTCCCGCCGGTTCCTTCGCTGCGTCGCGCGAACACTTCGACGG
>DASWIB010000218.1:0-14646 GCA_036397915.1 Thermoanaerobaculia bacterium | reverse complement strand
GACGATACCGCCGAACCTGAGCGGCTCCGCCGCCTTGTCCGCCGGCAAATAGAACTGGAGCGCATAAAAGGACTCACCGGAGATCGAGCGGAACGGGCCGGCCCAGAAGGACCCTTCGACCTTGTCCTTCGCGATGCCCTCAAGGGCGGTCCGGCTGGCGGCCGGAATCGACGCGGTCGCCGCGGCCCCGGGGGCAGCGGCTGAGGCTACCGGGGCTGCTGAAGGCGCGGCGGGCGCCGTGGCGCCGGTCGCAGCCGGTGGAGGAGGCGCGGCCGCCGCGGGAGCCGGGGCAGCCGGAGCCGGAGCGGCCGGGGCAGGGGGAGCCGGATCCGCGGCGGCCGGCGGAGCGCTCGTCGCGGCGCCCGGACCAGTCGCGGCCGGCGGCACCACTGGGGCGACGGGAGCAGAGGCCGCCGTCCCGCCCGCGTTGACGATCGATTTCTCCGCGATCTTCGTGATCGCCTTTTCGACCGCGCCCGAGCCCATCAAATCTTCGGTCCCCCGCTGTGGATCGACGTTGATCCGGACGCGCAACTCGCCGATCTGAAGCGACGGATCGAACCTGTCCTTTGCATACGTCCACGTCTGAGTCACCGTGCTGATCTGCTCCAGGCTCGGGCCGCCCGTATCGAGGGTTGGTGTCGTGGCCCCAGGCCGAGTGTCCAGTCCTCCCCCATCCTGGGCGCGTTGGGTCGAGACGCGGGTCGGAAGTCCGAGCGTCACCAGCAGCCTTCCGCGGTTCGTCTCGGAGCCGCGTTTGCTGCGCATCTTGAACTGTTCGTCGGCCGCGGCGATGCGCCGATTGATCTCGTCACGGAATTCGTTGGCGGAAGTGGCGGGGTTCGGATCGCGCTTGACCCAGTACTCCGCGACGAATGCCGTCGCCTCCTCGTCGGTTTGGACCCGCGACCAGGCGTCCTTCTCCGACGGGGTCAGGAAGTAGGCCTCCGCGGATTTCCCCCAGTCCTTGTACTTGGAAAGCTGCGCCAGGCCGATCGCGGCGACCGCGAGCCCGACGACAGCGACAATTGCTTTCTTCACAACCCCTCCTCGCTTTGCGCCGCGCATTCTAGTCCGGCGGACGCTGTACGGTAAAACCTGTCGAGAGAAGGAGTTGTTCCCGTCTGAGCCCTGTCCGCTCGAGCGATCTCCACCCTGTCATCCCGAGCGAAGCGAGGGATCCGACAGCGAAGCTGTCGTCCTGAGGAGCGCAGCGACGAAGGATCCGCCGTCCTGAGGAGCGCAGCGACGAAGGATCTCGTTCGTTTAGGGGAGAGATCACTCGCTGCGCTCGGGACGACAGCTTCGCTGTCGGATCCTTCGCTGCGCTCAGGATGACATGGCGAAGGGCTCAGGATGACCGGGGAGGATTACCTCCCCTCGGAATGACGGGGAAGGATTACCTCCTCACCAGAGTTCCCCGCTCAATCCGCGTGAGCGCGAGCGAGCGCTCCGATCCTCCTCGACTCTCGGCTTCTTCGCGCAGCGCGCTCAACACCTGACGCACCTCTCCCTGCATCTTTTCCATTCTCTGCTTCATGTGGAGGATGACTTCGACACCGGCGAGGTTGACGCCGAGGTGACGCGTGAGCGTCAGGATGATCTCGAGCCTCTCGATCGTGTCGGGATCGTAGACGCGCGTGTTCCCTTCCGTGCGAGTGGGCCGCAGGAGGCCCTCGCGCTCGTACATGCGGAGGGTCTGCGGGTGAATCCCGTACTTTTCTGAGATCGCTCCGATGCGGAAGCCCGCGCGGCCGGTCTTCCGGGTCATCGCGATTTTCTCGTTTCGACCGAGATGGACTTGGACTGCTCGATCTTCGGCGCGACGACGCGCAGGATCCCGGATTTGAGGGTCGCCGCGATTCGAGAGGAATCGATGGACGCGGGCACCGCGAAGTCGCGAGAGAAGTTGCCGTAGATCCTCTCCATGCGGACGAACTGCCGCGGCTCCAAGTTTTCGTCGGCCCGGCGGACTCCGGACACCCGGAGCTTTCCGTCGAGCGCCTCCAGGTGAACGTCTTCCAGATGGACGCCGGGCAGCTCGACGGAGACGACGACCTCCTCGGGAGTCTCGTAGACGTCGGCCGCGGGAGACCAGAGCGCGGCGTCGAGCCCCTCGTCGGGGAACTCGGTTCGTTGAATCGTCTCTTCGAAGAGACGGTTCATCTTTTCCTGGATCGCGAAGAGGTCCTGAAGCGAGCTCCAGCGGAAACCACCCATCTCGTCTCCTCAGTAGCTGCTCTCAGCCTTCAGCGGTCAGCCGACGTCAGCCAAATCCTCTCTACTTCTTCTCCGTGTCCACGTACTCCGTGTCGATGACCTCGTCTTCCTTCGGAGCCGTCTTCTCCTCGCCGGAGGGCCCCGCCTCGCCCCCACCGCCTCCGGCCGCGGCACCCTTGTAGATCGCCTCGGCCAGCCGGTGCGACGCCTGCTGCAGTCGCTGTCCGGCGTCGTTCATCGCCTGCGCGTCTCCCGACTCGAGCGCCTTCCTCGCGTCGGCGAGGGTCGCCTCGAAGGTGGACGCTTCGGACGGATCGAGCTTGTCGCGGTTCTCGTTGAACGTCTTGTCCGTAGAGTACACGAGGCTGTCGAGCCGGTTTCGGGCCTCGACTTCCTCGCGACGCCGGTGGTCCTCGTCCGCGTGAGACTGCGCGTCGGTGACCATACGGTTGATCTCGTCCTTGGAGAGACCGGACGACGCGGTGATGGTGATCTTCTGTTCCTTGGCGGTGCCGAGGTCCTTTGCGGAGACGTTCAAGATGCCGTTCGCGTCGATGTCGAAGGTGACCTCGATCTGCGGCATTCCGCGCGGCGCTGCGGGAATTCCGATCAAGTGGAAGACCCCGAGGAGCTTGTTGTCCCGCGCCATCTCCCGCTCGCCCTGGAGCACCTTGATCTCCACGGAGGTCTGGTTGTCGGAAGCGGTCGAGAACACCTCGCTCTTCTTCGTCGGGATGGTCGTATTGCGCTCGATCAGCCGGGTCGTCACACCGCCGAGAGTTTCGATACCGAGAGAGAGCGGCGTGACGTCGAGCAGCAGAAGGTCCTTCACGTCTCCCGCGAGGACCCCTCCCTGGATCGCCGCGCCGACGGCGACGACCTCGTCCGGGTTGACGCCCTGGTGGGGATCTTTGCCGAAGAGCTCTCGCACCAGCTGCTGAATCCGGGGCATGCGCGTCTGTCCGCCGACGAGCACGACCTCGTCGATGTCCTTCGGATCGACGCCCGCGTCCTTGAGGGCCTGGCGGCACGGTGCGACCGATCGATTCACGATGTCCTCGACGAGCTGCTCGAGCTTCGAGCGCGTGAGCTTCAGCTGAAGGTGCTTGGGTCCGGATGCATCGGCGGTGATGAACGGGAGGTTGATCTCCGTTTCGACGACGTTCGAGAGCTCGATCTTTGCCTTCTCCGCAGCCTCCTTCAGCCGCTGCATCGCCATGGGATCCTTCGAAAGGTCGATGCCCTGGTCCTTCTTGAACTCCGTCAGGATCCAGTCGATCACGCGCTGGTCGATGTTGTCGCCGCCCAGGTGCGTGTCGCCGTTGGTGGACTTGACCTCGACGACACCTTCTCCGACCTCGAGGATCGAGATGTCGAACGTACCGCCGCCGAAGTCGTAGACGGCGATCGTTTCGTCCTTCTTCTTGTCCAGGCCGTACGCGAGCGCCGCTGCCGTCGGCTCGTTCACGAGCCGCTCGACCGTCAACCCCGCGATCTGTCCGGCGTCCTTCGTCGCCTGCCGCTGCGAGTCGTTGAAGTACGCCGGAACGGTGATCACGGCGCGCGTGACCTTCTGGCCGAGGTACGCCTCGGCGGCTTCCTTCAGCTTGCCCAGGATCATCGCGGAGATCTCGGGAGGCGAGTACTCCTTGGTGCCCGCCTTCACGCGCACGTCTCCGTTCGACGCCGCAACGACGGCGAACGGCACCATCTTCATCTCCTCGGTCACCTCGGGGTATTTGCGCCCCATGAAACGCTTGATCGAGAAGACCGTGTTCGCCGGATTCGTGATCGCCTGTCGCTTGGCGACCTGCCCCACGAGGCGCTCACCGCTCTTCGAGAACGCGACGACTGACGGAGTCGTCCGGTTCCCCTCCGCGTTGGGGATGACGACCGGGTCGCCCCCTTCCATGACGGCCACGCACGAGTTCGTGGTGCCGAGATCGATTCCAATGATCCTGCTCATTTGCCTTTCTCCTCACCCTGCCGTTTACTGGGCCTGCCAATACCCTGGACTCTTGCCAGACCCGCTGATCGTAGGATCTTAGCGCCCTGTTGTCAAGTTCTATAACGCTAGGATTCTAAGCCCTTCGGACTCAGATCACTGGGCGTGGCAGAGCTATCTGACCACTTGGACGCCCGGCGGACGCTCCGGGGAGAGGGCCGGGGCCGGTCCCAGGGGCCGGGGCTCGGACACGGGCGCGAGCTGGCCCTCGTGCGCCAAGTCCAGGTCGATCTCTCCGGAGGCCTTCCGTCCGTAGAGCGCGAACTTCCCATCCTCGGGGCGGAGGATGTACCGGTAGAGACGCCCGTACGGATCGCGCAGCGAATCTTCGTCGATGACTCGGCTGACCACGAGGTCGCCGAGTGTCCTCGGATAGCGACCGGTCGAGCCGTAGTAGACGCGCACCGCCCGGCCGACCGCGAGAAGCCTCGCGAGCGAGGACGCCTTGAACAGATCCCGAGCGGGCACGTTCTCCGACACCGGTCGAAGAAAGAGGTTCAGACGGTTGCGCGGCATGAAGGACACGGAGATCGCCGCGAGTGCGGCCACTATCAGCCAGAGCGCGGCGGCGGCGACGGGAAAGTGACGGACGCGAGCGGTCGGCGGAACGTCCGACGGCTGCGTGTCCCGGGCGGGGCCCTCCTCGATCACCCCCCGGTCGAGCAGGTCCGAGATCCCTTTGAGCGCGTCGAGATCGGAGAGAAACGCGCGGTCGAGAATCTCTCCGACGGTCCGGCGACCGTTGATCCACTTCCAGGTCTCCGCTTCGCGCTTCGAAACCGCCAGCGTCCCCTCCTCGACGTTCTCGAAGGCCGAGTAGACCAATCGGAGCGAATGTGCGTCGGGCGCGCGGCGAAAGACGAGCTCGTTCGACCGGATCTTCTTCTCGGCGAGCGGCAGTTCGTCGAAAGTACGCGCCGCCTCGAGCAATATCGATTCGGTCGGCAGCGACGGAAGGACTTCAGGATCGTGCTCGACGACCGACTGCGGGGCGAATCGGAAGTGTCCGTCCGTCCAGGCGAACGCGCTGAAGATGATCCGGTGGACCTGGATACGGAACGCCTCCCGGATGTCCTCCGCGCGCACCCTCTCTTCGGCGAGCAGAAGCTGCCCGAGCCGGACCGGGCGCTTCTTCTGGGTCTCGAGGACGTCGGCGAGCTCCTCTTCCGTGAGCCGGCCGGCTTTCACGAGAAGAGAGCCGAGACGATTCTCGATCGGGTGCGAGCTCGATTCCACGGAAACAACGCGGCCGGTCAAGAACCCCACCGTGATCGTGTCTTTCGGACCCTCGACCGTGAGAAGGCCGCTCTTGCGCTGCATGCCGAGCATCTGGAAGATCTCGGTGACGGAAAAGACCCGCAGGTTTCCGTCAAGGCTCACGGGTTTGTCTCCAGGCGCCGGCAATGGCGACGAGCGAGAGTGTGAGGGCCGCCGCTCCGGCGGCGAGCCGCGCGGGCACGGCGGGTGGGGCGAGCGGCGCGAGATCGAACAGCCAGGGACCGTCGACGGCGATCCCGACCGCGAAGAAGAAGGGCAGAAGCATCGCGACCGCCGCGTACGGTCGTCCCGCGAAGAACCGATGCACGCCCGGCGCAAAGAGGGAAGCGACCCGCACGATCGCCCGTCGCCGGCCCCGCCGCTGCGCCGTCTCCCGCCGATCGGCGGTCCGGACCTCCGGCGGGGTCTCCCCGCCGCGAGTGTAGAAGCGGACACATCGCTCGCAATAGAGCGGTGGTCCGCCGTACCTCTTGCAGCGCCGGCAGAACGGCCGCCCGCAACGCGAGCATTCCGTCGCGAAGCCGATCCGGGACCATGCGGCCGCGAGCATCCACGCGAAAACGAGAGCTCCCCACGGAGCGAGACACCACGGCGAGAGGACGAGCTCGGTGAGAGAGCGTGAATCGAGCCGCGACGCCGGCCCGGAAGTTCGCTCGCTCCAGGTCCGGACGCTCTCCCGCGCGCTCGAGAGCGGATACGCCGCCGGTACGACCCGCGACAGTGTCGGGTGGGAAGACCAGGCGTCGACGTCGCGCCGCGAGATCTGGAGCGCCCGCGCGCGAGCCGCTTCCTGTCCCTTGAAGTCGTAGATCTCCGACCGCACGACCGACAGGTTGTAGAACGCTTCCGCTGTATGCGGCGCGAGGCGCGTGGCCTCCTCGTAGTCGCTGATCGCCTGCGTGTGCTCGCCCTCCAGGAACCGGACGTTCCCGCGGTTGACGAACGGACGGTAGTCCTTCGGATCCGCCTGGATGGCGCGCCCATACGCGGCAAGGGCACGCGGGTTGTCGCCGGCTCGCTCGGCGTACCGGGCGAGCAGGAACCAGGAATCCGGCTGATCGGGATAAGCGGCCGCGAGCGCGGCCAGTCCGTCCTCCACGCTCGAGTCCTCGCGCCGTTCCGCGAGATCGACGGCAGCAAGATAGATGGAAGAGCGGCGGAGGAGGTTCTCCCGGGCCACCACGTCGACTGCGAGTGGGGCGAGACCGAAGACGAGGAGCGCCGACGCGATTGCGACTCGTTCCCGCCGGTCCGAGTACCCATAGGCGAGAGCCGCCCAATAGAGCAGGAGCCAGACCGGCCCGAAGCTGAAGAAAAAAGGCAGCGCAAGCACGACGAACGCGAGCGGCGTGGCCGCTCGATCCCCGAAACGACGGCCGGCGATCTCCCGAATGTCGTGTGACATGCGGCGAAGGTGTTTGAGGAAGAGCCCGAGCGCCGTCGCGACGGCGGCTGCAGCGAGGGCAACCGCGAAAAGGATCGCGAGAGAGGAAGCGAACGAGAGCCGCGACTCCGCGCTCGCGAACATCGTGGCGATCGCGGCGGGCGCTGTCTTGATTGCATCCCGAATCCGTCCGCTGCGCAGGAAGAAACCGACGCGAGAGGCGGCTGCGTCGAAGCTCGAGCCGTCGAGCGCGACCGCCGCGTCGTAGGCGAGCGCCGCCCCGACTTTCCGGCCGGCGCGCTCGGCGCCGCGAGCCTGGTTGAGCGCCGTGCGCGAGTAGCTGGAGAGCCACCGGACCCCGGTGGCGCGCGCGAACCGGCTCATCTCCGCGAGTGCCGCCCGGACACCGCGGGCGTCTTCCTCCTGAAGCGCATTCAAAACTTCGAACCAGCGGGCGCGGTATAGGACGCGAGTGACCGGCGGAGAGAGCGGCGGGACGCGCGTCTCCGGCGCCGACTCCGCCCTTAGCCCGCCGGCGCAGAGAAGGAGAAGGAGGAGATTCCGTCTACTGCGTCGAGCCGCGGCCGACCTCCACGTACGCGAGGCGAAGCTCGTAGAGGACCCGCGAGAGGAGATCGGACTCCTCGGAGGAAAGGTTGCCACGCGTCTTGCGCTCCAGCACCGCCAGCCAATCGATCATTTGTCGTGCGACGGCGAGATCGCGGTGTCGCGCTCCGGTCGCCGAATTCGAAAGGAGACCGAGCGCCGAGTAGGCTGTCGTCGCGAGCGAGCTGACGATGCGGGCAAACTCGGTGCGGGACTCGCCGGGAGCGCCTTCGGGCGACGGAGGAGCTTCCGCCTCCGGCGAAGGAACCGGAGGCGACGCCGCTGGAGGAGCGGCCGGATTCGCGGGAGCCGGAGCCGGGCGAGGCGGCCCGGCAGAGGACTCTTCGGGCTCGAAGCCCGGCCGCAGCTCCCCTTCCGGAGTGAACATTCTCTTGTCAACGACCCGGATGGGCTTGCCTTCTCCTTCGCTCATGTTTGCGACGATTTTAACCGTTCGCCGGGCGTGGGGGGTAAGGCGTCACGGGCGACGGAGCTCTCCGTCTCGCGCCTCAACGAGGACCCCTCATGCTTATGATTCGCGATGTGCCAGAAGAGCTCTCGCGCCTGGTCGCGCTCGTCGAGCGTCTCCGCCGCGAATGCCCCTGGGATCGTGAGCAGACGCCCGAGACGCTCCGAACTTACCTCCTCGAGGAGTGCTACGAGGTTCTCGACGCGATCGACTCGGGGGTTCCGGAGGCGCTCTCGGACGAACTGGGCGATCTTCTCTTTCAGATCTTCTTTCTCTCACGGATCGCAGAAGAGCGCAGGTGGTTCGCGATCGAAGACGTCGCCGGCAAGATCACGCGGAAGATGACGGAGCGCCATCCGCACGTCTTCGGCGGGGGGTCGGCTTCCGACGCCGGAGAAGTCCGGCAAGGCTGGGAGCGCCGAAAGCAGAGGAGCTCCGGCGCCTCCGATCCACTGGGGACACTCCCTGCGTCGCTCCCGGCGCTCGCCGCGGCCTATCGCATGACGTCGCGCGCGGCGGACCTCGGCTTCGACTGGGAGAGGGACTCGGACGTCGCGGCGAAGATCGAGGAGGAGCTCGGCGAGTGGCGGGAGGCCGAGAAAGCCCGCGATCGCGAGGCGGAGGAGAAAGAGATCGGAGACCTGCTCTTCTCGATCGTCAACCTCGCACGGCGACGCCAGATCGATCCCGAGAGCGCCCTCCGGCGCGCGCAGGCCCGCTTTCGGTCCCGATTCGCGCGCGTGGCCGAGCTCGCCCGAAAGTCCGGACGACAGGTTGGCGATGTCGGCGCGGCCGAGCTGGACCACTACTGGGAAGAGGCAAAACGAGAGGAGTAGGTGCTCCGGATACTCGTCACCGGAGTCCCGGATTCAGCAGCTCCTTCACCTGAACCAGTTTGACGCCTCTCTCTCCCAGCCGGGGCAGCTCGCGTTCCAAAAGCGCGAGCGTCGCCGGATGGGGATGGCCGATTGCGAGCGCCGTTCGATCCTTCTTCGCGCTCCGGATCAGCTCGCGGAACGACTGTTCGACCGCGGATGCGGTCGGCTCCACGTCGAGGAATACTCGCCGCGAGACGACGGGAAGAGCGGCCTCGTCGGCGACCCGGCGCGCGACGGTCGCTTCGGTCGTGCGGCTGTCGAGCAGGAAGAGCCCGCGCTCCGCGAGGACCCGCACGACGGCGCGCATGACACGAGGATCCGCCGTCGCGGCGGAGCCCATGTGGTTGTTGACGCCGACCGCGCCCGGGACGGTCGCGAGATCCCCGACCACCGTCTGCGCGATCTTCTCGTCGCTGTCGGAACGGAGTACGACGCCGGGTCCGGGGCGCACCTGCGGATAGCCGTCCGGCTCCATCGGCAGGTGGAGCAGTACCTCTTTACCCGAGGCGGCGAGCCGCCGCGCCGCGTCGGCGCTGCCAGGAAGCTCGGGCAACACCGCTCCGGCGACCGCGAACGGCCAGCGCGCGATTCGCTCGAGCGCCTCGCGGTCGTTACCGAGGTCGTCGATCACGATCGCGATCCGGCCTTCGACGGCGCGGGCCGAAGGCTCCGGCGGGCGCGTCGGAGCGGACGGAAGGGCAGGGGGTTGCCGCCTCGCCGCGTGCCGGGGCGTCGCCCGCCGCTCCGGAAGTTTCTCCGGTTCGGAGGGTGTCTTCAGGTAGAGCGCGATCGCGAGGGCCAGCGCGAGCAGCGCGAAGAACGCCGTCGCGGGGGAGATTCGGCGGGGAGGCTCGGACAAACGGTCGGCTTTTACGCCGCCTGGCGGGCCGTGCCGCGGCGCGCGACCTCGAGGCCCCGCTCGAGGATCGGATCACGTCCATCCGACTCGCCGGGGAACGTGATCACCCGCTCGTCGGGAGAGAGGCCCTTTCCGCCGAGGATGGTCCCGGAGGGCGATTGATAGCGGCCGACGGTCATGAAGAGACTCCCGCCCGAGCCGGTCGGCACCAGCCGCTGAACGATCGCCATGCCGGCGGTCATTTCGCCGACGGTCGTCGCACTCGCCCGATCCTTGAGCGCCGCGGCGAACACCTCGGCGGGCCCACCGGTCGCATCGTCCATCAGGATCACGGTGCGGCCCTTCCAGACCCGTTCTCCCGTCGCCTCGACGGGCCGCAGCGCCTCTTTGCGCGTCACCAAACGCGCGACCGGGCCGCGGCCGACGAAGAGCGACGCGGAGGGGCCTGCGTCGGCGACGTCTCCCCCGATCGACCCGCGCAGATCGAGAACGAGCTTGTCGATCGAGCGGCGGTTCGCCTCTTCGACCGCGCGGGTCAGCGCCTCGGCGGTCGACGAAGTGAACGCCGGGATCTTGACGATCCCGAGGTCTCTCTCCCATCGTGTCTCGACCGACGGGGGCGAGAAGCGCGCGCGCTGCAGCCGAAGGGCGATCTTCTTCTCTTCGATCACCCGGAAAAGCCCGACTTCGACCGACGTTCCTTCCGGCCCTTCCAGAGCGGAGCGGATTTTCCAGAGCGGCGCCGTTCGGAGGTTCTTCCCGTCGACGGCGTAGATCAGGTCGCCCGGCTGGACTCCCGCGTGCTGTGCGGGTGAGCCGGGAAGCGCCGCGACGACGTACGGGAAGCCGCCCCGTCGCGCGATGATGATTCCAGGAGAGAGGGCGCCCGACGCCTGCTGGGCGCGGTACGCCGACATCGAGGCGGCCGGGACGTAGAAGGAGAACGGATCGAGCGCGTCGGTCATCCCGTCGTACGCGCCCTCGAGCAGCGCCCGGGAGTCCGTCGGGTCGACGTAGTTGCCCCGCGTCAACGAGAAGACTTCGGAGAAGACCGAGAGCGCCTTCGTCGCCGGATCCCTTCCCGTCCCGGAATCGACCGCCCGGAGAGACGCGAGCGCCGCGACCGAGACGAGTAGAAAGGCGAGGCGGGCGCGGTTCGATTTCATCGTGGGGATGGTAACACCCCGATAAAAGGAGATGTTCCGGGCGATCCGGAGAACACGAGACGCTTCAGAGGCGGAGGTCTCAGGTTCCGGGGCGGCAGGGCAGGAGCCCTTCTTCGAGCTCGTCCCGGGTCGACCGGCGCCCAGGGGGTGCGGGGGACCGCAAGGTCCCCCGCCGACAAATACTCGACAATCTTATCGGTGTGGGGACCGCAAGGTCCCCACCGACAAATACTCAACGATCTTATCGGTGCGGGGGGACCGCATGGTCCCCCGCCGACAAATACTTCGGACACCTTGCCGACATCGATTCCCCTGTTCCCTTCAAACCGGGCACACCTATCTCAACCACGCGATCGGATCGCTCGCCTTCTGTCGATCCCGCACCTCGAAGTAAAGACCCGGCTCCTCACGGCCCGGCCCCGTACCGGCGATCCCGATCGTGCTTCCCGCGGGGACATACGTTCCGGGACGAACGGATACCGCCTGCAGCCACGCATACAGGGTGAAGACGCCGTCGCCGTGATCGAGGATCACGAGATTGCCGTACTCGGCGAGCCATTGCGCATACAGGGCCTTCCCCGCGAAGACCGCGCGCGCGGGCGTCCCGGCGGGCACCGCGAGCGAGATCCCGTTCGACAGCGTCCACGCGTCGAACTTCGGATGACGATGGCGTCCGAACGTCTCAATGACCGCTCCGCGCGCGGGCCAATCGAGCACCCCTTTCCACGGCCGGATGCCCCCTCCCGGGCCGACGGGCCCCTCGGACATCCTCGAGAGACGCTCGAGCAGCCCCTCGAGCCGCGCGGCCTTGTCCGAAAGCGCGGCAACCTCGCGCCGGGCAGACGCGGAAATCGAGCGGTTCCGCTCGAGGAGGCTCTCGCGCTCCGATTTGAGCGACGCGATCCGCCTCTCCTCCTGCCGGGTCTCTCCGTAGAGCCGGTCGGTCTCCGACTTGAGCGCCTTCTCTCTCACGAGACCGGCCTCGAGCCGCGCCTGGGCCTCGCGGTGCTCGGTCAGGAGCCGCGCGTCACGGCGGGCGAGGGAGTCGAGCCGCGCGACGCTCTCGACAAAAGCGGGAACGTCGCGTGCTTCGAGCAGCACCCGCAGGTAACCGAACCGGCCGAACCGGTGGAGCAGCCGCGCGCGGGCGAGAAGCGTCTGACGGCTCCGGAATGCCGCTTCTTCAGCCGATTTCCGCTCGAACGCGATCTCTTCCAGGCGGGCGGCGTAGTCCTCCCGAAGGCGCGCGAGCAGCTCCTTCTCATGGGCGGCGATCTCGAGCCGGAGCTCGAGCCGGGAGAGCTCCTCGGAAAGCGTCGCCTGGCGGCGGCGGCTCTCCACGAGCTCGCCCTCGAGCGAGCGGATGCGCGCGCGAAGTCGGTCGAGATCCGCCTGACGCTCGGAGTCGGCAGAGGGCAGGCGGGAAACGGAAGGCGAAGTTGCTTTCGGCGCATCCACCGCCCCCAACGCGGCCGAGAGGACGAAGACGGAGAGGGGGATCATTTCCAGACGATCGCGCCTTCGCCGGTCGATCCGGCCAGAAGCGCGCGAAGTGCGGCCGTGGCATCGGTGATCGCGGGGACGCGGGGTGCGGAGAACGGTCGCGACGCGAAGAACACTCCGCGGACGAGGTCCGGATCGAGGGAACAGTGGTCGCCGCTCCACACGTCGCGGTTGTCCTCGAAAACGGTCCCCGTCGGCACTCCGAGCGAGGCCTGCCAGGAGACGCGGTAACCGGGCCGGTTCGCCACGATCAGGTCCGGGATCAGGCGAGGATCGTAGCGGCGGTAGACGTCTTCGCGCTTGAAGACGCGTGAGACCGCGCGCTCCCCCGTCGCGGGGTCCGTCAGCTCGAGGAGGCCGCGCGTGAGCTCATCGCGCAGCGCCTCGTACTCGGCGCCGGACGCGACGATCCCGTCTTTCTCGCGCCCGCGCAGATTGATGTACAGATCCCCGAGCCCCATCGCGTATGCGCGCGACTTCGACCAGTCGACCGCTTCCCAGAAAGCGCCGCGCGAAAAGAGGGCCTCGAGGTTCTGACGCTGCGCGTCGCCTTTCAGGACGAGATACCCCTTCTCGACCAGCCACGAATCGTAGTTGACCGAGCGCCGCCACGTCGCGAAACCGTGGTCGGAGAGCACGATGAGGGCCCCGTCCGCGGGCACCGCGCGCGCCGTTTCTCCGACGATCGCGTCCACCGTCTCGTAGGACTTCTCGACCGCATCGCCGTACTTCGCCGCGAGAGCCGCGTCATAGGCGGGATGTTCCGGATCGCGGAATCGCCAGAAGACGTGAGCGACGCGGTCCGGAAACTCGAAGTAGTGGACGAGCAGGCGCCGGTCCTCTTCGAGCAATGCCGCGAGCATCTTTCGCTCGTGCGCGACCGTCTGCGCGACGTCCTCGAGAAACGCGGGCTCGGACAGGGTGCCGGATTGGATCGACCACGTGTCGATGGCCCAACCCATCGTCTTGTATCGGCCGAACCGCCGAACGAGTTCCCGCGCATAGCCGGGAGGCGTCGAGATCTCGAAGCCCGGTGGGAGCCGTTCGGGATCGAACTGGATCGGCGAAAGGTAGAGCGCGATCTCCGGCGACACGCTCTCGACGAGGAACCGCGCATAGCCGTGCACCGTGACGAGCGGATTGACGCGGAAATCGAGGCTCGTCCATTCGCTCCAGTGCCCTGGCGCGAGCGTGATCTTCGACTTTCCCGCTTCGACCGAGATCCGGTCGCGTGAGTCGGGCACCGTCAGGACCATCGGAAGCTCGATCGCGCCCTTTCGTCCGAACGCGCGGCCGGGCGGACCGACGATGCGCGTCGTCTGGCGCCCGACGTTGGATTCCAAACGCACGAGCTCGATCGAGAAGTCGTTGCCTTCGCGCGGCGCAAAGAAGGGATCCGACGTGTAGTACGCGGGCTTTCCGATGCGGCCGGAGAGGTCCGGCACGCCGAGGCCGGAGAGAAGCCGGCCGTCCGAGAACGGCTCGGGCGGAAAGGTGACCGGCATCCGGATCACCGTCGCCGGGTGCGCCGAAGGCTCGGACCAGAACGTGACACCGCGCCGGTTGCTCTCGACCGAGGGACGCGTGGCGGGCAGCCAGGCGCGCGCTGCCGAGAAAACGGCGGCGGCCGCGCCGGCGGCGAGGAGGAAGAGCGCGGCGGCCGCGGCCCGGCGGCGCCTTCGCGCGAGCACCGCGGCCGGCACGAGAAAGAGCGCGGCGGCCGCGACGCCCGCGACTGTCGGCGTTTTCTTTCCGAGGAGAAACGGCACCTCCTTCTCCTCGGCGACAGCGAAAGTTGGCGTCATGTCGGCGGGGTTGCGCTTCAGGAAGTCGAAGATCTGGTGCCCTCCCGGGTCGAGTCCCGTGGAGAAGGACGTCCAGGACACCGGTGTCTGCGGCGGCACCGGCGGCGTGAGAGGCGAATAGCCGCCCTTCGCCCGGAGTGCCGCGAGGTTGGGGAGCCGTCCGGCGGCGACCATCGTCTCGACGAGCGACGCGTCCACGCCGTCGAAAGCGAGGACCACGACCTTCGAAGGCTTCGGCTCCACCGCGAGGACAGGCGATACGAAGCAGAAGCCGAGCAGAAGAGCGCGAGCAGAGCAGTTCATCGGGGCGACGAAACAGTGTAAGACACCGGGCGCCCGTAGAATCCGCCCGTGCCGACTCGAACCGAAGACCTCTCGTCGCTCCTCGCCCGGATTCCCGACCCGGAGATCCGCGCGCTCTTCACACGGGAGTTCATCCTCTGTTCCGAGGAGTTCGACCGCTTCACGGTGGA
>DASWIB010000217.1:0-2426 GCA_036397915.1 Thermoanaerobaculia bacterium | reverse complement strand
CCTACATTCATGTCGTATGTTTTCACCCGTCGAGCTCGAGATCGAGCTCTTCTGCCGCGGGATCAAGATCGATCGCACCTGCGAGCTCGGGATGGACGCGCGGCGGATCGCTCGGACGCGCGCGGGCCTGGGATCCGGACTCGAGCTCGCGATCAAGGGGCCCCACCGCCGCCACTGGGTCAACGTGCCGGTCGCGGAGCGGTTCGTGGCAAAATCGCCGTTCCGGCTCTTCAAGCAGCCGGACGGGTACTGGATCCTCGATGAAAGGAGCGGCGAAGGCTATTACGCCGAGCTGCCCGAGGAGCCAGCCTGGTATTCGCGGAAGACTTCCTCCGGCGCCGAGATGAGCCGGATCGGTGTGCTGCAGGGAAACTATCTCGGAGTCTACGTTTCGAACGCCTGCCTCTTCTGGGCGTCGCGGCCCTCGCGCGCGTGCAAGTTCTGCACGACCGGGAAGAACGTCGGCGCCGTAGAGCAGGCAAGAAAGAAGGTTAGTGACGTCGTCGAGGTCGCGCTCGCCGCCCGCGAGGAGTCGGGCTGCGTCTTCACGCACCTGAACACCGGATACCACTACGAGGACGTGGATCGACTCGAGCCGATCCACGGTCTGCGACAGTGCGAGCCTTTCGTGCGAGCGATTCGCGAACAAGTCGGCGGGTTCATCGGCGTGCAGTGCATGCCGGTTCCGCGTCGCATGTTCCACGAATACGACGCTCTCATGGAGGCGGGCGCGGACCACTTCTCGTTCTGCTTCGAGTTCGAAGACCCGGATGTGTTCGCCATGATCTGCCCGGGCAAGGCCGAGACGCTCGGCCAGAACGCGTTTTTCGAGGCGATGGAGTACGCCTCGGCGCGGCTCGGGCGCGGCCGAGTCTCCGGTGAGATCATCGCCGGCATCGAGCCGATCGAAGCGACGAAGCGCGGCATCGACCGCATCGTCGCGGCCGGCGCGTTCCCGACCGTCTGCATCTTCCGGCCGACGATCGACAGCGAGATGGAGGACGTTCCCCCTCCCGATCCGGGCGCGATGAAGGAGGTCTTTGCGCACCTCTACGAGGCGTGCCGCGACGCACAGATCCCGGTCGGCATTCTTCCGATCGAGGTTTCGCTCGTCGTGCAGCCGGAGGAGTGCGCGGATCTGGTCGAGCCGACGTTCGCGTCGCGTCTGTACGACTGGGAGCGCTCGGCGCTCCGCACGCTCGCCCGGCCCTACGTCGCCTGGAAGACGTTGCCGCGCGCCCGGTCCGCGCGGGCCGCGAGCTGACACAGCCTCCGACGGCTCTTCGCCGGCGGTCGCCGCTCCCCAGGGAGTGTCGGGGACCGCAAGGTCCCGCCGACAAATACTCGGACACTCTCCCGGGTCGCGCTCACCGCGGCCTTCGAAGTCGGCCACATTGGCGCACGGCGATCAGAGGAACGGAAAACGCGGCGATCGCTCGCGAGGAGGGAAGGAAACGGGCCGGTCTGACGGTGACTGACGCGACCGGGGTGTTCGGCGTCTAGACCGGCCCGTGGAATGGGGAGAAGCCGACCTGCTTCGAAGCCGGACGGCGCGGCGGAGCGGGGCATGTCACCGCGGAACCGTCGGAAGCGCTTCGGACCAGCGAGTGGTCCGAAGGAGGAAGGAAGTCAGGCCGGGAACGATGAAGCTCGCTGCGAATCGGTCTGGCGCAAGAGCGCCGAGCTCTGAACTGTTCCGAGCTCCTTTTCGTATTACGGTTCATCGTCTCCCCGAAGCGATCGTTGTTCGGTTTCCTCTTCTGGATATGGTGAGAATGCATCAGACGGCGGATTCGACGGTTTCGACTGCGGTGACGCCCTTCCCGAGCCCCTGAAGAACCGGGGAGGGTAGCTCCAGAACGGTCGTGGTCCCGTCCGCCGACTCGATGGACAGGGCCGCATCGTCGCCCTCGTCGGTCAGCTCGAGCCACACGCGGACCGGGTGCGAAACGGGGTGCTCCACGTTCCTTCCGGGCCGGCCGCCGAGCTGGATCGTGATCGAGGTTGCGAGCGAGTCCGAGACGATGCCTTCGAGCGGGAGGTCGCGGCCTTCGACCTGTGCTCCGATCTGCGGGGAGAGGATCCAGAGAGTCGCGGGGCGGCCCAGATGCCGCCGGGTGAACCCCTCGAAAAATGAAAACCATTCGGCGTGCGGGACCGATCGGGTGCGCATTCCTTCTCCTTTCGATCGGCGGCCAGTTGGACGTTACCGCCGCCCGGCGCCCGGCGAATGATTCAAACGCTTCACGGAAGTTCGGGCCCCGAGTGGTGTGATGGTAACTCGATGAAAGGAGTACTCTCCATGGAACTCAATCCCCGCGATCCGGCCGGCTTTCCGCAGCCGACCACCAATGACCGTCCGTTTCCGGAGAAGAAGCGCTCCGGCGCCCGGAAGCTCTCGAGGTCGCCGGACCCGATGGATCGCT
>DASWIB010000216.1:0-3840 GCA_036397915.1 Thermoanaerobaculia bacterium | reverse complement strand
CCGGCCTTCCAGAGCGCGATCCTCAGCTCCTGCAGCAGCTCGGGGACTTCCTGTGATGGAAGGCCGAACCGGTAGGCGACTCTCGAGGCGATCTGCTCGAGATAGGGGGACTCCAGCCATTCGCTGACGGCCTGAAAGCCGAGTCGCGACGCCGTCGTCACTGTCATTTCGGAACCGGGTAAGCTCGAGCGACTCTATCACGTCGAGTTTTATTAGCCCAAACCCGTCCGATTTTCCGATTGCAGAAGGTAAGAGTCGGGGGACACGTGTCTGGTGGGTCTCGCGCCCGAATTGGTGGGGTGTGCCCCGCCGAACGGGTCGCAACGACGGAGGGGGATCAAGAGATGTGTCTCGCGCCGGCCCAGACCCTGTATCCGCGCGTCTTCGGCTGAGCACTCCGCATGAATCCGCTCTCCGACGCCGAGAAGGCGCTCATTCGAGCTCTCGTATCGGCTTTTCGGCCGGACGATTTTCCGCTCCCGACGGAGGCGATCGCCAGTCGTGGAATCCGCTTCCTCCAGGACCTCATGGAAAGCGGGACGGGCGGAACCTCCGACATCCGCCTCCTCCTCGCGGGAGTCGCAACGCCCCTCCAATTCCTGGACCTCTCCGATCGGAATGCCGTCCGCCGCCGACTGACGGAAATGGAAACGGGGCAGTTGTTCAATCCCGTTCTCCGCCAGCTCGCCCGATTCGCGCAGCGCCTCTCGACGTTCCTGACCTACGCGACGTTCGACTCCTCCAACCGTCCGCCGGCCGGTCTCGGATACGAAATCTTCCCCGATCGCCCGCGCGGTCAGGCGGCGACGATTCCGCACGAGCCGTTCCTGCCTCGGGAGATCTGGGTCCGTCCGGAGGATCGAATCCCGGACCACGTCTACGACGCCATCGTCGTCGGATCGGGGTCGGGAGGCGCGGTCGTCGCGCGGCGCCTCGTGGAGAAGCACGGAATGGACGTCGCGGTGATCGAGAACGGCGACTACGTACCGGAGAGCTGGACGCAGTCGCCGCCGACCGGTGAGCGCCGGCCGTTTCCCTGGGACGAGATCGAGAACCTGCGCCGGTACTTCAAGAAGGGCGGGCTCCAGCTCACGCAGGGGATCCCGATGTTCGTCTTTCAGGGCGAGTGCCTCGGAGGCAGCAGCGTCGTCAACAACGCCATCTGTTTTCGGATGCCGCAGGCCGTCCGCGACCGGTGGGCGAACGAGTTCGGCATTCCGTGGACCGGGCCCGAGCTGGATGCGGCCTATTCCCGGATTCAGCAGGAGCTCGGCATCGATTCGGTGGAGCGCCTGGTGGACGTCGACGAGAACGGCCGGCCTTATCTCAATCCCACGGGGGCGAAGCTTCGTTCGGGGGCGCCGGAAGGAGTCGAGATCCGCGCCTGCGACGTCAACCTCTCTCACGAGCCGAAATGTCTGGGTTGCGGCTACTGCAACCTGACGTGCGGGTATCTCCGCAAGCGCTCCGTGCTGCAGACGATGTTTCCCGCGGCCTGGGAGAGCGCCCGGCAGGGCCGCGGGAAACTCACGGTGTTCACCGGGCGGAAGGCGGTCGCCCTGTCGGGAACGTCGAATGGAGGGCCGTTCCGCCCGGACGGCGTCCTGGTCCGCCTGCGAAAGGATCCCCGGACGCCCGGGCGGGTCCGGGGGAAGAAAGTCGTCGTCTGCGCCGGCGCGATCGCGAGCAGCGGTCTTCTCGCGCGGACCGTTCCGATCCGCTTTCTCGGTCTGCCGATCGGAAACCGTTTCTGCTTCAACTTCGGGAGCCCCGTCCACGCGGACTACGAGGAAGAGATCCGGGCGTGGGACGGCCTGCAGATGGCCCACTACTACGCGCCGGCGAGCTCGGAGGGGTTCATCGTCGAGACCTGGTACAACCCGCCGGCGACGCAGTCGCTGGCCCTGCCGGGCTGGATGGACGAGCTGCAAAGGAACATCGCCCGTTACAACCACTACGCCTGCGCGGCCCCGCTCGTCGGTTCCACGGCCGGCTCGACGGTTTCGCCGCGCCTCTTGGGCGACAGTGAAGACATCCAGATCCGTCTCGACCTCGGAAAGGACCTGCAACGTCTCAAGAACGGCCTCCGGACGACGTGCCAGTTGTTCTTCGACTCCAGACCGAGCCCGCCGCGCCGCGTCCTGATCGGTAGGCTGGACAACTGGGAGCTCTCCCGCGACAATTTCCGACAGCGCATCGACGAGATCGTCTCCTTCGAGCAGATTCAGATCGGCACCGGCCACCCGCAGGGAGGAAACTGCCTGGCGAAGGTGTCGGGACAGCAGGGAGGCCCGGGCGTCGTGTCGCCGGACTTCCGGGTCCACGGCACGAGGGGGGTCTGGCTCGCCGATGCGAGCGTCTTCCCCACGAGCGTGGGCGTGAATCCCCACTGGACTGTCATGGCGCTGGCGGACCTGGCATCCGCTTCGATCGCCGGAGACGGCTGAGAGATGAGGTCGGAGTCCCGATGAGCGAAGACACCGAGAAGCTGTACCGGGAGCTCGGCTACGACGAGCCCCTGCCGCCGCCGACGCGGCGACGCGGCGGCGAGGCGGATCGAGACGAGATTCCGCCTCTGACGGCCGAGCAGGCCGAGGAGCTCTGGGTCCGGTTCTCCGAAAACCCGACGGAGCTCGTGGCGCGGGCGCGCGTCATCTGGGACCGCGGCATGACAGAAGCCCGCCTCGCGCAGACCATCCAGGAGGCGCGGGCGATGCTTCGCGCGCCCGTCGAAGCGCGCGAGCAGGTGCGATCCCGCCGGGAGGGGTTGAGTCGCGGTACGAAGCTTCCCGCCGACTTCACTTTTCCCGGAATCGAGAAGCATCGCGACCAGATCGACCCGGGAAACCACAAATTCCAGGACAAGGGCGACGAGCTGGGATGGCTCCTGTTCTCGGGTCCCTATCTGCTCTTCTCCTCGGGTCGCGAACCGCCCGATTTCCTTTTCCACGATACGAAGCCTTCCGGGTTCACGTACGAACTGCCATCGACCGAACCGTCGTTGACGGTCGCTCTCTTCAGCGATTTCGGGACGGGTCTCTACCACGCGCTGTACATCGCGGACCTCCTTCACGAAGCCGCGTATCCGTATGCGATCCATCTGGGGGACGTCTATTACTCGGGCCGCAAGTCCGAGTTCCGGGACCGCTTCGAGAAGCAGCTCGATCCGTTACTCGGCCGAACCGCGCTCTACACGTTGCACTCGAATCACGAGATGTATTCCCTGGCCAAGCCCTACTTCAAGTATCTGGACAACCGGGCGTATCCGGCAGGACGGCCGCGTCAGGAGGGCAGTTACTTCCGGCTGATCTGGAAGGGCATTCAGTTCGTCGGCATCGACACCGCCAGCTTCGGCGACGGCCGGTATCGAGAGCCGCGCCAGCGGGCCTGGCTCGAGGAGGTCCTGGAGGACGGCCGCCGGGCGCGACGCGTCACGATCCTGCTCAGCGCGAACGAGCCGTACGACTACGGCGAAAAAGAATTTCAGCCGCTCCTCCGAGAGGACCTGGACGACCTCGTCGCCGACCGGCAGCTGGTCGACCTCTGGTTCTGGGGGAACGTGCACTACTGCGCGCTCTTCGAACCGACGCCTCGCTCGCCGTTCTTCGGGAGCTGCATCGGTCACTCGGGATACCCCTACTCGCGAAAACGAAGAGGACAGGCGGAGCCGGCTCCGCTCGTGTACCTCGAAGAGGGGAATCGCTTTCTGCGGGAGGACGTCCGGCCCGACATGGGCAACAACGGGTTCTGCGTGCTCGAGGTGCGCGAAGGGTCGATCGCCATGAGTTACCGCGACTGGATGGGAAACATCCGGTGCAAGACGGATTTCTCCGTGAGTCA
>DASWIB010000215.1:0-4948 GCA_036397915.1 Thermoanaerobaculia bacterium | reverse complement strand
GCGCTGCGCCAGCTGGCGGCGGAGATGAAGCTCTCCGCATCGCGGCTGATCCACCCGGTGCGGCTCGCACTGACCGGCGTGACCGTGGGCGCGCCGCTCTTCGACGTCGTGGCGTTGCTCGGGAGGGAGACAGCCCTTCGGCGGCAGGCCGGACGGCGCGTGCGGCTTCGCGCGCCGCAGGAGCTCTTCGGCCGGCATGCGCGTCATGTACTGAGCGTTGACCCAGAGCAGCTTCTCCGGATCGAACACCGAGGGCGATGCGCCGATCCGATCGAGCGAAAACTCGCGCTCCATCTCTTCGCGGGTGAGGATCTCGCGGTCCTCGCCGGGGGACCAGCCGAGCAGCGCGAGAAAGTTCACGAGCGCTTCGGGAAAGATTCCCTGCTCGCGCCACTCCTCGACGGCCGCCGCGCCGTATCGCTTCGAAAGCTTTTTCCGGTCCGTCCCGAGGATCATCCCGAGGTGCGCGAACGCGGGCACTTCCGCGCCGAGGGCTCGAAAGAGCGCGACGTGCTTGGGCGTATTCGCGAGGTGGTCGTCCCCGCGCAGAACGTGGGTGATGCGCATGTCCGCGTCGTCCACGCAGACGGTGAAGTGGTAGAGCGGGTGACCGTCGGAGCGGACAAGGACGAAATCGTCGAGCGCATCGGCGGGGAATTCGACGCGCCCGCGGATCCGGTCGTCGACGACGATCGTCTCGGCCGGCATCTTCAGCCGCACGACGAACTTCTCGCCGGCGCTCGCGCGGCGATCGCTCTCGTCCGGCGGGATCTCGCGCCCGGCGCCTGAGTAGCGGTAGGAGCGCCGCGCCAGCTCCGCCTTCTTCCGCTCCGCCTCGAGCTCTTCCGGCGTTTCGAACGCGCGGTAAGCCCTACCTTCGGCGATGAGCCGTTCCGCGGCCGCGCGGTAGAGCTCGTACCGGCCCGACTGGTAGTACGGCCCCTCGTCGTGCTCGAGACCGAGCCAGTCGAGCGCGGACAGAATCTGGCTCGAGAGCTCCTCGCGCGAGCGCTCGACGTCGGTGTCCTCGATCCGCAGGATGTACGTTCCCTTCTCGCGCCGCGCGAAGAGGAGGTTGTAGAGCGCGGTACGCGCTCCTCCCACGTGCAGGAAGCCGGTCGGGGAGGGCGCGAAACGCACGCGCGGACCGGTCGATTTCGGCAAGGCGCCGCATGCTAGCTTACGAACGCTTTCCTCACCAACTACGCATGAGCGAAGTCGAACGGACCGAGCCGGTTTCGATGAGGCTGCGCGCGGACGCGGCGCTCGTTCTCGTCACCGTCGTATGGGGATCTTCGTTCGTCGTCGTGGCCACGGTCGTCCGCGATTCGCCGCCGCTCGGTTTCCTCTTCTTCCGGTTCGCGCTCGCGGCGGCGCTTTCGTTCCTGCTCGCTCTCCGGCGGCCGCGCACGCGCGCGCTGCTTCGGGACGGAACGATCATCGGAGCGCTCCTCGCCACGGGTATGGCTTTCCAGGTCGTCGGCCAGGTGGAGACGACCGCTTCCAACGCGGCGTTCCTGACCGGGCTCTCGGTCGTGTTGACCCCGTTCGCCGCGTTCGCCCGCACCCGCAGGTTGCCGTCGCTCGAGAACGGAATCGGGATCGTGCTCGCCGGCGCCGGCTTCCTGCTCCTGACCTTTCCGGCGGGCGCCGGATCGATAAACCGCGGAGACGTCCTCGTTATCGGGTGCGCAGTCTGCTTCGCCTTCTACATCGTGGAGCTGTCGCTGCGGACGGAAGCGCACGACCCCTTCTGGTTGACCGCGGTCCAGCTCGCGGTCGTGGCCGCGACGGCCGGCGTCCTGAGTGCGGCTGCGCGCGTCGGCGGGATAGCGCTCGAGTCGAGGCCGGTCGTCTGGGAAGGGGCCTTTCTTCGCGGCGTGCTTTACCTGGGCACGATCGGGACCATCGGGACTTTCCTGACGCAGACGTGGGCCCAGCGGCACATGTCGGCGACTCATGCGGCAATCATCTTCGCCCTGGAACCGGTCTGGGCCGCGCTGCTCGCCGCGTGGCTGCTCGGCGAGCGGCTGGGCTCGACGGGGGTGTGGGGCGGCGCGCTGGTGTTGGGGGGGATCGTCGTGTCGGAGCTGCGCCTGCGGCGTTAAGCCGGATGTGGCAAGTGGAGACCTGGCCCCGGATGTGGCGTTAAGCCGGATGTGGCAAGTGGAGACCTGACCCTCAATGTGGCAAGTGGAGACCTGACCCCATCCCCTAATCCAGCGGAAAGGTCAGCGTATAGGCGAAGCGGCCGCGTCCGACCTCCATCCAGAGCGTCGTCCGGTTGTGGTCGCGCTGGAGGATCCGGTTGACGTCGTCGACGCTCCGGACGCGGGTGCCGTTCAGGCCGAGGAGCATGTCTCCCGACTCGATTCCCGCCCGGGCAGCGGGTCCTTCACGGTCGACGACGCTGATGCGCAAGCCGCCACGCTCGGAAGAGACGCTGATCCCGATCTCTTCTCGCAGGGTCTGAACGCCGAGATTCGCGGGAGGGGACTGTCCCTGAACGGTGACCGTGCGCTCTCCCCCCGAGCTCCTCAGCACGAACCGCATCGGCCGGCCGGGGCCGCGGCTCGCGAGTGCGGTTTCGAATGAGTCCTCCGAGTCGACGGGTGTACCGTCGAGCGAAACGATGGAGTCGCCGGCTTTGATCCCGGCGCGGGCGGCGGGGGAGCCCGGGGCGACGCTTCTCACGCGATACCCACGTGGCCGCGAGAGACCGTCTTCCCCCGACGTGATCGTCCGACCACGCACGCCGATCCAGACCGCGCGCACTTCGCCGAAACGGACGAGGTCTCCGACGATCCGCCTCGCGCGGTCGACGGGGATCGCGAAACCGATTCCCTGGGCGCCGCCGATGATCGCCGTCGCGATTCCGATCATGTCTCCCTGGATGTTGACGACGGGTCCACCGGAGTTGCCGGGATTGATCGGTGCGTCGATCTGGATGAAGTCGGTGTAGAGCCGTTGGTTCTGGTCCCCGCGTACACTGCGGCCAAGAGCGGATACGACGCCCGCGGTGACGGTATTGGAGAGGCCGAACGGGTTCCCGATCGCGACGATCGTCTCCCCGATCAGAAGGTCCGAAGACGTGCCGAGGTGAATGGTCGGAAGCGAGCCGCGCGGGCTGCGAACCCGAAGCACCGCGAGGTCGTTGTCGGCATCGGAGCCGATCACGTCGCACTCGAGCTCCTGTCCGCTCTTCATCGTCGCGAGGATCCGGGAAGCGCCCGAAATCACGTGATCGTTCGTCAGGATGACGCCTTTCGAGTCGATGATCACGCCGGAGCCGAGGGACTGCGCCCGGCGCGCGCGCGGATCGATCCCGAAGAAGAACTCGTCGAAAAGCGAGGGTCTCCTTCGGACGATCTGCTCGGCCGAGATGTTCACGACCGCCGGAGCGACCTTGTCGACGACCTCGACGATGTCGCTGCGTCGGGAAGGCAGCGGCGCGCCGATCGCCGCGGCGATGGATAGCCCCATGACGAGGGCGGCGGGGAAAACGCGTCTCAAAACGGAGGCGGGTGCAGGTCCGTGGGACCTGTCCCAGCAGTTTACTTCGGCGGGTTTCACGGCAGCCAGAACGGCATCGCGGCCAGCATCATTTCCGGGAGCTCGTGTCCGCGTTCCGTGTTCCGGGTTCAAAAAAAAGACCCCGCTCTCGCGGGGTCGGAACGAAAGAAGCGGGGTTGCTCTTACTTCGTCACCACGTCGATCGGCTGCTTCTCCTTCTTGCCGCCGAGTTCGCCCGCGATCTTGATCTGCCGCGGGCGCGCGTCCTCCCGCTTCGGCATGTCGACCTCGAGCAGACCGTTGCTGAACTTCGCGCGGATGTTCTCGCGATCCACGTTGTTCGGGAGCGTGAACGACCGGACGAACTGGCCGTACGACCGCTCGACTCGGTGGAAGTTGCGGCCATCCTTCTCCTCCTCGAACTTCCGCTCGCCGCGGATGGTCAGGACGCCGCCCTCCATCTGGATGTTGACCTGGTCCTCATTGAACCCCGGCAGCTCCGCGGTCAACGTGATCTTGTCCTTGTCCTCGGTGATGTCGACGGGGGGCACCCACGCGCCGAACTCTTCCTCCCGTTCCCGGGTGGTGCCGAAGGCGCGGTTGAAGCGGTCGGCGAACGAACTCAATTCACGATAGGGATCCCAACGAATCAGATTCATGCTTCACCTCCGAAAAAATATCAACGAACCGATGCAATCAGACTCTGAGCCGCTGAGGCTCAGACTCCGTTTCGATTTCCAGACTCTCTCCATCCGCAGAAACCGTGAGCTGCGCCGTCTCTCCGGCGGCGAGCTCGTTCCTCAAGATCCTGCCGGCGAGGGCGTCGGCGACCTGTTTCTGGATCAGCCGTTTCAACGGCCGCGCGCCGAACGTCGGGTCGAAGCCGCGGCCGGCGAGGTAGCGCTTCGCTTCGTCGGCCCAGGTCAGCCGGATGCCGCGGTCGGCGACGGTGCGCGCGAGCGCCGCGAGCTGGATCTCGACGATCTTCTCGATCTCCTCTCGGGTCAGGCGGTGGAAGACGATGACGTCGTCGATCCGGTTGAAGAACTCCGGCCGGAAGTGCCGGCGGAGCGTCTCCTCGATCCGGACTTTCATCTCGGCCTCGCCGACGTCCCTGGCTTCGGCGATCCACTCGGAGCCCAGGTTCGAGGTCATGATGATCACCGTGTTCTTGAACGAGACGACCCGGCCCTTGCCGTCCGTCAGGCGCCCGTCGTCTAAGACCTGGAGCAGGATGTTGAAGACGTCCGGGTGCGCCTTCTCGATCTCGTCGAAGAGCACGACGGCGTAAGGTCGCCGCCGGATCGACTCGGTCAACCGGCCACCCTCCTCGTAGCCGACGTATCCGGGGGGCGCGCCGATCATGCGGGCGACCGAGTGCTTCTCCATGTACTCGGACATGTCGAGCCGCACCATCGCCTGCTCGTCGTCGAAG
>DASWIB010000214.1:0-2067 GCA_036397915.1 Thermoanaerobaculia bacterium | reverse complement strand
GTGGCTCGGCTTCTTCACGACCACCGAGATGAAGAAGGTTCCGCTCGCGGGAGGCGAGCCGATCCGGATCTCTCTCGTACCGCCGGTGACGGGGGGCGCCGCATGGGACATGGATGGAACCATAGTGTTCACCCTCACCGCGAACGGTCCGCTCTCCCGTATTTCCGACACCGGTGGCAGGTTCGAGATGGTCTCGACGCTCGACTCCTCCCGCGGAGAGCACTCCCATCTCTGGCCGCAGATTCTTCCGCAAGGGCGCGGGATCCTCGTGACGATGGTCCTCGGCCAGGACTTCCAGGACGTCGCGAGCTCGCAGATCGTCGTCCTCGATCCGAAGAACGGCCACCGCACCGTCGTGCTCGAGGGAAGCCCGTTTGCCCGGTATGCAGCCGGGCATCTCGTTTTCGTCCGAGGCGGCGCGATGTTCCGAGTCCCGTTCGACCTGACGCGACTCTCCGTGACCGGCTCTCCAGTTGCTCTCTCGGAACGGATCACGATCGACTCCGACTTTGGGTCCGCGAGCTTTGCGATCACGACCGACGGCACACTCGTGTACGCAGAAGGTCCGCCGGTGGTCGAACCGAACTCGGTCGTCTTGCGGCTGGATCGGCAGGGAGCGGAGAAACCGCTCCCGCTGCCCGCCGCCCATTACACCCGCCCGTGCCTTTCGCCCGACGGCAAGACGCTCGCCCTCATGAAGTGTGACGGCAACCCCTGCAAGCTCTTCCTGTACGACCTCGAGCGCAACGTGCTCTCTCCCCTGACGTCCGAACCGGGCCGGTTCCTCAATCCGGTCTGGTCGCCGGACGGCCGCCGGCTCGCCTACTCGGGCTTCGAGGTCGGTGCGCCGACTCTTTACGTCAAGAACGCCGATGGAAGCAGCCGACCGCAGCGACTCACCAACGCGCCGACGGAGACGAGGGAGGCAGCGGAGTTCCCCAACTCCTGGTCGCCCGACGGGCGCACGATCGCGTACATCCTGGTCAGCCGGGTCGTGACGGGAAAAGGCGAACGGGATGTCTGGCTCGTCTCGCCGGATGGGAAACAGAAGCCGCGCCCCTGGCTCGAGAGTCCCTACGCGGAGACAGCTTCGGCTTTTTCACCCGACGGGCGATGGATGGCCTATGTCTCGGACGAATCCGGCCGCAAGGAGGTCTACGTGCGGCCCTTCTCGGGGGCCGGCGGCAGGATCAAGATCTCGAGCGAGGGAGGAGTCGAACCGGTGTGGACGCGTGGAGGGCGCGAGCTCCTCTATCGGCAAGGAAATCAGTTCCTGTCGGTCGACATCCGGACCGAGCCGGGCCTCGCGGCCGGCACCCCCCGCGTTCTCTTCTCCGGCGACTTCTTGCCCGGCGGCAGGGAGGACGCGCCGTTTCAGTACGCGGTCTCTGCCGATGGAAACGTGATCTACGCCGTACGCGAGATCGCCGTTCCGGAGCCGGAACGCCACCTCGCGATCGCGACGAACTGGCTTCAGACGGTTCGGTCTCCGGAAGCCGCAAAGTGACTGGCCTCCGCAAGATCCTCCACGTGGACATGGACGCGTTCTACGCGTCCGTCGAGCAGCGGGACGATCCGGCACTCCGCGGCAGGCCCGTGGCCGTCGGCGGAAGCCCGGAGAGCCGCGGGGTCGTCGCCGCGGCGAGCTACGAGGCGCGTGCGTTCGGGGTAAGGTCCGCGCTCCCGATGTCGCGGGCGGTGCGACTCTGCCCCGAACTCGTGGTCGTCCGTCCCGACTTCGCGAAATACGGCGAGGTCTCGCGGCAGGTGTTCGCCATCTTTCGGGACGTGACGCCTGTCGTCGAGCCGCTCTCGCTCGACGAGGCATATCTCGACGTCACCGAGAACTCCTGGGGCGAGCCGCTCGCGGTCGAGGTCGCGCGGAGGATCAAGGCGAGGATCCGTGAGGAGACGTGTCTCACCGCCTCCGCCGGCGTCGCGCCGAACAAGTTCCTCGCGAAGATCGCCTCCGGCTGGAAGAAGCCCGACGGATTGACGGTGATCTCGCCGGATCGGGTCGAGAGCTTTCTCGCCCGCCAGCCGGTCGACGCGCTCTGGGGAGTCGGC
>DASWIB010000213.1:0-20935 GCA_036397915.1 Thermoanaerobaculia bacterium | reverse complement strand
GCGCGGTCGCCTCCGGAGTCTTCTCCCACACGATCCCGGCGGACCGGAGGCTCTCGACGTAGAAGGACTCCCTCTGGAAAGCGCGCGCCGTCAGGACCGCGAGCACCGACACCGCCATCATCGGCACGAGCACCGCGGTGTTCTGCGTCAGCTCGAAGATCATGATGATCGCGAGGAGCGGCGCCCGCGTGACGCCGGCGAGCAACCCGCCCATTCCGAGAAGCGCGTAGCCGCCGATGGGCGCTTCCAGGACGGGAAGAAGGGTCTGGACGAGCTTGGCGACCACGCCGCCCAGGGCCCCGCCGATCATCAGGGCCGGCGTGAAAACGCCTCCGACCCCGCCGGACCCGATGGTCGCCGTGGTCGCCGCGATCTTCCCGAAAAACAGGGCGGCGAGAAAAAGGATCGTCGGGTTTCCGCGGAGGATGCGGTTGGTTCCGTCGAAGCCGTTTCCCCATACTTCGGGACGGAAGATCCCGATCGCGCCCACGATGGCGCCGCCGATCGCCATCGCGGCGGGCAGGGGGAGACGTAAGGAGGTGAACAGCTTCTTCGATGCGAAGAGCAGGCGCACGAAGAGGGCGGAGACCGCTCCCGCCGCGAGCCCGATGACGGCGAACGGCAGGAACTCGAGCGCGGACTCGAGCCGGAATGCGGCGACCTGGTACACCGGCTCGTCCCCCAGGAGCGACCGGACCAGGACGGTCGAGATCGCCGCCGATACGACGGCGGGCCCGAAGAGGGTCATCGAGAAGGAACCGACCACGACCTCGAGGACGAAGAGCGTCGCCGCGATCGGAGTGTTGTACGCGCCGGCCACTCCCGCCGCCATTCCGCAGGCGACCAGGATGCGTGTGCGCTCGGGCGAGACCTTTGCGAACCGTGAGAGCGACGCCGCGAACGCCGCTCCCATCTGGATGATCGCGCCCTCGCGCCCTTCTGATCCGCCCGTCGAGATCACCGCGAGAGAGGACGCGGAGCGCCCGAGCGCCGGGCGCGTGCGCACGGAGCGGCGCCCCAGGTGGATGACCTCGATCATCTGCGAGATTCCGCCCGGGCCCGTGCCGGTGACGAACGTCTGTGCGATCAGCCCGCCCGCGAGTCCGCCGAGCGCGGGGAGAAAGATCCGGAGAAGCGGCGGGAGCGACTCGGCGCCGGAGACGATGTCTCCGGCGTCGAAGAGGAGCTGGGTCAGGCGCAGCGAGATGGCGCGGAAGCCGATCGCGCCGACAGCGCCGACCACCCCGACCGCCGCAGCCAGGAGCAGGAACTGGGTGTTGGGATCCCGCCAGAAGAATCTCCCGAAGCGCGAGGGACGGGTCGGAGCCGGGGCCTCGGGAGAGCTCATTCCTCCGCTTCGGACTCCGGGAGGTCCTCCTCATCCTCTTCGCCGAAGAAGAACGCGTGCGCGCATAGGGCGCCGCAGAAGACCAGGCCCCCGCGCCGCATCGCGCACGACTCGCAGAACATGCGGCGGCAGATTTGACAGCGGGTCAGGCTGTAGGCGAAGGTCTGATTGCAGACATCACACCGGTCGATTGCGGGCACGGAAACGAGTATACGGTCGCGCGTCGCCGCCGGTCTCCGGCGCCGAAAAGGGGCCCGCCGGCTGTGGTAGCATCGCCGGTCCTTCCGCCGCGGCGGTGTAGCTCAGTTGGTCAGAGCAAGCGGCTCATATCCGCTGTGTCCGGGGTTCAAGTCCCTGCACCGCCACCAGGATTCCCGAGGAAATCCGCACGTTTCGGGGACCTGTGCCTGAACCGTTGCTTTTTCCGCGCGGAAGGCGGCCACGTTCTGGCCCACCGCGGCGCGGCTCTCCGCGTATACGCGGGCGCGCCGGTCACCCGCTACGACTGGCCGGGCAACGTGCGCGAGCTGCAGAACGCGATCGAGCGCGCGGTCCTGGTCGCCCGCGGCCGCGAGGTGACTCCCGGGGACTTTCCCTTTCCGGGGGAGGGGCCCAAGGGGGCGCCGCCCGGCAAGTCGCTTTCGGAGGTGGAGCGGCAGCACGTGAAGAGAGTCCTGGACGAAGCGGGATGGAACGTCACGCAGGCGGCCCGTCTGCTCGAGATCGACCGGGTCACCCTGTACAACAAGATCAAGAAATACGGGTTGGAGAGGGAGAAGCAGCAGGTCTGAGCGGACCGAGGGCCCCGCCAATGCCGCGCGTACAGCTCGTCCCGGTCGGGAAGGTGGAACCGGCGCTGCTGGAATACCTCGCGCTCGTCCTTCCCGAAGGCATCGGCGGCCCGTGTACCGTGGCGCGCAAGGTCATCGACCCACGCGAGGCCTTCGACCCGGGGCGCCAGCAGTTCCACTCCACCCGCATCCTGACCCGTGTCGAGGCCCTCGCGGGGGCCGACGGCGAGAAGGTCGTCGGAGTCGCCGACGTCGACATCTTCATCCCGATCCTGACCTTCGTGTTCGGCGAGGCCCGGCTGGGAGGCGCCGCGGCCCTGTTTTCGGCCACCCGTCTCCGGCAGGAGTTCTACGGCCTCCCGCGAGACGAGACGCTGTTCTACGAGCGCTGTGAAAAAGAGGCGCTCCACGAGCTCGGGCATACGTTCGGGCTGGTGCACTGCCCGCTGTATGAGTGCGTCATGCACTACTCCAACTCGATCGAGGACGTCGACGTCAAGAGCACCTCCTGGTGCTCGAACTGCACCGCCCGGCGTTCCCGGTGAGCACGGGCGGGCGGCGGCGCCCGGCGCGAATGCACACCTCGAGGCGGGCACAACGCCCGATGTTGCCCGAACGGATCATGCCGATAGGCGCACGTCGCGTGCACACCGCCGCTGCTCCGGGAAGTTTTGCTCTCCCTCGATCTCGGCCCGCCGAACGCCGTCGCCGCGCGAGTCATCCGGCGGACGCTCGACGCACATAGACCGTACTGGCGCGAGCGATAGCTCCGCCCTCGGGCGAGCTGAACGCAAGAGCCGCGCCACGACCTTTGTTAAGAGACCTTAAACAGTTAAGAGGCGCTAAGCGCCCGGTAATTCGCGGTCGAGAGCGGTAGCGTCCGATCGTGGCGACCGCGATGACACATCGCGGGGATTGCGTCCGGTTGGTCCCCGTCCCGTTCCTCCCTGCAGCCCCACGCGGTCACATGGATTTCGCGGATCGCCATGCCTGCGAGGTGACCGACTCGAATCGCGTAACAAGCGAGGTTTCACGTTTTCCAATTGGAGGTAACAAATGAAGAGAAGATGTAGAGGTCTGGTGACGTCGTCCCTGGTGGCAGGAGTCCTGTGGTTCCTGGCGCCGCTCGATACTCGACAGAGTGCCTTGGCGCAGGAGAGCGAGTGTGTCGATCGCTCGGCCTGCGGCGAGGTGTCGCCCTTGATTCCGATGCAGAGCGCCGAAGCGGTGCACATGGGTCTGGTATGGAAGAGAGACTCGCAACAGCCGAAGATCCTGTTTCACGGCAGATTCCCGGAGTACACGCCGAACGACATGGCCGATCCCGCTCTGATCGATCTCGCGATCGGCTTCGGAGCCTTTACAACGCCCGGCCTTCAGTTCAACTCCTCGCTGAGGGACGTTCTCCACGGCTTTGATCCGTTCCTGGGCCTTGGGCAAGATCGCTCAGCAGACGACTCTTTCCAGAGACTCACCTACGGCGGGTACCTGATGCGGCAGGGCTTGAGCCAGAGCGTGCCGACGCGCATCCTGGCGAATCGCACCATGGAGCGGCAGCTGCTCTTCGACATCAATCACCCCGACGCGTTCAAGAACAGCGGCAAGTTCCACACGGCCCTTTTGGACGAGGCGGACTTCGCCATGAACCGGGCGGCCTTCGCGGAGAACGGCTATTCGAAGGGCATGTTCTACAACACGTATTGCAACGCGCGCGTGACGTTGTCCGACGGACGCGTCTACGTCTTCGGCGGCCACGACATGCAGAGCAACAACGGGTTGTACAAGGTCAACGTCTTCGATCCGAACACCGAAGCCTGGGTCCAGCGACGAGAGCCGTGCACCCGGGCGAACTGGCAGAGAGATCAATTCGGCCTGCAGTTGTTCGCCTCGAACCCGGACGCCCCGTTCTACGAGAACTGCGATCCCAGAGACCAGCAGAACACGCAGCCCTCGGAACCCTCCGACCAGAAGTACGCGCGCTGGTATCCGTCGGCGATTCCGCTGCCGAACGACACGGTGCTCGTCGTGGGCGGCTTCGACCAGGACAACTCGGTTCCGCCCGATCCCGACCGGGTGGCGAAGGGCCGGGCGAACCAGAGCCAGAGCGACACCGCGTTTACCGCCAGCCGGGTCAACCAGGTCGTCCCGGAGGTCTACGACCCGAAGACCGACCGGAACGTCGCGCTCGAGAACGCCCGCATGGCTTTCCCTCTCTACCCGCAGCTCGAAGTCGTCCAGACGGGCCCCGGCAGGGACGACTGGAAGGTGTGCACGTTCGATGGCGAGATCAATTACGGCGACGAGATCAGGCCCGGCGGCGCCCGGTTCGGCGTCGGCGGAGGCACGCCCCCGTTTACGAAGGGGACCACCTGGTGCCTGGACGTTCTCGGCGCGCTCAAAGATCCCAACCGGAACGTTCCCGCAAAGAATCACTGGACGCTCGTCGACACCGCCCTGGAGGTCAGGCCGTACTGCTGCCCGACCGCGAGTCTCGTCGAGATCGGTGCGGACGGGCGCACGGTCTCACACAAGTGGTTGATGATTTCCGGGCGGAACGAGAACGGCGACCAGACCGGAACGGTCGAGAGCATCGACTTCACCGACTCGAGCCCGCGCTGGAGAAAAGTGGGCGACATCCTGCAGCCGCTTGCCACGACCAAGGCGGTGGCGCTGCCCGACGGGAAGGTGCTCATCGGGCAGGGAGTGAACCGCTCGGAGAATTGCACCGTCGATGGGAGGCCGTGTACCTACGAGGAAAAGGAGGGTCTCAACTTTCAGATGTTCGACCCCGCGACGGGTTCGGTCAGAAAACTGGCCAAGACGACGGTCTCGCGGGGCCTTCACGGTACGGCGACGCTCTTGCCGGATGGAACGGTGTTCTTCGCGGGCGAGAACCGCGAGGCGCTGGTTCGACCCGACGACCCGTCGTTTCCGCTCATGACCTCATATGCCGGCGAGATTCCGAGCGGCGATCCCGACCTCGGCGTTCCCGTCGGGCAGGTGTTCTCCCCCCCGTATCTGTTCAAGCAGGATGGCAGTCCGGCGGCGCGACCGGTCATCGAGAGGTGGGCCGGAAAGATCTCGTACGGCGGGCACTTCGACATCGCGGTCGCCGGGGATCCGGGCCAGATCGCTTCGGTCGTCATGCTTCGCAGCGATCACAACACTCACAGCCTGACCACGGGTGACCGCTACGTGAAGCTGGCGTTTCACCAGAAGGGGGCGGCGAACAAAGGGGAATTGCGAGTCCGGGCGCCCAAATTGCCCGCGCAGGCCGTTCCCGGCATCTATATGCTTTTCGCCGTCGACCAGAACGGAGTGCCGAGCCTGGGACGGCGCGTCGATGTCAACTGACTCGAATCTGTCCGGTGCGACCGACCTGATCGAGAACGGGCGACGGGATTGAGTCCTGAACGGCGTCGCGGTCGCCGCCCAAGCGATCGCGGCGCCGGCTGACCGCTTCGCGTCACCCTCCGTTCAGAAGCAACGGAATCCGCCGGACTCAAAGGCACCCCACCTCACCGATCAGAGAGGGTACAGAGTACCCTCCTCCATGCCGATCGATGCACGACCGGGTGAAGACCACGTTTCCAAGTTGACGTCGACCACTTTTAGTGGTCATATGACCACCAATGGTGGTCGGAAAATCATCACCTTTCGGTGGGCGGACACGGACGGAGACTCTCCTGGCCCTTTGGCTGCTCGAAGAGAGCTACGCACGGGAAATCGCACGTCTTTTTCAGAGGCCACTGTTCGGTATTCAGAAGGCTCTGCAAAGTCTCGAGAAAGACGGATTAGTTGCGGGGCGAATGCGCGGGAAGACGCGGCTTTTCCGGCTGGCGCCTCGCTACTTCGCTCACCAGGAGCTTCGAAATTACCTGAGCCGCCTATCCGACGCTGAGGACGAACTCCGAGAACGCGTCAAACAGCTTCGGCGTCGGCCGCGGAGGACCGGGAAACGTCTTTGACGATCACCGCTTCGTCCACCATCGAGGAGGTCGCTCAAGTTGTTGCTGAAGCTCTCGACGAGGCGGGAATTCGAGCCGTTCTCACGGGAGGCGCGTGCGCCGCCATCCACACAGCCGGCGAATACCAGTCGGAGGATCTTGACTTCATCCTTCAGTCAGCGCCTTCTCAAGGAGAACTTGACGAGGTCATGGGAAGGATTGGCTACCGGAGAGAGGGAGAGCAGTACTTTCATTCAGAGACACGGTTTTTCGTCGACTTTCCATCGGGCCCGCTCGGAATCGGGCGTGATCTCTCAATCACACCAGTCCGGGTCCGAGTAGGCTCTCAGGGATCGATCCGCGCCCTCTCGCCCACAGACTCCTGTCGGGACCGGCTTTCGGCCTTCATCCACTGGAATGATCGTCAAAGCCTCGACGCAGCTGTGAAGATCGCACTTCACAACCCTATTGGCATCAAGAAAATCCAGACCTGGAGCGCGAGCGAAGGAGCTACGGAACGGTTTGAAGAGTTCTCACGGGAGGTGGCTCGCGCTCGTCAGCGGGGCCGGCGCCCGTCGTAACATTAGGAATGGACGCGGTCCGGAAGGCCCTGCTCCAGGCAGGCGCCCGGGGCTTGATGCCCCGCGATGGGTCGATTCTGCTCGCCGTCTCGGGCGGAGCGGACTCGATGGCCCTCCTCCATGCCGCCGCCGAGGTCGCCGGCTCGACCGGGTGGGCGCTTTCGGTCGCGCACGTCCACCACGGCTGGCGCGGCAGAGACGCGGACCGCGACCTCCTGTTCGTCGCCGGGCACGCGCGGCGGCTCGGCCTTCCCTTCTTTCACCGGCGGCGCGACGCGCGCGCCGAGGCGCGCCGGCTCGGCCTCTCCCCGGAGGCGGCCGCGCGGCGCGTCCGCTACGAGGCACTCTTCGAGATGGCGCGGGAGGCGGGCGCCTCGCGCATCGCAACCGCCCACCAGAGAGACGATTGCATCGAGACGCACCTGCTCGCGAGGCGCCGCCGGGGCGGCCTCGCCAGCCTCGCCGGACCTCGGGAAAACCGGGCCGACGGCGTCGTTCGGCCACTGCTCGGTGTCTCTCGCCGCGAGATCCTCGAGTTCCTGCGGAGTCGAGGGATCACGTGGCGCCGGGACTCGTCGAACGGCGATCTGCGCCTCGATCGAAACCGCCTGCGCCGTGAGCTCGCCGGCGAGGAGAAACTGGAAGCGCTCGCGCGCCGTGTGGAGCGGCTCGCGCGCCGGCGCGAGCGCGTGGAGCGCTCGTTCGAAGACGCCGTGCGCCCGGCGATCGCCTTCGGGCGCAACGTCGTGATCGCGGCCGCGCCGGTCCTCGAGAACACCCCCGCCGAGCTTCGCCGGAAAGCCGTCCTCGAGTGCGCCCTGCCTTTTGCCGCGCCGGGCAAGGCTCCGTGCACCGGAAACGAGCGCGAGCAGATCGTCGCACTTCTCGCGAGAGGGCGCGATTTTCGGTTCGAGGCGGGACGGCGGATCCGCTTCCGGCGGCGCGGCGACAGATTCTCCGTCCGGCTTGCCCCGGCGGCGGCCAAAAAGGGGCATAAAGGATGAGAAGACTCCGTTATCCTCAAGGCGCACAAGGAGTATTCGTTTGAACGCCACCATCAAGAACCTGTTGCTGTGGATGGTCATCCTGGTGCTGATCATCCTGGCGTGGAACGTCTTCAAGACCGGGGCGACGGCCGTCGAGGAGATCAGCTTCTCGCAGTTCCTCGACCAGGTCGCCCAGGGGCACATCCAGAAGGTCACGATCCGCGGCGAAGAGATCCGCGGGACGTATGCGGCCTCGGCCGGCCGGCGCGAGCCGCTCTTCAAGACGTACGCCGCGAACTACCCGGACCTCGTCAAGGACCTCCGCGCGCGGGGTGTCGAGATCGAGATCACGCCGCTCAAGGACTCCTCGTTCGTCTCGGCGCTCGTCATGTACGGGCCGCTCATCCTGCTCGTCGCCATCTGGTTCGTGATCATGCGGCAGATGCAGGCGGGCGGGAACAAGGCGCTCTCCTTCGGAAAGTCCCGCGCGAAGCTCCTGACGCCGACCCAGAAGAAGGTGACGTTCAAGGACGTGGCGGGGGTCGAGGAAGCCAAGGTCGAGCTGCAGGAGATCATCGAGTTCTTGAAGGACCCGCAGAGGTTCCAGAAGCTCGGCGGCAAAATCCCCAAGGGCGTCCTCCTGATGGGCCCTCCGGGCACGGGCAAGACACTCCTCGCGCGCTCCGTCGCGGGCGAGGCGAACGTCCCCTTCTTCACGATCTCCGGCTCCGACTTCGTCGAGATGTTCGTCGGCGTCGGCGCGTCCCGCGTGCGCGACCTCTTCGAGCAGGGGAAGAAGAACGCGCCGTGCATCGTCTTCATCGATGAGATCGATGCCGTCGGTCGGCACCGCGGCGCCGGGCTCGGCGGCGGGCACGACGAGCGTGAGCAGACGCTGAACGCCCTTCTCGTCGAGATGGACGGGTTCGACACGAACGAAGGGGTCATCCTCGTCGCGGCGACCAACCGGCCCGACGTTCTCGACCCGGCGCTGCTGCGCCCGGGCCGCTTCGACCGCCGCGTCGTCGTCGATCGTCCCGACCTGCGCGGCCGCGAGCAGATCCTGAAAGTGCACACGCGCAACACGCCGCTCTCGGAAAACGTTGACCTTTCGATCATCGCGCGCGGCACTCCGGGATTCTCCGGCGCCGACCTCGCCAACCTCGTCAACGAGGCGGCCCTGAACGCGGCTCGGTTCAACAAGAAAAAGGTCGAGATGATCGACTTCGAGTACGCCAAGGACAAAGTGATGATGGGTCCGGAGCGCAAGTCGATGATCATGACCGAGGACGAGAAGAAGAACACTGCCTATCACGAGGGCGGGCACGCGCTCGTGGCGGCGATGCTGCCGGACGCCGACCCCATCCACAAAGTGACGATCATCCCGCGCGGGCGGGCACTGGGCGTGACGATGCAGCTTCCGATGGAGGACAAGTACTCCCACACCAAGGAGTATCTCGAGGCGACGATCACCGTGATGATGGGCGGCCGGATCGCCGAGGAGCGCTTCCTCGGCCACATGACGACCGGTGCCGGCAACGATATCGAGAAGGCGACCGACGTCGCCCGCAAGATGGTTTGCGAGTGGGGCATGAGCAACATGGGGCCTCTCACTTTCGGGAAGCCCGAGGGGGAGATTTTCCTCGGCCGCGACTTCGGCCGGACGCAGGACTATTCCGAGACGACCGCCAACCAGATCGACGACGAGGTCAAGAGGATCGTCACCGAGGCGTACCGGCGCGCGGAGAAGATCGTCATCGAACACGAGAAGGTGATGCACCGGTTGGCGCGCACGCTGCTCGAGAAAGAGGTCCTGGACGGCGAAGAAGTCCTTCAGATCATCGCCGAGGAAACGGGCGCCGACATCTCGAAGCTGCGCAAATCGGGACCGCCCAAGCCGCCGATCGTCACGCCGCCCGGCGCCCCGGAGGTGGCCGGCGACGTCGGACCGCTCGTGCCCGAGCCCGCCTGAGCCGGGACAGGGAGCGCGGAACAGGATACGGGGCCGCTCGGGTCCCTCGTCCCCGGTTCCCTCGTCTCCTGTCCCGGTCCCGGTGAGACAGAATGTCGATCGCTGAAATCTTCCTTCGCGAATTCGACCTCGAGATGGAGACGACGCGCCGCGTGCTGGAGCGAGTTCCCTCCGAGCGGCTCGAGTGGCGCCCGCACCCGAAATCCATGTCGATGAAGGAGCTCGCCGGTCACGTCGCCGAATTGGCCCGCTGGGGCGTGCGCATCGACGAGGGCTCTTTCCAGGCCGGGACTCGGCGGCTCCCCGACTTCGAATCGGTCGGCCAGCTCCTCGCGCGGTTCGACGACAACGTGGCGGCGAGCCGCGACTCGATCGCGCGAAAGTCCGACGGCGACCTCCGCGAGCGCCTCGCCGTCACGCGAGGGGCAACGACGTATTTCGAAATGCCGAAGGCGAGCGTGCTGCGGCGGGTCTTCATGAATCACTTGATTCACCACCGCGGCCAGCTCTCGGTCTACCTGCGGCTGAACGACGTCCCGCTGCCGCCGATCTACGGCCCGTCGGCGGACGAAACCTCCGCCTGAGGCCGCTCGACGCCGGAGTGCCCGCGAAGACGCGGGGTCTGGCTTCTGCGGCGACCGCCTGGTGCAGTTCCTCCGGCGCGATGGGGTGTGGGGACCGCAAGGTCCCCCGCCGACAATACTCCGACATCCTCCTCGCCCTGAGGCTCCGGCTCCGGGGACGGATAATCTCCGCGTGGCAATCCCCGCGGACCTCGTGTTTCCGGCAACGACTGTCGAATTGCTCCGCGAGATCGCTTCCTGGGACGGCGTCCGCACGGCGTCCTTCGCGGCCGTGAACTTCCCCGTCGACGTGATCCGTTTCGAGCGTTCCCCGTCGCCCCCGGTCGTCCTCTCCCGCGCCCGGCGCGCCGAGAGCCTGAAAGCTCTTCCCGCGAGCCTTCGCGAACGCGCGATCGAGGCCTTCGCGCGCGCCGAACGGCCACGGCCTGACCTCTCGCTCGCCGGCGGAAGACGCCTCGATCTCGCGGGCGCGCCCGTCGTCATGGGGGTCGTCAACGTGACTCCGGACTCCTTCTCCGACGGCGGTCTCTACTTCGACCGTTCGACCGCGGTCGCGCGCGCCCTCGAGATGTTCGATGCAGGCGCCGCGATCGTGGACATCGGCGGCGAATCGACGCGACCCGCGACCTACGGGGGGGCGGAGCCCGTTCCTTCCCGGGAGGAGATCGCCCGGGTCGTCCCGGTGATCGAAGGCATCCGCCGCGTGACCGACCGGCCGGTCTCGATCGACACGCGCAAAGCGGCCGTCGCGAGAGAGGCGCTTGCAGCAGGTGCGGACCTCGTCAACGACGTCTCGGCGCTCCGGTACGATCCGGGAATGCTCGCCGCCGTCCTCGAAGCGGATGCCGGCCTGCTCCTCATGCACATGAAGGGTATCGATCCCCGGACGATGCAGGCCGACACTACGTACGCGCACCCCGTCTCGGAGATCGCGTTCGAGCTCGTGGCCGCCGCGTCGAAGGCGATCGAGGCGGGCGTCGCCGCCGACCGTATCGCGGTGGACCCCGGCCTCGGGTTCGGCAAGAGTCCCGAAGGAAACCTCCTCCTGCTTCGGCACCTCTCCGCGTTCCGTTCGCTCGGCTTTCCCGTCGCGGTCGGCGCCTCCCGCAAAGGATTCGTACGCCGCTTCTCGGGCGTCCCGGAGAGCGCCTCCGCGACCGAACGGCTGCCCGGATCGCTGGCCGCCCTCGCGGCTGCGCGGGCGGGAGGGGCGGCGATCGTGCGCGTGCACGACGTACCGGAGTCCGTCCGGTTCCTGCGGATGCTCACGGCGATCGGGACGGCGGCGGTCCCGCAGCCGACGGGGGCGGTCCCGCGGTGATCGAAGCTTTTTCGGCGCGCTTCGGCTCGCCCGGCAGCTTCTCCTTCACGTGGCGCGACGCGGTCGACATCCTGATCGTTGCGTTCGTCGTGTACTTCCTCCTGCGCCTGATCCGCGGCACGCGCGCGGTTCAGATGGTCTTCGGGCTGATTGCGGTCCTCGTCGTCTACTGGATCTCGGTTCTCCTGAAGCTCGTCGCGCTGCACACCGTGCTGTCCGCCCTCATCTTCTATCTGCCGTTCGCGATCATCGTTCTGTTCGCTCAGGAGCTGCGCCGGGCACTCGCCGCCTTCGGGCGAACGCCGTTCTTCGCTCTCTTTTCCGGCTACCACGCCGAGGAGACCGTCTCCGACCTCGTGCTCGCGGCGACGTCGCTCTCGACGCGGCGGATCGGGGCGCTGATCGTCCTGGAGCGGCGGGAGGGACTGAAGACCTACATCGAGAACGGCGTGCCGGTCGACGCCGCGATCTCCTACGACCTGCTCGTGAACCTGTTCGCCCCCGGCACGCCGCTCCACGACGGCGCCGTCATCGTCTCCCGCGAGCGGATCGCGGCGGCGGCATGCTTCCTACCGCTCTCGCTCAAGGAAGGGCTCTCGAAGCGCTTCGGCACCCGGCACCGCGCGGCGATCGGCGTGACCGAGGAGACGGACGCGCTCGCGATCGTGGTGTCGGAGGAGCGCGGCACGATCTCGCTGGCGCGGGACGGGCAGCTCGTCGAAGACCTGGACGGCAAGTCGCTGCGCGACCTGCTCTACCGCGAGTTCGCGGCAACGGCGTAGGTCGAATCACCCGATGCTCCGCCGCCGCTTCTTCTTCCGCAACCTCGGGCTGAAGCTTCTCGCGCTCGCAATCGCGCTCCTCGCGTGGTTTGCGCTCTCGGGCCAGCGGCGCGAGCGGATCTCCGAGAGAAGCTATCGCATTCCACTGTCGCTCGTGAACGTTCCGCCCCAAACGATGGTCGCCTCTCCCCTGCCCGGCGCGGTGGACGTGCGCGTGCGGGGCCCGTTCACGGCGCTGCGGCAGCTCGAGCCCGAAAGGCTGGAAGCGGTGATCGACCTCCTCGACGCGCGGCCGGGCGAACGGCTTCACCGCTTCGAGCTGGAAGACATCAACGTGCCTCCGGAGGTCGAAGTCCTCGCAATCTCTCCCGGCGAGGTTCGCGTGGTCCTCGACAGGATCGGCGAGCGGCTGCTCCCGATCGTTCCGGCGCTTTCGGGGGAAGCAGCGGCGGGCTCGCAGGTCGTCGACGTGACCGTGGAGCCGCGGATCGCGCGGGTCGTCGGACCCGCGACCGCCCTCGAGAAGATGACCGGCGTGTCGACGGAGCCGATCTCGCTCGCCAGCCGCTCCGCCACGTTCTCGACGACGACGACGGCGCTTCCGAACGTACCGGGAGTCCGGGTGCGGGAGGGGCAGGTCGTCCACGTCACCGTGCGGATCGGACCTGCCCCGACCCGGACCGAGACACCCGGCGGAGCGGCGCCCGCTCGGTGAAGCTCTTTGGCACCGACGGACTCCGCGGGCGGTCGGGAGAATTCCCGCTCGATCCCCGGTCGCTCCGGACAGTGGGGCGAGAAGTCGGAGCGAGCGTGCGGCGCGAGGGCGGCCGGACCGTCGTCCTCGGAGGAGACACGCGCGAGTCGACGCCGGCAATGGCGGCCGAGCTCGCCGCGGGACTCGAGGAGGCGGACTGTGGCGTCGCCTTCGCCGGCGTCGTGCCGACGCCGGCCGTGGCGGAGCTCGTTCTCGCGCTCACCGCCGGCGCCGGGATTTCCGTCTCCGCCTCGCACAACCCGTACGAGGACAATGGCGTCAAAGTATTTGGCCCCGACGGTCGCAAGTGGCCGGAGGAGAAAGAGGAGCGGCTGGAAGGAAGGCTGCTCGCCCTACTCCCTCTCCCGTCGGGAGAGGGGCGGGGTGCGGGCGCTCTCCTCACTCTCCCATCGAGAGAAGTCCGGGGCGCGGGAATTGCCTCGCTACCGCCCGTGGACCCCGCCCTCTCCGAGGCCTATCTCGCGCGGCTCCTCTCCCGGACTCCCACTGCTCTGAACGATCTCGCCGCGCTCCTCGACGCCGGGAACGGCGCCGCGTGGAAGCTCGGCCCGGAGGCTCTTACGCGCGCGGGATGCCGCGTGACCGCGATCGCGGACCGGCCGGACGGCCGCAACATCAACGCCGGGTGCGGAGCGCTCCACCCGGAGCGCATGGCGAGCGAGACGAAGGCATCCGGAGCATCGTTTGGCGTCGCGCTCGACGGGGACGCGGACCGCGCGATCTTCGCCGACGAGACCGGGCGGTTGCTCGACGGAGACGACGTCCTGTGGATCGTGGCGCGGCGCTGGAAAGCTCAGGGGCGATTGCCCGACGGCGGAGTCGTTGGAACCGTGATGTCGAATTTCGGGCTGGAGTCGGCGCTCGCGCGCGAAGGCATCGCGTTCCACCGCGCGTCCGTCGGCGACCGCAACGTCGCGCGGCTCATGGACGAAGTCGGCGCCGCTCTCGGCGGAGAGACGTCCGGTCACATTCTCTTCGCGCCCCTCTCTCCGGTGGGCGACGGAATCCAGACGGCGCTCGTCGTCGCCGGCGTCCTGGCGGCGGCGGGCGAGCCCCTCTCGCGCCTCGCAACCCTCGAAAAGAGCCCGCAGGTGCTTCGGAACGTCCCGGTCGCTCGCCGCGAGCCGCTCGAGAGCTCACCGGCGCTCTCCCGCGCCGTCGAACGAGCGAAGGTTGCCCTGGATCGCCGCGGCCGTGTCTTCCTGCGCTACTCGGGGACCGAGCCTCTCCTGCGGATCCTGGTGGAGGGTACCGACGAGAAGGAAGTGCGGGCGATCGCCGAGGCGCTGGAGGAAACGGCGAGAGAGGCATTGAGCTAGTTTCGCCCGTTGTCATTCCGAGGAGCGGAGCGACGAGAGCACCGAGCGTCGTCTGCGGACGTGAGCTTGCGAACGGCCGCAGAGCGCGACAAGCGCCGTCGTCGAGACGGCGCTAATCCGCCGTCCTGAGGAGCGTAGCGACGAAGGAACTCTCCGTAGGAAGAGATCCCTCGCGTTGCTCGGGACGACGGCTCCGCCGTCGGACCCCTCGCGTCGCTCGGGATGAAAGCGGAAGAAGTCCTATCTCTCGATCTCCGGCCCCGGCTCCCCCGTGACGTTGGGCTCCTGGAACACGACCCCGGTACCGGCGATCGGCAGGAGCGCCGTGTGATTGCGCTCGCCGACGTCGATCCGCACCTCGTAGTACCCGTGCGGCGAAATCGCGACCAGGCGTGCCGGCTTGTTCTTGAACTCCAGGATCGGGCAGAAGACGACGACCCGCGCGGGCAACTCCACGGCTACCTCCCTCCTTCGAGGATCTCGAGCATCTCCTCCCAGGTCACGGCCCGGACGCCCAGGGACTTCGCCTTCTCGAGCTTCGAACCGGCCGACTCTCCCGCGAGGACGTAGTCGGTTTTTCGCGAGACCGAGCCGGACACCTTCGCTCCAGCGGCCTCGAGCCGCCGCGCGGCCTCCTCGCGAGCGATCCCCGGCAGCGCGCCGGTGATCACGACCGTGCGGCCCACGAGCGGTCCCTGACCCGAAGGGCGGCGGTCGCGGGAGACGAAGTTCACGCCGTGGCCGCGGAACTTCTCGACGAGCTCCCGCTGGCGCGGATGCGAGAACCACGCGACGATTGCCGCCGCGGTGTTCGGGCCGACCTCTTCGACCGTCTGGAGCTCGTCTTCTCCTGCCGCCATGAGCGCGTCGAGAGACCCGAACCGGCGCGCGAGCGTCGCGGCAGCCTTTTCGCCGACATGCCGGATCCCGAGCGCGAAGAGCAGCCTCGACAGGTCGTTGTCTTTGCTGCGCTCGATCTCGGAGAGGAGGTTCGCCGCGGATTTCTCTCCCCAGCGCTCGAGCTCGGTCAGGGCCTCCGCCTTGAGGTCGTAGAGGGAGGCCGTGTCGGAGAGGAGCCCCTCGGAGACCAGCTGGTCGACGAGCTTCTCGCCGAGGCCTTCGATCTTCATGGCCCGTCGTGAGCAGAAGTGTCGCAAAGCCTCGCGAACGACCGCCGGGCAGGCCGGGTTCACGCAGCGCGCGGCAACTTCGCCGGGTTCGCGCACGATCGGATCGCCGCAAACGGGACATCCCTCCGGCATCGCGAACGGGATGCTGCCGGGCGGACGCATCTCCGGCACGATCCGGACGACCCTCGGAATGACGTCGCCGCCCTTGTCGACGATCACCGTGTCCCCCACTCGTACGTCCTTTCGCGCGAGGTCCTCGTAGTTGTGGAGGGTCGCCCGCTTGACGGTCGTCCCGGCAAGCACGATCGGATCGAAGTGCGCCACCGGCGTCAGGACCCCGGTGCGTCCGACCTGGACGGAGATTTCGCGCACGACCGTCGTCGCCTCCTCCGGAGGGTACTTGTACGCGAGCGCCCAGCGTGGCGACTTGGCGGTCGAGCCGAGCTCTTCCTGGAGACGCCGGTCGTCGACCTTGATGACAACGCCGTCGGTTTCGAAGTCGAGCTCCCCGCGCGCCGTCCGCCAGCGGTCGACGAAGTCGTGCACGTCCTCGAACACTGCGCAGCGGGTCCAGTGAGGATGCGTCGGAAGACCGAGAGATCGCAGGCGCTCGAGCGTCTGCGCCTGCGTGACCGGGAGGTCTGCACCTTCCACGATCGAGTAGAACCAGGCGGCCAGCCCGCGTCGCGCCGTGACTCGAGAGTCGAGAAGTCGGATCGTACCGGCTGCGGCGTTGCGCGGATTCGCGAAGAGACTCTGGCCGGCCGCCTCTCGCTCGGAATTCAACCGGCGAAAAGCGGTGCGAGGGTAGAAGACCTCGCCGCGGGCTTCGAGCGGCGACGTCTCGGCGATCCGAAGGGGGATCGAGCGGATCGTCCGCACGTTGTCGGTCACGTCCTCGCCGCGGAAGCCGTCGCCGCGCGTCGTGCCGCGCACGAGCACGCCGTTTTCATAACGGACCGACATCGACAGGCCGTCGATCTTGAGCTCGGTGACGTACCCGGGAGGCTCGGCGCCGAGCGCGCGGACGAGCCGCGCCCGCCACGCTTCCGCCTCCTCCCAGGAGTACGCATTCTCGAGCGATTGCATCGGGATCGCGTGCTCGACCGTGGCGAACCCCTCCGCCGGCTCTCCTCCGACGCGCCGAGTGGGAGAGTCGGGAGTCGCGAGTTCGGGATTTCGCCGTTCCAGCTCCGCGAGCTCCGACATCAGACGGTCGAATTCCGCGTCCGTGATCTCGGGCCGACCGTCGACGTAGTAGAGCCGTTCGTGGCGGACGATCTCGGCGCGAAGTTCCGCGGCGCGGCGGGCGGGGTCGGAGGCCGCGGGTCGTTCGGGAGTCTCCTCCGCGGCGCCCGCTCCGGCAGCGGTCTTCGCCATCATCCGCATGCTACAGTCTGCCGGATGTCGCGGGCAAAGGGCAGAAGCTCGCTTCTTGCTCTCGCCGGAAGCGTGCTCCCCGCGTTCCTCACGCTCGCGACCGCCGCCCCTCTCGTAGCCGCGCCGCTGACGCGCCCGATCGCGTCCTATCAGATCTCCTGCCGGTTGGACGCCGAGAAGAAAATCGTCGACGGAACCGAGCTTGTGAGCTGGACGAACACGACGACGAAGCCCGCGCCGACGCTCCAGTTCCACCTCTACTTGAACGCGTTCCGCAACACGCTCTCGACGTTCTGGCGGGAGTCCGGCGGCGAGCGCCGGGGCAACCGCCTTCCCGAATCGTGGGGCTCCATCGAGCTGACCCGGATGACGCTCGCCGACGGAAGCGACCTGCTTCCGGCGCTGACCTACCTCTCGCCGGACGACGGCAACCCGCACGACCGCACGGTCGCCGAGGTCCAGCTCCCGCGGGCGGTGGCGCCGGGCGAGACGATCTCGGTCTCGATCGACTTCCGATCGCGCCTGCCGCGCGTCTCCACCCGGACCGGCTGGAAGGGCGACTTCTTCCTGGTGGCGCAATGGTTCCCGAAGATCGCCGTCTTCGAGGACGACGGGTGGAACTGTCATCAGTTCCACGCGTCGAGCGAATTCTTCGCCGACTTCGGCGATTACGACGTGTCGATCGAGGTACCGGCGCGCTACCGAGGGAAAGTCGGCGCGACGGGCGTCCGGGTCGAGGAGCGGGACCTCCCCGGCGACCGTGTGCTGTACCGCTTCCGGCAGGAGAGCGTGCACGACTTCGCCTGGACCGCGGATCCGGATTATCGGGTGATCCACGACCTGTTCCGCGAGCCCGGCGTCGCGGACACGCAGATCCACCTGTTTCTTCAGCCGGAGCACCGCGGCCAGGCCGCAAGGTATCTCCGGGCCGTGAGGACCGCGATGTCCGGGTATGGCCGCGTTCTCGGGCCGTATCCCTACGCGACGCTGACGATCGTCGACCCGCCCTGGGGAGCGCGCGGCGCCGGAGGGATGGAGTACCCGACGCTGATCACCGTGGGCACACACCGGTTCGCTCCCGCGAACGTCCACAGCCCCGAGAGCGTCACGATCCACGAGTTCGGCCACCAGTATTTCTACGGTCTCCTGGCGTCGAACGAGTTCGAGGAGCCGTGGCTCGACGAGGGTTTCAACGAGTACATGGAAAATCGCGTCGTCGGGGCCGCTTACGGCTCGAACCACCCGGTCCTTTCGGTCTTCGGATGGCGAGTGCCGGTCAACGTCGCGATCCGCTTGCCGCTCGACTCGAATCGGCGGTATTTCGCGGTCGCGACGCAAGACGCCCTCGCCTCCCCCGCGTGGAAGTTTCGTGCCCGGACGAGCTATGGAGCGCACATCTACTCCAAGACCGCGCTCGTGCTGGCGACCCTCGAGCGCCTCGTCGGAACCTCGACGATGAACCGGGCGCTGCGGCTCTATGCGGACCGGTGGCGCTTCAAGCACCCGACGACGGCCGACTGGATCGCTGCCGTAAACGACGCCACCGGGCGCGACTGGCGGTGGTTCTTCGATCGGACGTTTTTCTCCTCCGGCGCCGTGGACTACGCGGTCGAGGAAGCGACGTCGAAGGAGGCAAAACCTCCGAAGGGGCTGTTCGAATCGGATGGCAAGCTCGAAGAGAAGACGCCGCGCTCGCTCGCGGCGGCGAAGGGATGGGACACCCTCGTGACGGTCGCGCGGCGCGGAGACGTCGCCCTGCCGGTCGAGGTCGTGCTCCGGTTCGAGGGCGGTCGGATCCATCGATCCGGCTGGGATGGCGAGGCGCGCTGGAAGCGATTCCGTGTCGCGAACGGGCCGAAGCTCCTCGAGGCGATCGTCGATCCAAACGAGAAGATCCTTCTCGACCTCGACCGTACCAACAACGGCCGGCTCGCCACGCCCGATCGGCGTGCGGCCTCGCGGTGGACGGCGCGGGCGGTCTTCTGGATGCAGAACCTGATCGATTTCCTGACGCTCGCTTGGTGAGACGGCGCATGGGAGCGGCGGGGTGCTTCGGGCGGGGCCTGAGACTGTCGCTGTCGAAGCCCTATCTCGCCGTCTCGCTCTGGCTCATTCAACTCCTGCTCGCCTCCGTGCTCGTGCTTCCGGTCTCGAACGCCCTCCACTCGTTGCTCGACTTCTCCTCGAGCGGTTCGCGGATGATCGCCGACCCGGACTTCGGCTGGTGGGAAACCGTGCGCCGCACCCACCCCGACCTGCTCGGGACCCTCCCCGACATCGTCGAGAGCGCCGCCGGCGCCGAAGGAGCGAAATCGAGCTCTCTGGCTGACCTGCAGGGGATCGGAGCGACGGCGATCTCGCTCGCGATGCTCGGGATCGTTCTCCACGCCTTCGCTCTCGGTGGCGTGTTCGGCGCCCTGCGCGAGCCGCAGGCGTCGCTCGTCGTTTTCGGACGGGAGGGAATGCGGCGCTTCCCCGCCTTCCTCGCCTTCACTCTCGCGGCGCTCGCGGCCGCGCTCGCGGCGTATCGGTGGATTTACCTGGAGACGGGCGAGGCCTGGCGCGACCGCATGAACGAGCTCGACACCGAGGGCCAGGCGATGGCCCTGACGGCGGTGCGGCTCCTCGTGTTTCTCGTGGTTCTCGCGATCATCAAGCTCATCGCGGATTCGGTCCGCGCAATCTGGGTCGCCCGTCCGGATCTGCCCGCGGTCTCTCGGCTCTTCGCCGGAATTGCCGCCGCGCTCTCGCGCCCCGCGCGTCTGTTCGGCGTGCTCCTCCTCTACGGAATCTGCGGAGGCGCGCTCTATGCCCTCTGGATCGTGCTCGATCCCTCCGCCGGGGGCGAAGCGCGCTTCGCCCTCGTGCCGCTCATCCTGACTCAACAGGTCTTCGTGTTCCTGCGATCTCTCTTGAAGGTCGGCTACTACGCGGGGGTCTCCGAGGCGCTCACGCGTGAGCCCTCTCCCGAGTACTCTTACGTGCCGGCGCCGGCCGCCGGCGTGCCGCTCTCAGTCCCCCCCGGCCCCGACGAAGCTCCGGTCGAGGGTCCGCCCGGCGCGATCTAGCCGCACGCGGTAGACGAAAGGCTGGCGGCGAAAGCGGATTCCAGGGCCGCGATCGCGCTCCCACGGTCCCGTGAACCAGGGCAGGAAGCGCAGGTCCTGGAACGAGATCGTCGTCATGCCATCCGGCTCCTTCCGCACGGTCGCGAGCGGGAAGCGCGCGAAGTCCAGGTACGTGCGGACGTCCGGCAGCTTTTCCGCTTCTGCCAGCACGGGCGATGCGGCCGCCTTGTCGTAACGCTGGATCCGCGCGCGCCCGGGCGGCGGGTAGTAGTCGGAGAGGGTCGAGAGGATTTCGGAAAACCGGGTCGGCGGTTGCGGCAAAGGATTGCCTCTCGCGAACGGGCCGATGTCGAAGAAAGCGACGTGAACTTCGTTCGCCCGTTCGGAGAGGCCGAGCCAGCGAAAGGGCGACAGGAACTGTGGCAGCACGGCGACCTTCGCGTCCGGTGGCGGCGCGTCCATCCTCTTCCATACGCGGAGCGCGGCGGCATGAAGAACCGCGCAGAAGCCGATGTAACCGACGAGAGCGAGCGCGCCGAGGCTCGACAGGAGTCTCCCCTTCGGCCGGAAGATGGTCGTCGCGAGCAGCGAGATCGAAACGATCCCTGTGAAGTAGGGATCGAGTATGAACACCCAATCGAGCGCGTAGCGGCGCCGCGAGAACGGGATCATGAACATGATCCCGAACGAGGTGATCCAGTCGAAGAAGATGTGGGTCGCGATCCCCGTCGCGGCGAAGAGGAAGAGGGTCGAGAGCCGCGCGTGATGCGCGTAGCGGTAAAAACTCTTCGTCAAGAGCGCCAGCGCGAAGGCAAAGAACGGCAGCAGCAGGAACGTGTGGGTCCACCCGCGGTGGCCCTGGAGGTACTCGATCCGGCTGTTCAGGAAGAGCATGTCGATGTCGGGGAGCATGGCGCCGACGAGTCCCAGCACGAGCGCCGCGCGCGCTTC
>DASWIB010000212.1:0-16025 GCA_036397915.1 Thermoanaerobaculia bacterium | reverse complement strand
GCGCGGGGTCCCGGACGGTCCCGACGACGGAACGCTATCGCCGTGGGCCGCCGTCGCGTCGCTGCCGTTCGCGCCCGAGATCGTCCGCCCCACGATCGCGAGCTATCTCGCGAAGTATCCGGAGATGAGGACCCGTTATGGCTTTCTCTGCAGCTTGAATCCGACGTTCGGCTCGAGCGGGAGCGGGCGCGGCGATTGGATTGCGAAGGGTTACTACGGGCTCGACCAGGGGCCCGTCGTCATCATGCTCGAAAACTTCGCGACCGGGATGATCTGGAAGCTCGTGCGAGGGTGCCACCCGATCGCCGAGGGTCTCCGCCGCGCCGGTTTTACCGGCGGCTGGCTCGACGGCTGATCCTTCCGCCGACTGGCAGCCGGCTTGCTCGATGTGACGGGGAAAGGAGTTCCCATGAAATGCGAACATCGCGGGTGCGAGTGCGACGAGACCCGGGTCGAGAGGGGCGGAAAGAAGTTCTGCTGCGAGGTGTGCGCGGAGATGGAGACGACCGGTCGTCACGGCACGAACTGCCCGTGCGGCCACGCCGACTGCGCGGCGGCCTGAGAAAGCCGACTCAGCCGCGTCGGTCCGATGGGGCTGCGCGCCGGATTACGGGCCGCGGCGAACGAGCCCGAGGATGAGGACGATGACCGCCACGACGAGAACCAGGTGGATCAACCCGCTCGTCACCTTGAACGCGAAAAACCCGAGCAGCCAGAGCACCAGAAGGATCACGAAGATCGTCCAGACCATGGCTCCCCCTTCACTCGCCTCGCGCCCGGCGGATTCTATCGTCCGTCGATCGTACGACAAACGAAGACGACACCTCTCCTGTGTTCGCCCGTCTCGAGAGTCCTGCCTGTCGTTACCGGCGCGGCGCGAGAACCGCATCGGGTCTTTCAGTACCTCCGATTGCGCGCGCGCTCCCAGCCGTCCCTCACCGCCTCGCGCGCCTCCTCCCACTCCTGCGCGTTCTCGCCGTAGAGCGCATCCCAGGACCGTTCGAGCTCGCTCTCGACGTCCTCGAACTCGCGCGCCTCGTACTCGGCCCCGAGCGCGCTCTGCCATCCGTAGCGGTATCCGGGCTCGTAATGTTCGTAGGGAGTACCCGGCTCGTAGTAGGGACGACGTCGGAAGTTCTGACGCCAGTAATCACCTTCGGCGACCTCGTCCAGGTCCTCCCCCGCCGCGAGTCCGCCGGCCGATTCGCCGCGATCGATTCCCCAGCCCGTCGCGGTGCCGGCCGCAATCTCCTGGAAGGCGTTCTCGCTGTCGCCCGTGGAGGCCATCGTCTCCGCCTCGTCGGCGGCGGTCGCGTCGGAGCTCATTCCGCGACGGCTCGTATCTTCGGAGTCGTGTTGTCGTCTCCCGTGCCGGTGGACTGTCCCTTCCGCTCTCGTGCCCTTGTCCATAAGGCCTCCTCCCGGTAGGAATGGAGCAAGCCCCGTACCGGAGGGACGTCCCTCATCCCGACACCTCCCGGCCGGCGATAGCATCAGATACGAGGACAAGGAGGTTACCCATGCGCTCAAGGCTCATTTCCATCGTCTCGTCGCTCCTGTTTCTCTTCGGGTCCGCCGTCGCCCTGGCCGGCGACGAGAAATCGCCGTCGTGGAAAGTCTCGGGACAGCTCGAGGAAGCATGCTCCTGCGACGCCGCCTGTCCCTGCTGGTTCGATTCGAAACCGACGAGGATGAACTGCAGCGGTGGGTTCGCGCTGTTCTTCGACAAGGGGAACTATGGCAACGTTTCTCTCGACGGCCTCGCCGTGGCGTCCATCGGCCAGAACCCCGACAACACGACCATGATGGGCTCCATGGGCAACTGGAACTTCTTGTACCTGTACATCGACGAGAAGGCGACGCCCGAGCAGCGCAAAGCCCTCGAGGAGATCGCCAAAGCGTCGTCGCCTCCCGCCGCGCCGCCGGAGCGGACGAAGATCCGCTACATCCCGATCACGCGCCGGATCGACGGCAACGAGCACATCGTCACGCTCGGACCCTACGGCAGCTTCTCGGGACACCTCGTCGAGGGCGGGCTCGGAGGCGGCCCGTCGAAGATCGTAAACCCGACCGGAGCGGATCCCTTTCGCAAGGAGTACATGCAGGGCCGCACGACGCGCCAGACCTACACCGACGCGGGCCAGAAGTGGGACTGGTCGAACACCAACTACATGTTCACGACGTTCGAGGTGACGAGCGAGGACATGGCGAAGTTCGCCCAGGCGATGACGCAGAAGATGCAGGAGAAGGCCGCGGCACCGAAATCCGAGAAGAAGTCGAAGTAGGAATCAACCGGGGGGCTTCCCCTGCAGACTGAAGCCGTCACCGCGGCGACGGACTATCTCCTCGGCGCTGTAGCGCTCGCGGGCGCGCTCGGGCTCAACCGCGCGGCGGCGCGAACCCGGCGGCTCTCTCTCCGATTCTGGGCCGCCGGTTTCGCGGCCGTCGGAGCCGCGGCCTTGCTGGGCGGGACGTGGCACGGGTTCTCCCCGCGGCTCACCCCGTCCTCCGCGGCCCTGCTCTGGAAGGCGACCCTTGCCGCCGCCGGTCTCGCCGGCTTTCTCCTGATCGCGGGCGCCGCGTTCGCGTCGGTTCCGCGGCGAGCGGCGAGATGGGTCGCCGCAATTGCTGCGGTCAAACTCGGAGCCTTTCTCGCCTGGGCCGCCGCGAGCGACGCTTTCGATCCGGTGATCTTCGACAGCGCGCTGACTCTCGCGGCGATCCTGTCGCTTCAGCTCGTCGCCTTCGCGCGGCGACGGGCGGCGAGCGCCCCGTGGATCTTCGCGGGAATCGCGTTCTCGACGGTAGCTGCCGCCATCGAGGCGATCCGGCCCGCTCTTTCCGCGCCGCTGGGGCCGGACGCTGTGTATCACCTCATCCAGACGGCGGGCCTCTTCCTCTTCTATCGCGGAGGGCTTCTCTTCTCAAACGCGGTGCGGGGGTTTGGCGCGGTTCAGCCCAGCACGAGCGGATAGAGGACCGTCACCGCGATCACGATCACGACGATCGCGAGGAGGTCGAGCAGGATTCCCGCCCTCGCCATTTGCCGGACGGAGACCTGACGGGAGCCGAATACGATCGCATTCGGCGGCGTCGCGACCGGCAGCGCAAAGCCGGTCGAGGCCGCGAGCGCCGCGACCAGCATGAGCGCGAGCGGCGGCTTCCCGACGGCGGGAGCGAGGGAAGCGGCGATCGGCATCGCCATGGCGGCAACGGCCGTGTTCGACGCGAGCTCAGAGAGGACGAGCACGAGCGTCGCCAGACCGCCGTAGACCAGGATCGACGGGTAGCCCGCGAGTCCTCCCATCCGCTCTCCGAGCCAGCGGGCGAGTCCGCTCGATTCCATTGCCGAGGCGAGCGAGAGACCTCCACCGAAGAGGAGGAGCACCTCCCACGGGATCTCTTTCGCCTCGCGCCAGACGAGCAGAGGCCGGTTCGCGGGAGGGCGCGAGCCGTCGGGAATGACGAACAGCAGCAGCGCTCCCGCGAGTCCGACCGAGGCGTCGGACAACCCCGGCGCAAGGTCGGCGAGGCCGGGAATCGTGAAAGCTCCGAGCTCCTTGCGCTCGCGGAAAAGCCATGCGGCGACAGTCAGCAGGAACACGAGGGCGGTCCGGGCCTCTCCGCCGCGGAAGGGGCCGAGCTCGGCGCGGCGTTGCTCGAGCGTCCGGCGCGCTTCCCTGCCGAGATCCACCTTCCCGCGGAAGAGAACGAAGACGAGGAGCAACCAGCACAGAGGCATCAGAACCGCCGCGATCGGAACCCCGACGAGCAGGTACTCGGCAAAGCTCACCTCGCGGCCGGCGAGCTGCCGGGCCGCTCCGGCGAAGATCAGATTCGGCGGGGTGCCGATCAGGGTTCCGATGCCTCCGATCGATGCGGAGTAGGCGACGCCGAGCATCAGTGCCGTGCGGCCCTCGTCCGCCGCTCGTCCGATGCCGAACAGTGCTCCGACGGCGAGCGCGATCGGATACATCATCGCCGCGGCCGCGGTGTTGGAGATCCACATCGAGACGAAGCCGGTCGCGAGCATCACGCCGAGCACGACCCGGCGCGCGCCGCCGCCGATCTTCGAAACGATCGCGTACGCGATCCGGGAGTGCGCGTTCCAGCGTTCAAGCGCGGCCGCGAGGAGAAAGCCCGCGAGAAACAGAAACACGAGCTCGTTCGCGTACGGCGACGCGGCATCCTTTGCGGAAGCGACGCCGGTGAGCGGAAACAGCACGAGCGGGAGGAGCGAAGTCGCGCCCAGGGGAACGGGCTCCCCGATCCACCAGATGGCCATCCAGCCGGTCAGGCCGAGGACGTGCGCCGCCGCGGGAGAGAGCGCCGAGGGCGCCGCGAAGCGGAGCAGGAGCCAGGCGGCCGGGCCGGCCGCGAGAATCGCCGCCCGACGGCTCCCGGCGCCCGCTTTCGAAACGAAGCTCAAACGGGGAGAAGGATAGCGGCTACGGTACCGGCCGCGAGGGAGCAGCCGCGATCGATCTCTCCGGATGCTCCTTTTCGTAGAAATCGACTCTCTCGAGCAGCCACTCGGAAAGCGGCTGCACCCGGCCATCCGGCCAACGGACCTGGTAGGCCATCCGCGTCTCTTCCGAATGCGATGCGACGCCGACGATGAACTGGCGCACCGTTTGGACTCGCCTGCCGGCGAACCTGAGCTTCCAGGCCAGGTGCGACGCCGCACGATCGCCGCCGTTCGCCTTTCCGTTGCGGAGGAACTTCGCTTTCGAGCTCCTCACCTCTCCGAGAAGGAAGTCGATCTTGGTCTGCTCGGTCACGGGACGGATCGATCGAGCCGCGGCGCCGACCGGGACGGTGAGCGTGAGGACGAGCGCACCGGAAGAAAACCGGAGGCTCTTCGACCGACTCATCGGACTCACGTGCCGCAGTAGTCGTGGACGAGCTCAAGGAGCGCGTCGAGGTGGATCGGCTTCTTGAGATAGTCGGCGTGGAGAGTCCGGGCCTTGTCTGCCCCGCGGCCGTCGGCGGTCATGATCACGACGGGAATCGATGAGAGTTTCGGGTCGCGAAGCTGCTCGGACCGGAATTCCCACCCGTTCATGATGGGCATCATCAGGTCGAGGAGGATGATGCAGGGTCGCTCCGTTCGCGCCCGCGCGAGCGCGACCTCGCCGTTCTCCGCCGGCCGGGAGGTGTAGCCGGCGTCTTTCAGGACGCTGCAGATGCTCTCCCGCAAATCCAGGTCGTCTTCGACCACGAGCACGAGCGCCGCCATCTCGGTATCCGCGGCTATCTGCAAGAAGTGTGCGAGTCGGAAACAGGTCAGAGCGGTGCTCGCCCCGACCGGACTCAGCCGGTCGCAGACGTGGGTCGGGGAGAGGTGTCGATGTGATCGGGGTCGGAGCAGTAGTGGGCGACGGTTTCCAGGAGCTGGTGCAGGTTGACGGGTTTGCGGAGGTAGGAAGAGAGCGAGGTCCGCAGCGTCACGAGTTCCCCGTTCGAGACTCCCGTGAAACCGACGACAGGAATCGTCGCGATCCGTGGGTCGGCAAGCTGATGGCTCCGGAGTTCCTGCGCGGACATTCCCGGCATCTTCATGTCGAGAAGAATCAGGCACGGCGTCTCGCCCGAACGCAGAAGGTCGAGGGCGTGATCGCCGCTCCGCGCGGTGAGCACTCGGAAGCCCTCTTGCTCGATCACCTCTCGGACAATCTGGAGGAGATCTTCTTCGTCGTCGACGACCAGGACGGTCTGCTGCCCGGAACCCGTTTCTTCGGGAGGCACCGGGTGAGGTTATCGCAGGAGGGCTGGATTGGTGAGCCGCGTAGGACTCGAACCTACAACCTAGAGATTAAGAGTCTCTTGCTCTACCAATTGAGCTAGCGGCCCACCGGGAACGCGGAGGATAGACGATCAGATCTGCCGCGGCAAGGGCGACTCGCCATCGACAGGGCGGCATGCGTTCGCCCTCGGCCTGAGAGCGGAGAGCGCAGACTCGATGCGCGAGAGCTATCCTCCTCCGACGAACTCGACCACCTCGAGCTCGTCGTTCGCCTCGAGATGCGTCGAGTCGTATGCGGCCTTGGGTACGATCTCGCGATTTCGTTCGACCGCAACGCGCGGCGTCGAGACTCCGAGCCGGGCGAGGAGAGCCGAGATCGACGTGCCGGAAGGAACAGGACGCTCCTCGCCATTGACGCGGACGCGCACGTCCCCCGCTCTCTCCGAGGCGCTCACGCTCCCCGCCTCACCGGGTACTGGATCTCGGTCGAACCCGAAGGCGAAGTGACGCGGACGACGGCCGCGGCCGCGCCCGGCGGAACTTGCGGCATGAGAAAAGCGACGGCGCACCCCCCGTCGGGACCGGTTCGGCCCTGGAAGACCGGCACCGGCCTCGCCGATGAGAGGACCCGGATCTGCACGGAGGCGCCGGCGACCGGGCGCCGGGAGAGCGCGAGCTCCGCCCGCAGCCGGACCTCGACGCGCCGACCCGCAACGAACTCGGGCGCGGGAGAGAACGTCAGGTCGATCTGCTCGGGGCTTCCCTCGGAAGCGAGGTAGTCGAGGATCACCTGGTCGAGCGTCCGGTCGCCGGACACTCGCGGAGAGTCGGATGGTCGCCTCGGGTAGGGGTGGGGTCCCCCCCCCCCGGTCGCCTCGCGCAGCTCGCCGGCCGCGATCGAGGGAGTCGGGCCGACGGTTCCCAGGGACATGTCCTCCGGAACCAGTACGGACCCATCGGGGGCGTCGAAGCCCCCGTCGCGGATCGCCGCGATCATCGTTCGGTGCTGCTGCTCCATCAGCTCGCGCACGGCGCGTTCGTTCCCGCCGTTGCGCAACGCGTCCGCGTAAGGCGTCCGTTTGCCTCCCAGAATCTCGCCACCGACGTAGACGAACGACTCGATGTATGGATTCTGATCACCGCGGTCCTCCGTCTGGATGTGGAAGACCCGGTCCCGATGCTTGACATCGGTGTTGTATCCGGTGATCACGGAGAAATTGTAGCTCGCGGCTCTCCGGAAGACCGTTGCCTCGGGGAAAAGGAGGCTTTCCGCTTCGGCGGGCCCCCCCTCGTCAAGCTCCCTCCAGGCGTATCGCTAATGCGGATATCTAAACGAGTTCGAACTGCGCGGTGAAGTGGCGGAGGACCGGCGCCTGCCGCACGATGCGCACTCCGCGGAGCTTCTGCGGTTCGCGGTGGAGGCGCTTGACGACCTCCGCGACGTACTCCAGGTGAGAGTTCGTGTAGACCCTCCGGGGCACAGCGAGCCGTACGAGATCCAGGTCGGGCAGGAGCTCGCGACCGGGACGCGACGGATCCGGCTTGCCGAACATGACGCCTCCGATCTCGACGCCGCGGATCCCGCCTTCGCGGTAGAGCGCGATCGTCAGCGCTTCCGCCGGGTACTCTTCCGGAGACAGCTGGGGCGCGAAGGCGCGGGCATCGATGTAAACGGCATGCCCGCCGATCGGCTCGACAACCGGCACACCGGCATCGGCGATATCCTCGCCGAACGCGGTGACCTGCCCGATGCGGAACGAGAGGTAATCCTCGTCGAGCACCTCCCGGAGACCGACGGCAATGGCCTCGAGGTCTCGCCCCGCCAGGCCGCCGTACGTCGGAAAGCCTTCGATCAAGACCAACATGTTCTTCAGCTTCTCGACCCACGCCTCCTCCCGAAGCGCCAGAAACCCGCCGATGTTCGTGAGGCCGTCTTTCTTCGCGCTCATGGTGCAGCCGTCGGAGAGCGCGAAGATCTCGTGGACGATCTCCGCGACGCTCCTCGCGCTCTGCCCCGGCTCCCTCTGCTTGATGAACCAGGCGTTCTCGGCGAAACGACAGGCGTCGATGACGAGCGGGACCCGATGGCGAGCGCAGAGGCTGTGCGTGGCGCGCACGTTCGCGAGCGAGACCGGCTGACCGCCCCCCGAGTTGTTGGTGAGCGTCAGCATGACGAGCGGGACGCGACCCCGGTTCTCCTCGAGGCAGCGCTCGAGCCGGCCGAGGTCCATGTTGCCCTTGAAGGGATGGCGCGTCCGCGGCTCTTTGCCTTCCGGGATCACGAAATCGACCGCGATGCCCCCGTTGACCTCGATGTTCGCGCGCGTCGTGTCGAAGTGCGTGTTGTTCGGCACGACGTCGCCAGGCTTGAGGACCGTGGAAAAGAGCAGGTTCTCCGCAACCCGCCCCTGGTGCGTGGGGATGACGTGCGGCAGCCCGAAAATTTCGCGGACCGTCTGTTCGAAGCGCCGGTAGTTCCGGCCGCCCGCGTACGACTCGTCCCCGATCATCAAACCGGCCCACTGCGCGTCGGACATGGCCGAGGTCCCGGAGTCGGTCAGGAGGTCGATGTAGATGTCCTCCGAGGCGAGGCCGAACACGTTGTAGCCGGCACGGCGAAGCGCGTCTTCGCGCGCCTCCCGCGAGATCGAGCGGATCCGCTCGACGACCTTGACGCGCCAGGGCTCGGGGGAGAGCTCACGCATTCTCGGGCAGTGTAACCGCCCGGCCATTCCCCGACGCCGGCTCGCGGGCTACAAGCGCCGAAGCACCAGGAAGGCGGCCGTGAGCAGGCCGAGACCCATCAAGGCGAACATCGGGAAAGAGAGCGTCGGGATGTCGGCCGGCGTGACGCCCCCGATCGGGGTGAAGGTCCGCGTGGCGGTCGGCCCGGCGACGGTAGCCGTTGGAGTCGGCGTCGGCGTCGCGGTCGGCCCGGTGACGGTGGCCGTTGGAGTCGGCGTCGGCGTGGCGGTCGGCCCGCCCACGACCGACGTCGCCGTGGGAGTCGGCGTCGGAGTGGGTGTGGCCGGCAGGCCGCAGGCGGCCACCATCAGACTGTAAGGGCCTGTAGTCTGCTTCAGTACCGACGCCGAAACTCTCACGTAATACGTTCCGGGTGAGCCGACGTTGTAACAGAATGACTCAGCGGGCGGTGGCGGAGAGCCGGCGCCCGCAGTGTCCACCGACAGAATCACGGTCGATCCATCGGGCGCAATGAGCGCGACGGCGACGTCCGTCGGGGCGCCGTCGGCGCTGATCAGGAGCGTCGTGAGGGGCGTCGCGACGATCGAGTAGTAATCGACGTCGCCGATGGTGCCGATGGAGGCGTCGCGGACTCCGATCGGAGAGCCGGCCGTCACGATGGTGTTCGCGGTGGCGGCCGTGTCGTTCGATTCGACTTCCGCCTGCGCCGACGTCGTGACGACCACGCTCAATTTGTAAGAAGTGATCGGGTCACCGGCGAAATTGGCCTCGACGCTCAGGAAATACGTTCCGCCGGCGGACAGGACCTCTCCCGCGATCGCCGACGACAGAGTGTTGTCGGCTGTGCCGTCGCAGTCGGTCCCGGTTCCGTCGTCGTCGTCGGAGGCGATTTGGGTCGTGCCGTCGGGTGCGAAGAGCGTCAGCAGAGAGTCGCGGTTTCCGAACCCGGACGGCGACGTGTCCACGAGCGCCCACACCCGTGCGCCGGCGGGCGCCGAGAAGGAGTAGTAGTCCACGTCGTTCGGAGTGATCCCGCCGGACACCCTCGCGCAGTTGTCGGCCATCGGCAGGCCGTTCGCCGTGGCCGGCGTGTTGTTCGGTTCCGTCTCGGGGGGCGGCGCGATGACCTGGCCCGCCCGGGCTTCGAGCGTCGCGAGCGACGCGAAGGCGACGAGGAGAACGACCCGGAGGATGCGCGAGGACATGCGTGCTCCTTCCGTGGCGCGAGAGTCTGCAACAACTACCGAGTACAGTAAAGGGACTTTACCTGGATGGAAGGACGTGCTGGGCCACCGCCCGAGTCTTCGGGTGCACGCCGCACGCCGCAACCAGCACCCTGTAGGCGCCCTTCGGACTCCTGGAGGACTCGGATCCGCGCACCCGCACGAAGTGGGTTCCGGTGTTGTTGAGGATGAAACAGAACGACAGGGCTGGCGGCGGCGGGGATCCGACGTTTTCCCCGCCGTCCAGGCTCAGCAGGACCCTGCCGTCCGACTGGATCAGGTCGACGCCGACTCCAGTTCCCCCCCTGTGTTCGGGATCGGCGTCGATGCCGACGTGGAGAAGCGCGCCCACCGTGGTCGTTTCCACCGAGTAGTAGTCCGAGTCGCCCGCCCCCGCGATCGACCCGCTGCGGACTCCAATGGGAGAGCTCGAGGTCACGATCGGGGTTGCCGTCGCGATGCCGTTGTTGGGCTCGACCTCCGCCGTCGCGGATGACGTGACCACGACGAAGAGCTTGTAGAGGGTAATCAATGACGTCGCGTTGGAACCTTGCACGCGAAGAAAATGAATCCCTCCGGCGGTGAGGGCCCGTCCGGCGATCGTCGAGGATTGCTTCGTTTCGACCGTCATGTCGCAGTTCGTCCCGACTCCATCGTTGTCGTCCTGCTCGATCTGCGCAGTCCCGTCGGGACCGAAGAGAGTCAGGATCGAATCCTTCGAGGCCGTCGAGGCGCTGGTGTCCACGAGCGCCCATACGCGGGCTCCGGGGGGGGCTGTGAAGGAGTAATAGTCCAGGTCTCCTGCCGGAGAGATGGCTCCGAGGAGGGCGAAACAGTTGGTCGTGGTCGTGAGCGGAGTGGCTGTCTTCGGCGTATCGTTCGGCTGGGTTTCTCGAATCGGCTCCAGGTGCGCGTAGAGAAGAGAACCGACGAGCAGCCACAAAAGGACTGCGAGAGAAGCTCGGACCAACCGACCCGTTCTCGTGATTCCTCCTCGAGTGCGCGGAGTCTCCTACAGAGGCCGGTTGGAGTAAAGAGCGAATACCGCGCTCCTCGCGGTCGGACAGAAGTCGGAGTTCAAGCGCGCGCTGCCTTGCGACTCCTCCCGAAGACGCGGCGCAGGAACTGACCCGTGTAGGAAGCGCGCACCTGGGCGACAGCCTCCGGGGTGCCTTCGGCGACGATTCGTCCTCCGGCGTCACCGCCTTCGGGTCCCAGGTCCACGATCCAGTCGGCCGTCTTGATCACGTCGAGGTTGTGCTCGATGACGATGACGGTGTTGCCCTTCTCGGTGAGCGAGCGCAGCACGCCCAGAAGCTTCTTGATGTCGTCGAAATGGAGTCCTGTCGTGGGCTCATCGAGGAGGTAGAGCGTCTTTCCGGTCGAGCGGCGGGCGAGCTCCCGAGCGAGCTTGACGCGTTGCGCCTCGCCGCCGGAAAGGGTCGTCGACGACTGCCCGAGCTCGATGTATCCCAGACCGACGTCCACCAGCGTCCGGCAGATGTTCGCGATCGCCGGGATGTTGGCGAAGACCTCCAGCGCCTGCTCGGCGGTCAGGGCGAGTATGTCCGCGATCGACTTCCCCTTGTAGTGGACCTGCAGGGTCTCCCGGCTGTAGCGCTTTCCCCCGCAGACGTCGCAGGTGACGTAAATGTCCGGCAGGAAGTGCATCTCGATCTTGATCTGTCCGTCGCCGGCGCACGCTTCGCACCGGCCCCCCTTCACGTTGAACGAGAACCGCCCCGGGGCGTAGCCGCGCGCGCGCGCCTCGGGCGTCCGTGACATGAGCTCGCGGATCGGGTTGAACACGTTCGTGTAGGTCGCCGGATTGGACCGCGGAGTGCGGCCGATCGGTGACTGGTCGATGTTGATCACTTTGTCGGTGTCGAACAGACCCTCGATCCGGTCGTGCCGGCCCGGCCGCTCGGTCGCCCCGTGAAGCGCCCGTGCGAGCGCGCGATAGAGGATGTCGTTGACGAGCGTCGACTTCCCCGAGCCGGAGACGCCGGTCACGGCCGTCATGACGCCGAGCGGGAAGCGGACGTCGATGCCTTTCAGGTTGTGCTCTTTCGCGCCGCGCACGACGAGCGACCGTCCGGAACCCGCGCGGCGGATGGCCGGAACCGGAATCTCGAGCTCGCCCGAGAGATAGCGCGCGGTGAGCGATTCCGGGAACTGCAAGAGCTCATCCGGACGGCCCTGCGCGACGAGTTTGCCGCCATGGATGCCCGCGCCGGGACCGAGGTCGATCACCCAGTCGGCCGAGAGGATCGTTTCCTCGTCGTGTTCGACCACGATGACCGTGTTGCCGAGGTCGCGCATCGAAAGCAGCGTGTCGATCAGCTTTCGGTTGTCGCGCTGGTGAAGGCCGATCGATGGCTCGTCGAGGACGTAAAGCACCCCCATCAGCTTCGAACCGATCTGGGTCGCCAGCCGGATCCGCTGGGACTCGCCGCCGGAAAGCGAGGCGGCGCCACGCGCGAGGTTGAGATATCCGATGCCGACGTTCGAAAGAAAGCCCAACCGGTCGCGGATCTCTTTCAGGATCTTCTCCGCGATCTCCCGCTCGCGTGGGGTGAGCCGGAGCTCCTCGAAGAAGGTAATGGCGTCGGCGATCGTCTCCGAAGAGACTTCGTCGATCGAACGGCCGCCCACCTTCACGGCGAGCGCTTCCGGCTTCAGCCGCCGCCCCTGGCAGGCCGGACAGGGCTCGGCGGACATGTAGAGCTCCAGCTCGGCGCGGTTTTCCGGGTTGTCCGTCTCGCGATAGCGCCGCTCGATCATCGGCACGAGACCTTCGAAGGAGGACCGCCAGTGGTACTCCCCCTTCTCCGCCACCCACGAGAACCGAATCTCGTCTTCGCCGGAACCGTAGAGGATGACGTCTCGCGCCGACTTCGGGATCTTCGAGAACGGCTGATCGAGCCGGAAGCGATAGTGCTTCGCAAGCGTTGCCATCTGCCGCGTCCGCCAGTTCGTCGAGCCCGGCTTCAGGATCGCGATGGCTCCGTCCTCGATCGACTTTTCCGGGGCAATCACGAGCCGTTCGGGGTCGGCCTTCAGGATGGTGCCGAGCCCCGAACACTTCGGGCAAGCCCCGTAGGGAGAGTTGAAGGAGAAGAGCCGCGGAGTGATCTCGGTCAGCGAAGTTCCGCAATCGGGGCAGGAGTAGTTGGCCGAGAGGACCTCCTCCGGCCCGTCGGCGATCGACAGAATCACCAGGCCCCCGGAGACGCGCGTGGCCGTCTCGATCGAATCCGCGAGGCGTTTGCGGTATTCCTCGTCGCGCGCGGACTTCGCCACGAGTCGATCCACGACCAGCTCGATCGTGTGTTTCTTCTGGCGGTCGAGCTCCGGTGGATCGTCCAGATCTACGAGCTCGCCGTCGACCCGCGCACGGAGAAAACCCTCCCGGACCATCTCCGCCATCTGCTTGCGGTACTCCCCCTTCTTGCCGGTGACGTAGGGCGCGAGAATCAGGAACCGACTTCCTTCCGGCAGCCGGAGCGCGCGGTCCACCATCTCCTGGACCGTCTGTGCCTGGATCGGTCGCCCGCAGTTGGGGCAGTGCGGGCTCCCGATCGAGGCATAGAGCAGGCGGAGGTAGTCGTAGATCTCCGTGACGGTGCCTACCGTGGATCGGGGATTCTTCGACGTGGTCCGCTGCTCGATCGAGATGGCCGGCGAAAGCCCCTCGATCGAGTCGACGTCCGGCTTCTCCATCTGCTCGAGGAACTGCCGGGCGTAGGCGGAGAGCGACTCGACGTAGCGTCGCTGCCCTTCGGCGAAAATCGTATCGAAGGCGAGGGAGGACTTCCCGGAGCCGGAGACGCCTGTAATGACGACGAGCCGATTGCGTGGGATGTCGCAGTCGAGGTTGCGGAGGTTGTGCTGGCGGGCGCCGCGGATCCGGAGAGACTCCATGAAGGGCAGGGATTTTAGCGAGTTGTCTCGGGACCTCAGGGATGGCCGCCTTAGACTTTAGTCGTATGCTGGTGTATCGCTCCTTGACACTGTCTTCCGAGCAGGCATAGTTGCGATCGGACCGGGGAACCAAAAAACCGAACCGCCGAGCCTTCCGGAGCCATCACCCGGACTCGGCGACCGCAGAAGGGCTTCAATGAAAACCCTTGCGAAACTTCTCGCGCTTCTGGGGCTTTCGGTGGCCGTTCTCGGTTTGCCGCAGCAGAACTCGGCGCCAGGGACCTTCAAAGGGCGGGTGGCGCTGGTCGGGTCGGCGAGACCGCCCGAACGGCGGGCGTCCGCGAGCCCTCTCGCGCCTCTGTCCACTCTGGGCGGTGGGGACACGTGCGCGGCTGCAACCGCCATCTCCGCGCTGCCTTTCATAGACTCCGGCACGACAGCCGGGAAGGCGAACGACAGCACCAGTTTTCTCACAATGGCCTGCGCCGAGCCTGCGGGACCACTAAGCCGGCCCGGCCCGGATGTCTTCTACACCTTCACCGTAGTCGGCTATGGAAACAGCCTGACCTTCAGCTTGATACCCGGCACTCTGCAGTACGACCCGGCGATCTACGTCCTCGGAGTCTGCCCGAACTTGGGCTCCTGCGTCGACGGATCAGACGCCGCCTCTGACGGCGGGACGGAAGTCCTCACCGTGTCGGACCTGCAACCGGGGACCTACTATTTCGGCGTCGACTCGATGAACGACGTCAACGAAAGCGAGTTCAGCTCGGGACCCTATACGTTGAGCGTCACCGGCACCTTTGGCGATCCCGGCATCACGCCGTCGCCGACCCCGACCCGCACGCCGACCCCGACGAGGACGTTCACTCCGTCCCCCACGGCGACGCCGACGAATACGGCCACGGCGACGCCCACCCGGACCCCGACTGCTACGGCCACGAGGACCCCCACTCCCACAAATACGCCGACGCCGCCGAATACGGCTACGCCAACGCCCACCCGTACCGCGACCAATACCTTCACTCCGACGCACACGGCGACGGCGACCAGCACGCGCACCGCCACGACGACTCACACGGCCACCGCGACACCGAGCTCGACGCCCTCCGCCACGCCCACGACGACCTTCACGTTCACCGGCACCGCCACGCCGACGAACACGTTCACGCCTTCGAACACCCCGACTCCCACGAGGACGGCGACCGGGACTCCTCCCGCTTCGACCCAGACGGCGACTCCAACGGAGACCCTCACGCCGTCGCGGACGCCGACTCTGCCGACGATCACGGCCACCGCGACCCGGACCCCCACGTTCTCCAGCACCTTCACGGCCACACCCACGCCCACGCTGACCCCGACACTGTCTCAGCCGACGTCGACACCCACTCGGACGCCGACGAACACGGCGACCGCTACGGCATCCCCGAGTCCTTCGCCCACGGCAACCCGTACGCCGACGGCGACCGCGTCGGCGACGGCCACTCCACTCATCACTCCAACGCCGACTCGGACCGCGACCGTCACATCAACCGCGACGAGGACTCCGACGCCGTCGAGCACAGCCACGCCCTCGCGCACGCCGACGTCCACAGCCACGCCGACTTTGACCCGGACGCCGACGCCCACGTCCACCGGCCTCCCGACTCTCACGCCGACATTCACGGCGACATCGACCCCCACACCGACGCCGACCCAGACACCGACACCAGGGCCCCTCGTAGCCGGTTTCTACACGCTCACTCCCTGCCGCGTGGCGGATACGCGAAACCCCGCGGGTCCCTATGGCGGCCCGGCTCTGCAGGCCGGCACGACCCGCGCGTTCGTCATGGTCGGACGGTGTGGGATCCCGAGCGGCGCGAATGCGGTTGCGCTGAACGTGACGGTGACCACGCCCACGGCTCCGGGACATCTCACGGTTTATCCGCAGGGATTGCCGGTTCCGCTGGCGTCAACGATCAACTTCGGGGCCGGACAGACGCGGGCGAACAACGCGATCATTCCGTTGGGAGTTGCAGACTCGATTGCCGTGTTGAGCGAGCAGCTCGCGCCGGGCAGCACGACTCACGTGATCATCGACGTGAACGGGTACTTCCGAACACCGGGCGGCGGCCCCTAAGCCAATCCCTCTCCATCAACCAGGCCGCCGTCCCGGCGAACGTGCATTGGAGGGGCGGTTCTCACGTGCAGCGAGCGTCAACTCCGTTCGAAGTCACTCTGTCGAGCCGATGACAGCGTTGTACAGCTGCTGTGCGATGCAAGGAAGAGTTGTATTCGACCTTAGTCTTTCGACCTTGGTCGTAGAGGAATCGAACTATCTTGACACCCGCTCACGAGCAGGCATAGTTGCGCACCGAATCGGGAAGAGTCGCATACAAGGTCGGTCCGGAGAAGGTGTTTCTCGCGCCGATCCCGGGAGCAAATGC
>DASWIB010000211.1:0-9631 GCA_036397915.1 Thermoanaerobaculia bacterium | reverse complement strand
GTGGCGGCGCACCCGGACTGCCCCGGCCGTGAGGTTCAGCTGCTTCGCGATCTCCTCGGCTCCGAGGCTTTCCACGTAGCTCAGCTGCAGGACCTCTCTGTCCCCCGGGCCCAGATGTGCGAAGGCCTCGCGCACCTTGTCCCGCCGCTCCTCCGTGATCAGGCCGGCGAGGGGATCTGCCTCTGGGTCCTCTTCCGAGCTCCCGGACTGCAATCGCGTGAAGGCCCGCGCCTTGCGTCCCTCGGACCGCCCCCACTGCATGCAGACGTTTCGTGCGGTCTGAAAGAGAAACGCAGGGAGCGCCTCGCGGTTCTCGACTCTTCCCGCACGCAAAGCTTCCAGGGTGCGCCGGAGGACCTCCTGGGCGACGTCTTCCGCGGCGTCACGATCGCGGAGTCTTCTTGCCGCAAAGAACCGGATGCGATCCCGGAAGCGATCCGAGAGTTGCGCTGCGAGCGTGTCGGAATCGGTGTCTGGACCAGCTTCTCGGGATTCGGCCGCCGGCTTCGACGAGCTGTTCGCTTCGGCCACGGGTTCCTGGCCGGCGTAACGGTCGTTCCCGAGCGGCGACATAAGAGTCAACGGCGGGGAAGCCGCCGCGCTTCGCGGCGCCCGCCTTTCCTTCTCCTCTGACGCCGGCCTCGGCGTCAGCTCATGCCGGCTGGTGCGTCGAGCTGTTGCTGGCCCCGAAGTCTATACCTCTTGTCGTCCCGCTCACTTGGCCTTCGACAGCTTTGACCAGTCTGCGTAACGACTTCCCAATACCGGTGACGAACAGGGCATGAAAAACAAACATTCTCTTCGCGCCTCATTCATAGCCTCGATCGTCGCCGCTCTTTTCCTTTCGCACGTCGGTGTCGCCGGTGCCGCCATCGAGCCCCCTGACCTCGAGCACAAGAAAGGAGTTCTCAAGAAGCTCGAGTGGAAAGTAATGGACATCCTTCTCGACACCTACGGCGCGACCGACTGGTCACAGGTGACGGATCACCTCGCCTCGTTCCCGGACGATGCGGGGAACCCAAACGTCATGGTGATTCCGCTCTCCCTCGGGAACGTGTTTCTCAACCGTTACGAAGCCACTGGAGATCTCGCCGACTACGAACGAGCTGTTCAGCACTTCGAGTGGGTGGCCAAGAAATACGACCAGTGGGGGAAGCGATGGCTGACGCCCGGTGTCGTCCACTACCTCGTCGTCAGCGTCCACCGGCTGCGCGAGGTCTGCGACGTCTACGTCGATCTCCCACGGGTCCCTCGAAAGCGAATCGTCGTCCTGTGGAAGAAGACGCTGAGACTTCTCAAGGCGGAGGCCGACTACCGACTGATCGTCGACCTGCCGTACGCACCGTACGATTCCTGCTTCACCGGGGATTCGAAGGCTGAAGAAAACGCGTGGGAGGCCACGCTCTTCGCCGCGGCGGCGAACTTTCTGCCGGACGACGCGCAAGCGCCGGTCTGGGACGAGAAAGCGCGTCAGCTTGCGTACGACTCGATCACCCGGCCATCGGATCTCCCGGACAGGTTCGGAGTCAAGACCTGCACGGTCGGGGAAGACCTGACGCTCTCGAATCATGGACTCAGTCCGAATCCGTATTACGCGGGCGCGACTCTCTTCCTTCTGACTCAGGGAGCGCTCACGTACCGTCTCACGGGTCGGCCGATCCCGGAGGAGTTCACACACAACCTGCGGGAGTTCTACGAGAAGTACACCTCGTACGTGAGCGGCGACCTGTCGTGGTTGGTTCCCGCCGATCCGGAAGGGGACGCGACACTGTTCCCTCTCTCGTTCGATTCCAAGCTCGAGGAGGAAGCAGTGAAGCTGAAAGCGATTCGGGGATTCCTCTGGAAGCCGACGAAATCCGTCGCCGTGATGAGCACCGGAAGCGAGCTCTGGGAAGCCATCCAGAACAGCAAAGTCGTTCTCTACTACCTGATGAGCTCCTATCTCTGGCGCTTTCCTCCTCAGTCGCCGTGCTTTGACGTGCGCTTCAAGATGCCGGCGGACGGAGAGGTCCAGTAATGCTCCAGACGATCTCGCAAGGCAGTCGGCTGGGACCGTACGAGGTCCTGGCGCTTCTAGGCGCAGGCGGAATGGGCGAGGTCTATCGAGCGCGGGACCCGCGGCTCGGGCGCGACGTCGCGATCAAGGTCCTTCCCGCCTCGTTCAGCAAGGACGCGGACCGACTCCGGCGCTTCGGGGACGAGGCCCGGGCGGCGGGAGTCCTGAATCACCCGAACATCACTGCGGTCTTCGACATCGGATTGCACGACGGCTCGCCGTACCTCGTATCCGAGCTTCTCGAAGGCGAGACGCTGAGAGAGGCGCTCGCCGGAGGACATCTATCGACTTGGCAGGCGCTGGATTACGCGATCCAGATAGCGCGGGGGCTGGCGGCTGCGCACCAAAAGGGGATCGTCCATCGGGACCTGAAGCCCGACAACGTCTTCGTCACGAGAGACGGTCGGCTCAAGATCATCGACTTCGGTCTCGCAAAACTGACCCCTGCGAAAGAAGTCTCGCCGAACCAGACGGATCTGCCGACGGCCACCGGGGGAACCGATCCCGGCGTCTTGCTCGGCACCCTGGGCTACATCGCCCCCGAGCAGCTCCGGGGAAGACCCGCGGACGCTCGCAGCGACATCTTTTCCCTGGGGGCGATCCTCTACGAGATGCTCTCGGGGAGGCGCGCATTCCAAGGCGACTCGGCCGCAGACACGATGACGGCGATCCTGAGAGACGACCCGCCGGATCTCTCGCTGACAGGTCAGAGTATTTCGCCGGGCCTCGAGCGGATCGTCCGTCGATGCCTGGAGAAGAACCCTGAGCAGCGGTTCCAGTCCGCGCTCGATCTCGCTTTCGATCTCGAGGCGCTCTCGGGACTCTCCGGGGCGCCGGCGAAGTCGGTCACCGTTCCCGAGGCCGCGCCACGGCGATGGTTCCCATTCGCCGCTATTGCCACGGCGATCGTCGCGGGCTACCTGGTCGGCGCATGGAACGACTAGCCGGCGGGCCACCTACGCTGCCGGCTCCTCGTCCGATCCCTCGTTGATCCCTCGAACAGGATCGTCGTGAAGTAGCGCTCGCCGGTGTGGGCGGCGTCCCCAGGATCTATCTTTCGGCGCTTCTCCACCACGTTCAGCGCCACCGCTCAATGTCGCATGCTACGCGCTGACGGGCCGCGTACTCGACGGCGCGGCAAGTTTCGTCGGCGAGATTCACCCGGAAGGATCGAGCACGACGAGCCGGGGAAACCAGGCTCGCGTAAATCCCCGATCCCGCGTCAGGAGCCGCTCCGCGCGCACGACGGCGTGCGCGGCAATCAGGAAGTCGGGCACGAGGGTGCTCCGTCTCCCTCCCTGGCTGCGATAAGTCTTCCAGGCCTCGCCAGCCAGCGCGGCGCTCTCTTCGTTCGACGCGTCGAACGAGAGGCCGAGCTCTCTCATCGCGCGCTCGAATGCGCCGCGTGAGGAGAAATGAGCGCGAACTTCGCCCCAGACCACCTCGCTGGCCAGGAGACTCCCCTCCAGCTCTGCCGCCTTCAACGCCTCGCGTGAAGACGTACCGAATTCGCTGGAGCCTGAGAAAACATCGAGGAGGACGCTGCTATCAACGGCGGTTCGCACGAGGGCCGTCATCCGTCGGGTTCCACGGCTTGCCGCGCATCTTCTCGATCTCCTTGTCCACGTCCATCCGAGGGAGAATCCCGAAAACCTTGTCCACCGGGCTGACGTGGCCGGGGCGCTTGCGTGCGACGAGAAGGCCACCCCGCGCCTCGAACTCCAGGATCTGACCGGCTCGCAGGCCGAGGCGGTCTCGGAGGGGTTTGGGGATCGTCACCTGTCCCTTTTCGGAAACGACTGCTTTCATCCTTCAATGGTAGGAATTCCTACTTCACCAGTCAACCAAATGTCTCCCGGGTCGCTCCTAATGGCGCCGTCCCGGCTGCCTTCCTCTCGAAACAGGATTGTCGTGACCGCGGCTGGTCAGCCTCCGGCGAGTATCGCGGGCCGCGCAGTCTCGCGTCGACGTCCACGGTCGAGGGGTTGTCTTACCCTTTCAGAGGAAATCGAGGGATGGTCGCGGCTGCGAGGAATCCTCGATCCTCAGGCCGGTCTCTGAGTCAGGGGATTTTCAGCCGGCGCTTGACCTCGGAGTGGGAGATCCAGCGAGATCGGGCGGCGGTTCGGCGGCGCGCTTCGACGCGAGATTCGAGCCCTTTGTCCTCGCCGACTCCATGGCGCCGCGAGCGAGCACGCGCTTTTTGCGGGAGCGAAAAGCCTATTCTCTTCACCATGCTCTCGACCTACGCCGCCGGCTCCTCGTCCGATCCTTCGCTGATCCCCTCGAACAGGATCGTCGTGAAATACCGCTCGCCGGTGTCGGGGAGCATCGCCAGGATCACCGATCCCTCCGGCGCCTTCTGCGCGGCCTTCACGGCTCCGGCAAACGTTCCGCCGGACGAGATTCCGCAGAAGATTCCCTCCTTCGTCGCGAGATCCCGCGCGGCGTCGCGCGCCTCGACGTCGGTCACCGTGAGCAGCTCGTCGCAGACGTCGCGGTTCAAGACCGACGGGACGAAGTCCGGCGTCCATCCCTGGATCTTGTGTGGGTGCCATTCCTTCCCGGCGAGCAATGCCGCTCCCTCCGGTTCGACCACGATGATCTTCACCTCCGGCCGCGCCTTCTTGATCATCTCGCCCGCGCCCGTGAGCGTGCCGCCGGTTCCGTATCCCGTCACCCAGTAGTCGAGCCGCTTGCTCGCGAAATCCCGCAGGATCTCCGGACCGGTCGTGTTGCGGTGGTACTCGGGGTTTGCGGGATTCTCGAATTGGCGCGCGGGGAACCAGCCGTGCTTCTTCGCGAGCTCTTCCGTCTTGTTGACCATCCCGGTGCCGCGTTCTACCGCGGGGGTCAGGATCACTTTCGCGCCCATCACGCGCATCAGCTTGCGCCGCTCGATCGAAAAAGAGTCGGACATGACCGCGACGAAGGGATACCCCTTGACCGCGCAGACCATCGCGAGCGCAATCCCCGTGTTGCCCGAGGTCGCCTCGACGACGGTCTGACCCGGCTTCAACGTCCCGCGGCGCTCGGCGTCTTCGATGATCGCGATCGCGAGCCGGTCTTTCACCGATGACAGCGGGTTGAACGCCTCGCACTTGACGTAAATGGTCACGTGCGCCGGAGCCAGGCGGTTGATGCGAACGACAGGCGTGTTTCCGATGGTGCCCAGGATGTTTTCGTGGATCATGGGAACTCCTTCGCGGGTCAGGTCTCCATCTTTCCTTTCGGGCCGCCGCCCTTTATCCGACCTGACCCCCGACGTAGGATATTCGCACAGTGAAGCGCAGTGGACTGATGCTCGGGGCGGCGATGTTTGCCGTATCTCTTGCCGCTCTTGCCGCGCCGCCGCGCACGATGAGGCTCGACTACTACCACACCGGGACGGCTACAGAAGAGCGGTTCAGCCTCGACCGCGTCGTGGTCGAGCCGCTTCCCTGGGCCGGCGGCAAGCCGATCGACGACACGAACCTCGGCAAGTACTTCTTCGAGGTGATCGAGCGCACGACAAACCGTGCCGTCTACTCGCGGGGGTTCGCCTCGATCTACGGCGAGTGGGAGACGACCGGCGAGGCGAAAACGACCACCCGAACTTATCACGAATCGATCCGGTTTCCGGCGCCGGACGATCCCGTTCAGGTGGTCGTCAAGAAGCGCGACGCGCGCAATTCGTTTCGCGAGATCTGGTCGGTCCTCGTCGACCCGAAGGACATGTTCGTCAATCCCTCGAAGCCGTCTTCGCCCGGGCCGCTCCTCGAGATTCAGAAGTCCGGCGACCCGGCGGAGAAGGTCGACTTCCTGATAGTCGGCGACGGGTACACAGCGGCCGAGCGGACGAAGTTCGAGAAGGATGCACGGCGGCTCGCGGAGATCCTCTTCGCCCATTCGCCGTTCAAGGAGCACCGCTCCGACTTCAACGTCTGGGGCCTGTGCCCTCCGTCCGACGATTCGGGGGTCTCGCGGCCCTCGACCGGGGTCCACCGCCGCTCGCGCGTCGGCGCGACCTACGACGCCTTCGGCTCGGAGCGCTACGTCCTGACCTTCGAGAACCGGCTCTTCCGCGACGTCGCTTCGTTCGCGCCCTATGACTTCGTCGAGATCCTGACCAACACCCGCACGTACGGCGGAGGTGGGATCTTTGGCCTCTTCTCGACCGTCGCCGCGGACAGCTTCTGGTCGCCGTACGTCTTCGTGCACGAGTTCGGCCATCACTTCGCCGGTCTCGCAGACGAGTACTACACGTCCGACGTCGCGTACGAGCCCGCGGCAGACCGTGTCGAGCCTTGGGAGCCGAACGTCACGGCGCTCCTCGATCCGAAGAACCTCAAGTGGAGGGACCTCGTCGCGGCGGGCACGCCGATTCCGACGCCGTGGAACAAGGATGCATTCGAGACACACTCCCGCGAGATCCAGAAGCGCCGCCGGCAGATCCGGGCGGAGAACCGCACGGAAGAGGAGATGGACGCTCTCTTCCGGGAGCAGAAGGAGAAGGAAACGCGGATGCTCAGCGCCGGCGCTTACGCAGGGAAGGTCGGCGCGTTCGAGGGCGCCCTGTACGAGGCGAAGGGATACTACCGGCCACAGATCGATTGCGTGATGTTCTCACGCAACGACGTGCCGTTCTGTACGGTGTGCCGGCGCGCGATCGAGCGTGTGATCGTCCTCTACTCTTCGCGGCCTGCCGCGGTATCACGGTGAGCTTTCGCCGCGGACTCGCCCTCTCCGGTTTCGCGGCGCGGTACCTCGCGCGGATGAGTCGCGGGAGGCGCGGCGTGCGCCAGCATCTCGCTTCGCCCTCGCCGGCCAACCTGCCGATGCCGACTTTCGTTCAATTGCGGGTGACGAACCTCTGCAACCTGCGCTGCCCGATGTGCGGCCAGTGGGGGGACACGGGCATCTACCGCTCCGACCGGTTCCCGGCCTCCGCGACGGACGGAGAGCGCGAGCGCGCCCGCATCAAGGAGCTCATCGGCGCCAAGCGCCAGATGTCTCTCGGCGACTACGTGAACCTCCTCGACCAGATCGCGCCGTCCCAGCCGATCGTGAGCCTCTTCGGCGGCGAGCCGTTCCTCTATCCCGACCTCCTTCCGCTCGTGCGCGAGGTCAAGAAGCGCGGGCTCACCTGCACCGTCATCACGAACGGCGGCCGGCTCGAGAAGCACGCGCGCGAGCTGGTGGAGGCCGGCATCGACTCGATCGCGGTCTCGATCGACGGTCCGCCCGAAGTGCACAATCGCATCCGCGGACAGGCGGACAGCTTCGAGCGCGCGGCAACCGGGGTTCGCGCGGTCGCGCGCTGGCGGCAGGAACTCGGAAGCAAGCTGCCGATGCTGATCGCCATCGTTCCCATCACGGAGCACAACTTGACCGAGATCGGGCCAGCGCTCGACGTCCTCCGCGAGCTGCCGATCGACACGATCAACGTTGGGCTGCGATGGTTCGTGCCGAAGGAAGCGGGCGCGCAGTACGAGATCGTGATGAAGGAAACATTCGGCATCCGCGCCGAGTCTTGGAAGGGGTTCGACTTCACATGGCCGAACGGCAGCAGCACGGACCACACGCGACACATGACCGACCTCGTCCATTTGCTCAGAACGCTCCGCCGGCGCCGATATCTCGACTCCGCGCTCGGAAAGCCCTGGGTTTCGTTCGTGCCGAACGTCCCGCCGGTGGAGGTACCGTCCTATTTCACCGACTTCGACAAGGTCTTCGGCCACGAGCTCTGTCCGGTCGCCTGGTACTTCGCGCAAGTCGAGCCGGACGGCGAGGTCTGCTTCTGCGGCGATTTCCCCGACTACTTCATCGGGAACGTGCGCAGGCAGCCGTTTGAACAGATCTGGAGAGGGGAGAAAGCGGCGAAGTTTCGGGAGAAGCTCGCGCGCGAACCGCTACCGATCTGCAACCGCTGCTGCGGGAGCTACGTCTACGGGAAGTTCCAAAGGCCCGGAGCGGAATCTCGATAGAGGAGTGTGGGATGCAGTATCTCAACCCTGTCATCCTGCTCCCGTGAGCGACGTCTATTCGACCTGTGAGGCGAAGGCCAGGTTCAGCGAGATCTTGCGTAAGGTCCGGGCCGGCCGACGCGTGCGAATCTCCTACAGAGGGGAAGAGGTCGCGGAGATTACGCCGATCGAGGCACCAAAACGAAGCCTTGCGGCCTCCTTGAAGCGGCTCGAAGAAACGGGCTTGATCGGTCCGCCTCCCGACCGGGTCGGTTCGCTTCGGCCGATCGCCAGGAGGCGTGGCGCTCTCGCGCGATTTCTGGAGTCGCGGAATTGAGGCTGGCCTACGCCGACACGCCCTTTCCTCGCCCCCGATTCGCGAGAGCTGTCGTTTTCTCACCCTTGATCGGCGCCAGGCCGATCTTGTCAGACGCCGGCGAGAAAACGCGGCTCAGCCGCCGTTTTCCGGAGCCCAGAAGCTGTAGAAGTTGAACCACTGCGTCGGGTGCTGACGGACGACGCCCTCGAGGTCCGCCGCGACGCGGGAGAGGATCCGGAAGGTGTCCTCCTCGGCAGAGAGCGACAGGTCGGGCCGCAGCGGCTCGCCCCAGACGTTGCGGTAAGTTCCATCAGGATTGCGCAGGAAAAAACCGGGAAGCACGTCGCAGTCGCAGAACCGCCCAAGGAGAGCGGGGGATCGGAGGAACGCGGTCGGTCGCCCGAAGAACGGCACGATCACCTGATCCTCGGCGTATGCGCGATCCACGAGCAAAGCCACCGCGCGACCGTTATCGATCGCCGACCGGACCTTGAATGCCGTCCCCATCGAAGTCCCGATGTCGATTGACTCGACCCCGAGTCGGCTGCGCAGCTCCAACCGCATCTCCTGCACCGTCGGATCGAGCTCGGGCTGACCGACGACCGCGGGAACGAGGCCGTGCCGGCGGAGCGTCACCGCCCCCATCTCCCAGTTGCCAACGTGGCCGGTCACGAGCAGGAATCCGCGTCCCGCGCGACCGCTCCTGGCCAGCACCCGCGCGTCGTCGTCGAACGTCGTGATCCGGGGGGTGAACGCTTCGCTGCGCAGCCGCCAGACGTCGATCGTGGCGCGGCCGTACTCGAAGAAGACACGCCGTGCGAAGCGCGCGGCATCGCCATCGGAGGCGATCCCCGCTTGCCGGAAGTTGTCCGCCATCCCGCGCCGGGTCGAGCGGAGAACCGTCACCGCGATCGAGTTGCCGAGGGTCGAAATCGCCTTCAGAACCGGCAGCGGCAGCCAGCGGGCTCCGTAATGTAGTCCGCCATACACGATGCGGTTGGACAGGCCGTGGCTGACCCACTTTCGGCGCGCGCGGGGCGCACCGGGGCTCCGTCCAGCCTCGCCCGGGGCTTCGATGGCAGACATTTCTCCCGCAAAGTCTACAATCGCGCGAAACGTGAGAGTCCTGCTGCTGCGGCCCGACCCGGGCAACGAACGTTTCGGCCTGGGGCCGTTCTTCCGCGTCGAACCGCTCGGTCTCGAGTACATCGGCGCGGCTCTCCAGCAGCAGGGTCACGAGCCGACCATCGCGGATCTGCGCTTCGGGCGTCGCGTCTCTTCCTGGGTCCGCCGAACCCGGCCGCAGATCGT
>DASWIB010000210.1:0-4277 GCA_036397915.1 Thermoanaerobaculia bacterium | reverse complement strand
CGCAGCCCTGCTCACCCCTGCTCGGGGACGGTTCGGACATCGTGCCCGGTCAACTCTCGAGCGAGTTGGCGGGGGAGAGACTCATCGAGCAGGACGCGCACGCTCCATCAGGCTTTCGCGGGCAATCTCGAGAGCCGCTACGGCCTGCTCATGCTTTACCGACGGGAACGCCTCGAGGAAATCTTCTAGGCTGTCGCCCGCTTCGAGATAGTCGATCAGATTCTGAACCGGCACCCGCGTTCCGGCGAACACGGGCGTACCCCCAAGAATTTCGGGACTGCTCTCGATCACGCGAGTCATTGGACTCTTCTCTCGGAAGAGCTTACATGTCCCGTGCTCACGGCGATTATGACCACATCGACCAATCCAATTCCCAGCCCGGACGGGCTCGAGTTCCGTCCAGAAACATCGTCTCTCAGTACTTCGGCCATCCTTCGAGGTCCGAAGCGGCGCCCTCTTCCGCGAGCCGCTGCTCGCTCCGAAGGTCGAGCTTCGCGCACTCGCGCGCCAGGCGTCGCCGCTCGAAGCGGGTGAGAGCAGCCTCGATAGCCATCTGGATGGCACCACTGCGGCCCGCAAAGCGCTTCTGGACAACGAACCGATCGAGCCGGTCCAGGAGCTTCGAGTCGATCGAGATTGCGACTTTCACGGTTGGCACGGCGCGTCTCGGTATGACAACCATCGTACCAATAGCGGCCGTCTAATCAGGATTGTCACGTGGCGCCGGGTCCGCGCCGAAGAACTCCTCCCGCTCGATCACCCAGTAAGGCGTTTCGCCGGCAGCGGTCAGGAAACCGCCGCACGTCGACGTCGGTCCAGAGCGCGTGCAGAGCGTCCAGGTCTTCCGGCTTCCAGGGAAGGAGTGCCAGCCGAACGGTGAGGATGCGAGCTAACGCGGCCAGGTCTCTCCGGGCGCGAGCTCGACGACCTGCGTGGGGAGGCCGCGCCGATCGATCTCGCGGCGCAGGTCCGCAGGAGTGCCGGGCAGCACCGGAAACGTCCCCCAGTGCATCGGGATGACGCGCGGCGCATCGAGCAGCTGGCACGCTTTCGCCGCCTCGCGCGGACCCATCGTGTAGAAGTCCCCGATCGGGAGAAGCGCGAGGTCCGGCTCGTAGAGCTCGCCGATCAACGCCATGTCGGCGAAGACATTCGTGTCACCGGCGTGATAGATGCGAAAGCCGTCCTCGAACGTCATCACGTAGCCGCACGGATCGGAGGGGAAGTTGGTCTCCTTACCGGCTCCCGAGGTTCCCGCGGAATGGACGGCATTCACCATCCGGAACTCAATGCCGGCGACTTTCTGGCTTCCCCCCTTGTTCATCCCGGAGACCTTCTCGACCCCGTTCGCACCGCAGTGGAGCGCGAGCTCGAAGATCCCGATGACCGTCGCGCCCGTCTTTTTCGCGAGCTCGATCCCATCGTCGCCGAAGTGGTCGAAGTGACCGTGGGTCGCCGCAATCACGTCGAGCGTGCCCCAGTCGAATCCCTTCGGGAACTTCGGGTTGTTGCCGATCCAGGGATCGATCGCGATCCGGACGCCTCGGGGCGATTCGATCAGGAACGCCGCATGGCCGAGCCAGGTGACCTTTCCGCCGAACTGCTTAAACGCCACGTCAGAGCCTTTCCCACTCGACTAAGGGCACGAGCGTCTCGACGAACTTCTCGAGACCGGCGCGGTCCTCGTCGCCGAACCGTTCAACCTCCGGCGCGTCCACGTCGAGCACGCCGCGAAGGACGCCTTCCTGCAGGATCGGAACCACGATTTCCGAGCGCGACTCCGGGTCACAAGCGATATGACCGGGAAAGCGGTTCACGTCGGGCACGACGATCGTGGTCCGGCGTGCAGCCGCCGTGCCGCACACCCCCTTCCCGACGGCGATCCGGACGCAGGCGGGCTTCCCCTGGAACGGTCCGAGCACGAGCTCCTCACCGCGCAGCAGGTAGAAGCCGCACCAGTTGATGCCTTCGAGCGACTGCGCGAGCAGAGCCGCGGCATTTGCGAGGTTCGCGACCGCGTCCGGTTCGCCTTCGAGGAGCGATTCGAGCGCAGCTCGGAGGTCTCGGTAGCGTTGTGCCTTGGACAGTGTTGGATCGATCTGAACTTCGGACACCGACGGAATCTTATCTCCGGAGGGAAGGACGCTTTCCCATGGCACGAGTTCTCGACCGCAGCGTTTTTTTCCACTCTTGTCACTCTCTGCGATCCGTCGGCGGAGTCTCCGCCGGTGTAGACTTTTTCTCAACGAGGAAGTGATGAAGCAGAACCGTCAGTTGACAGCGATCATCGAGAGAGAAGGCAACGGATACGTGGCCCTTTGCCCGGAGCTCGACATCGCCAGCCAGGGCGAAACGGTGGAGGAGGCTCGTCGCAACCTCCTGGAAGCGGTCGAATTGTTCTTCGAGACCGCCGACCCGTCCGAGTTAGACAGCCGTCTGGCGGCCGAAGTGTTCATCACTCGTCTCGACGTCGCTCTTGGGTAGGTTCTTTCCGGCCGAGAGGTTTGCCAGATTCTTGCGCGAAACGGCTTCACGGAGGTGCGGCGGCGAGGAAGTCACGTCGTCATGCAGAAGAGGACGGCGGGTTCCACCGTCACCGTACCGGTTCCCGACCACGACGAGCTGAGAATCGGGACACTTCGATCGATCATTCGTCAATCCGGAGTATCTCGGACGGATTTCGAGGTTTCGCCGTAGAGGCGGCGGCCGACCCACCGGGGAATTGAAAAGCCCCCCCGGCCACCTCCGCGGTCGTGCGCTCGCCGTCTACGTCTTTCTCTGCGCGATCTGGGGCTCGACGTGGCTCGGGATCAAGATCGGCCTGCAGTACCTGCCGCCGCTCCGTTTCGCCGGGTTCCGCATGGCGCTCGCCTGCCTCGTCCTCGCGCCGTTCGCCTTCCGCCGCGGCGGCCGCCGGCCGACCGCCCACGAAAGGACGTTCATCGTGCTCGCCGGGTTCCTCCAGATCGGCGTCTTCTACGCTCTCGTCTTCATCGCGCAGCAGTGGATCGAGTCCGGCCTCTCCGCGCTCCTGTTCGCGACCTTTCCCATCTGCGCGGGCGTTTTCGCGCACTACCTGCTTCCGAACGAGCCGCTGACGCGCCGAACGCTGACGGCGGCGGGCATGGGTCTCGCCGGCGTGGCGCTCATGCAGGGGCCCGCGGTCTCCCGCGCGCTGCAGTCGGACTACGGCGCTCTCATCCGGGGCGGAGGGCTCGTGTTCCTCGCGGCGATCGTCTCCAGCTTCGCGAGCGTCCTCGTCAAGAAGCACCTCGGCCGAGTGGATCCACCGCTCAACGTTTGGGCGGAGACTCTGGTCGGTTCGGCGCTTCTGCTTCCCCTCGCGGCGATCGTCGAGCGGGGCAGGCCCTCGCAATGGACTCCCGTAGCCGTCGGCGCGCTCGCCTACCTGGCGATCTTCGGGACCGCGTTGACCTTCGTCGGGCTTTTCTGGCTGATCAAGCGCGTCCCGATCTCGGTCGTCAGTACGATTCCGCTCGTGGACACGATGATCGCCGTGATGCTCGGCGCCATCGTGCTCGGCGAGAGGCTCCCCGGACGGACGCTCGCGGGCGGGGGGCTCATCCTGATCGGCGTTTTTCTCGCGACGCGGGGAACCCGGACGGAGGCCGCGGCCGGCGCGTGAGGGACTTCAGGTGAGCCGATGTCTGTCACGCCGGATCCATCACCTGGGCTCGTCTCCGTCGTCCCGACCGCGCTGTAGGGTCGCCCTGAAGACGCGGACCTGCTCGAAGAGGAACTGCACGTCGGCCGCGTTCATCGCCGGGAGCGGCGCTCCCTCGGCCAGCCCCGACAGCACGACGACCAGGGGCGAGCCGTCGTCGGGCAGGTCGGGCGACCGGACCGCGACGAGATGCTGGCCGACCGCCGACGCGGAGGGGAAGATGACCTGCAGCACCCGATCATCCGGGGTGGCGTCCAGGCGCTCGGCGAGGTCGGCGAGGTGGGCCGCCAGCTCCGGGGCCTCGGTGTGGTTCGCCGCCGACTCGAAGGCACCGACAAAGCGTCCGATCAGGTTCCGTTTGGCGACGATCTGTACGGCCCCCGAGAGGGCGAGTTGACTTCCACCGCCGTCGGAGGGACCACACTCGGCGCACGACGCTTCGAGGCTCTCCTCGGTGAGTTCGGCCTTCAGGGTATCGAGGGAGGCGACGGCGGCCTCGGCGAGGTCAACCTGTGCCTCGGCGGAGCCGAGCAGCGCATCCGCCTGAGCAAGGAGCGCTGGTTTCTTGTTCTCGGCGATGCCGCCGGCGAAC
>DASWIB010000209.1:0-6160 GCA_036397915.1 Thermoanaerobaculia bacterium | reverse complement strand
CTACCTCGACAACGACCTCCGGCAGACGTTGAAGGGAACGGAAGCGAACGTCGCGTTCATCGAGAACGTTCCGCCCGGCACCCACAATATCGTCGTCATGGCGAAGAACATCTCGAACGAGGTGATCGACCGCAAGCAGGTCAGCATCACGACGGTTCCGGCGGCCGCCGCGACCACCACCATTGAGCAGAAGACGACCGCCTACGAGGAACGGACCGCGCCGGCGCCGCCTCCGCCGCCGGCACCCGCTGTCGAGGCGCCTGAGCCGCCTCCTCCGCCGCCGGCTCCGGCCGAGACGCTGCCGGCGACCGGGTCCGCATATCCGACGCTCGCCGTCGCGGGTCTGGCGCTCGCGGCGATCGGGCTTTCGCTCGCCCGGAAGGTCTCGTAAAGGCTTCCCGCTCACCCGGTCCCGCCCGCGGCGGGGCCGGGTGTTTATTCGCACAAGAACCGATGTCGGGTGCATCGACGGTGCTTCAGGCTCTCTTCCGTCGTGTCTTCGCCGCAACCGGCTCCATGCTCGCGGCGGGTGCGCTGCTCCTGTCGGCGGGCGCGGTTGAATTGCTCCGTCCTTCGATTCCTCTGTTCCAATCCGAGCCGCCGCCTTCCCCGCCTCTCGGCCGGATCTCACCGGGCGACACGGTCGCGCGAATCGCGGTTGCGCGGCTCAAGTTCGAGGCTCCCGTGCGGGAAGGAGTCGACCCGGCGACGCTCGCGCAGGGACCGGGCCACGTCCCCGGTACCGCTCTTCCGGGGGAAGACTCCGGCTGCAAGCATGCCGTCATCGCGATCGCGCGCGACGCCGGAGCATCCTTCGCTCCCGAGCTCGTGCTCGGCGACGAAATCGAGTTGCGGACGCCATTCGGTCTGCGCAGATACCGGGTCGTCGAGAGGCGCACGATCAGGGCCGAAGCGCTTCGGATCGAACCGACGCGTGAACCGATGCTGACCCTCGTCGCCCCCTACCCGCCGGACTGGATCGGTCCCGCGCCGCTGCGGCTCGCGGTTCGAGCGAAGCCCGTCGCGCCCGAGCCGGGAATCGCCAGCTCGGAGATGAGGTCGGTGACGCGCTCGACCGGACAGAGCGCGACACTCGCCGAAGCGGCGGCCTCCTGGGTGCTCGCGCAAGGCAGGTAGACCTTCTTGAATCCGAGCGCAGCTTCCCGAAAGCGGGGAAAGCTCGGAGAGCAGTTGTCGCGACGGTTCCGAACCCCCCGCCCTGTTCCTGGGGGGTTCGGGGGACCGCAAGGTCCCCCGCAAAAAGATTACTCGGACACTTCCTGGCCCGGAGTTCTGGCTAACGTCCCAGGGGTATCGAACCCATCAGATACTTGATGTCGTCGTCGGTCCAGCGCAGGCCCGCGCCGACGAAGATCGAGTCCGCATCCCGTTTCCTGTTCAGAAAGTCATCCCACCCGCCGGTGACGAACACCGAAGGCGAGAAGTAGTAGCGGCCCGAGAGCTTCGCATGGGCGGAGAAATCGCCCGGACGGTTGAAGTCCCACAAGTCCGCGGAGAAGCGCAGGCGGTCCTTGAGCAGCAGATAGTCGATCCCTCCTCCCCCGCGGGACTCGATGAGCCCCCCGCGCCCGACCAGGTCTTTCCACCGGTAGCCGAACAGAGCCGAGATCGCGAAGTCGTCCTTGAGCTCGTCGGAGTCCGTGATGGTCTGTTCGGTATGGCCGTCGGGGAAGACCGTCCGCTCCACGGTCGTCGTGCTCTTCCGTCGCCCGAACGGCTGACTGACGAGCTCGACGCGGTAGAACCGCGGCGAATCGGGCGGGTTGATGTCGAGCGTGAAGTAGCCTTTTCCCTTCCCGTGCGCCGCGAGGTGCTCCGCTCGCAATCCGAGGTCGATCTTCGTCCTGCCGATCGCGCCGAGCGCCTTGTTCAGGCTCGCGACGCCCTCCTTGACCGCCACGAGCGCGTCGTTGAAGTTCTTGTGGGCCTCGTCGCTCTGCACGAGCTTGCCGACCGTGCCTTCCCCCTCCTTGATTCGGCTGGTGATCTGATTCAGGTTGTCCGCCGTCGTTTCGAGCTTTCCGGAGACCTCGCGGATGTTCGAGATACCCTGTGAGAAGTTTCCTTCGTTCGAGGCAACCAGCGAGTCGACGCGCGCGACGAGCTCGTTCATCGCGGAGGAGAACTCGCGGAAGTTCGCGACCGTCGCGTCCACGCCCATGCGGTTCGCTTCGACCATGGCCCGCACTTGCTCGCTGATCACGCGCATGTTCTCGACGATACTGACGAGCCGCTCTTCTCCCTCGGGACCTCCGATCGAGTCCTTCAGGCTGCGGGTGATCTCCTTGATGTCCACCTCGATGTCGCGCGCGAGCTTGGTGATCTCGTCGAACGACACGGGCACGCCGCCGACGATCACCGCGTTGTCCGGCAGCGGCGGGGCGCCGAAGGGGCCCGGGACGAGCTCGACGTACTTTTCACCGAGGAGCCCGAGGCTCTCGATCGAGGCGGATGCGCCCTGCCGCAGAGCGACGTCGCGATCGAGCTCGATCTCCACGAGCGCCTTCCCCTCGACGAGGTGGATCTTGGTGACCCGGCCCACCCGGACGCCGGCGACGCGGACGGCGGTCTTCTCGTCCAGACCGCCGACGTCCTTGAACTGGACGGTCACCTTTTGCGCGACCCCGCGTCCGATCCGGAGATCTTCGATCTTCCAGATCAGAAGTCCCGTGATCGCGAGGGCGACCAGAAAGAACGCCCCGACCTTCGCCGCCGTGCTCATGCGCCCTCCGACGTCGCCGTCTTCCGTTCCCGATCGAACTCTACCGTGAGTGGCCCATCCGCGCTTCCCTGGACGAACTGGCGCACGGCGGGGTCGTCCGAACGCAGGAACTCCTCCGGGGTCGCCTGGTAGAGCAACTTCCCCCCGTGCAAGAGCGCGACGCGATCGCCGATCTTTCGCGCGCTCGCCATGTGGTGCGTGATCGTCACGATCGTGACGTCGAGCCTTTCCTTCAGCTCCAGGATGACCTCGTCGATGACGTCGGTCATGATCGGGTCGAGTCCCGTGTTCGGCTCGTCGAACAGCAGGATCTCCGGCTCGTGGGAGATCGCGCGCGCGAAACCGACGCGGCGGCGCATGCCGCCGGACAGCTCCGATGGACGCTTACGTTCGACGTTCGGGAGGTGCACCATGTCCAGGCACACGCGCACCCGCTCCCGGACCTCGGCGGGCGGCCGCCCCGAACGCCGAAGGGGAAAAGCCACGTTGTCGAACACGCTCATCGAGTCGAAGAGCGCGCCTTCCTGAAAGGACATTCCGAATTTCTTCCGCACGGCGGTCTGCTCGGTGTTGGAGAGCGCCCAGAAATCGCGGCCGTCGACGAAGAGCTTTCCGGAGTCGGGCCGGATCAAGCCGATCAAGTGCTTCAAGAGGACGCTCTTGCCGGTCCCCGACGGCCCGACGATGACGAGCGACTCGCCCTCGGCGACCGAGAAGTCGATGTCATCGAGGACGACCTTCCCGTCGAACGTCTTCCGGAGATGCTCCGCCCGGATTTTCGGAACTCGCCCTCCGGCGCCGCTCTCTGCTCGGCGGCTCAAAACAGCAGCTTGGTCAGGAAGAAGTCGGCGAAGAGGATCGCGAGGCTTCCCGAGACGACGGCGCGCGTCGTCGAGCGTCCGACCCCCTCGGCCCCCCCTTCGGTGAAGTAACCGCGGACGCAGGCGACGAGCGAGAAGATGAGCCCGAAGACCGCCGCCTTCACGATCCCGGACGTGACGTCGGAGACTTCCAGGAATCGAAACGAGTTCTCGATGTACGTCACCGGGTTTGCGCCGAGGAGCTGCACCGCGACGAGATAGCCGCCGTAGATCCCGATCGCGTCGCCCAGGATGACCAGGAGCGGCATCATCAGGATGGAGGCGGCGACCCGCGGCACGACGAGATACTGCACGGGCTCGGTCCCGAGCGCCGTTAAAGCGTCGATCTGCTCGGTGACCCGCATCGTGCCGAGCTCCGCCGCCATCGCGCTGCCGACGCGACCCGTCACCATGAGCGCCGTCAGGACCGGGGCGAGCTCGCGGGTCAGCGACAGCGCCACGACGCTGCCGACGAGGCTCTCTGCATGGAACCGGGCGAAGCCGTTGAACGTCTGGAGCGCGAGCACCATCCCGGTAAAGAGCGTCGTCAAGAACACCACCGGGATCGAGTCGACCCCGACGCGGACCATCTGGCGGAAGTGCTCGGGCACGTCGTACGGAGGACGCACCGACCAGCCCGCCGTCCTCCCGAACATCTGGAAGAACCGACCGAGCTCTTCGAGCAGCCGGAGGACCATCCGGCCGATCGCTTCGAAAAACCTCACGGCCCGTACGTCCGCGGCACGCGCGCCCCGATCCCGCAGAGGATCTCGTAGGGCACGGTGTCCGCCGCGCGCGCGAGGTCCCAGGCCGCTACCCTTCGGCCGCCGTCGGTGCCGAGGCAGACGACGGGGTCACCGGTGCGCGCGCCGATTCCCGTCGCGTCCACGAGAGTCAGGTCCATGTTCACTGCTCCGACCACGGACGCCTCGCTCCCCCGTATCAAGACGCGAACACGCCCCGAGAAGGAGCGCCGGAAGCCGTCATGATAGCCGATCGGAAGCACGGCGATCTGCGCGGCGCGCTCCGTCACGAAGCGGCCTCCGTAGCCGAGCGCGGTGCCGGGGGGGACCTCGTTCACCGCCATGACGCGCGTCTCCAACTTCATCGCCGGCTCGAGCCGCTCCGCGCCTCCGGAGTCGCTCGCCGGCGAAATCCCGTAGAGCGCCAGGCCCGGGCGCACGCCGTCGAACCAGGTGTCCGGATGGAAGAGGATGCCCGCGGAGTTCGCGAGGTGTACGAGACCCGGCGACACTCCGACGGCGATGAGCGCGGCGACGCCGGCCTTCAACTTCTCCACCTGCTTCGCGGTCGCCGGCGAGCGCGGGTCCTCGGCGGAGGCGAGGTTGCTGAACGTGCCGGCGACGGAGAGCCCCGGCGATCGCCTGAGGAGATCCGCGATCCCTTCGAGCTGCTCCGGCCGGAAACCGATCCGCCCCATGCCGGTGTCGAGCTTCACGTGGACCGGGAGCGGCTCCCGGGAGTCGCGCGCCACTTTCGCAAAGGCGCGCGCCTGGTCCAGGTCGTAGAGCGCCGGGACGAGCCCGTAGGCACGGTGCGTCCCGATATCCGCGGGATCCGAGTAGTTCAAGAGCAGGACCTCGCCCTCGATGCCGGCGCGACGGAGCGCGATGCCCTCTTCCGCGACCGCAACGGCGAACCGGGACGCGCCTTCGCGCTCGAGCCGCCGCGCGACGGGCCCGGCGCCGTGGCCGTAGGCGTCCGCTTTGACGACGCATAAGAGGGCGCGGTGCGTGCCCACGCGATCGCGGAGAAAGCGGTAGTTGCTCGCGATCGCATCGAGGTCGATCGCGGCGCGGGTCGGTCTCATAGCGGTTTCGGGTTGAGCGGTGCAAGTTCCCGGAGACCCCCTCGCCGGCTGCGGTCCGGAAAAGCGGCGAATCGCGTCGTCACTCGGCGAAGGATGTCAGAGACGCACCCCGGCGGGAAGCCGAGGGCGATCAGAACGGCTCGAGCGCGGGTCCGGCGTAGTTCGCGAACGTCATATGGTCCGCAAGGAACACGAGCGGAAAGCCGCCCGTCGGTCCGTTGCGCTGTTTCGCGATCAGGACGTCCGCGATCCCTTTTCGCTCGGTGTCCCTGTCGTAGAGCTCTTCGCGGTAGAGGAAGACCACGACGTCGGCATCCTGCTCGAGCGAGTTATGGGCGGCGATTCCGTTTGCGATGAAGTTGTGGGTGCCCGGCACGGTCGCATCGAAGACGGCGGCCTCACCCTGGGCCTCGATTGAAACGACCTGATCCCAGAAAACGTCTGATCGGGCGAGCAGATGGAGCCATGGCTCTTCGAGAATCGCCGCGACGGCCGCCAACCGTCCCCTGCTCGGGGAATGCCGGTAGAGAGTACTTCCGCAGTACGCCATCCCGATCGAGGAGGCGAAGCTGCGGTGGGTGATCCCGCTGTTCTTCATCTCCGAACGGACGTGCGACCACACGTCGGACGGTATGGTGTCGACATTCGGATTCGGCCTGATATTCCGTTGGAATCCGCCGATCTGCTGGGCTCGGATACCGCGCTGGCCGTGGACGCCGATCCTCT
>DASWIB010000208.1:0-10016 GCA_036397915.1 Thermoanaerobaculia bacterium | reverse complement strand
CAGCTCCGGCTCTCGCAGAAGATGGAGGCGGTCGGACAGCTCGCCGGCGGCGTCGCCCACGACTTCAACAACCTGTTGACGGCGATCCTCGGCTACTCCCAGCTCCTCGCGCCGGATCTTCGCAAGAATCCGGACCACTTCTCCGCGATCGAAGAGATCCGAAAGGCCGGCGAGCGAGCGGCGTCCCTGACGCGGCAGCTCCTCGCCTTCAGCCGGAAGCAGATGTTGGAGCCCCGGATCCTCGATCTGAACGAGGTGGTCCGGCACATCGAGGAGATGCTGTCCCGGCTGATCGGAGAGGACGTCCGCTTCGTCGTGAAGCTCGACCCGGGGCTCGGGTCCATAAGGGCCGACGCCGGCCAGGTCGAGCAGGTGATCATGAACCTCGCCGTCAACGCCCGCGACGCGATGCCGCGAGGTGGTCAGCTCTCGATCGAGACCGCCAACGTCGAGCTCGACGAGGAGTATGCGCAGACCCACGTCCACGTCCCGCCCGGCCCTTACGCAATGCTGGCCGTCTCCGACACCGGAGTCGGAATGGACGACGCGACGAAACAGCGCATCTTCGAGCCCTTCTTCACGACGAAGGAGAAGGGCCGGGGAACCGGGCTCGGCCTCTCGACGGTCTACGGGATCGTCAAGCAGAGCGGCGGGTACATCTGGGTCTACAGCGAGCCGGGAAAGGGCACGGCCTTCAAGGCGTATTTTCCGCGGGTGGACAAGCCGGCCGAGCCGCTTCCGACGGATCGAGCGGGCGCACCGGCCGGAGGAACGGAGACGGTTCTCCTCGTCGAGGACGAGGACTCCGTCCGGGCTCTCGCGAAGAGGATCCTCGAGTCGAAGGGCTATCGGGTGCTCGAAGCGAGTGACGGCGCTCGGGCTTTCGAGATCGTGCGCGCCCACTCCGGACCTATCGACCTTCTCCTGACGGACGTGGTGCTTCCCGGAGCGGGAGGTTCGGAAATCGCGGCGCGGATCCGGGAGCTCTTTCCGCGCGTCAAGGTCCTGTACAGCTCCGGCTACACCGACGATGGCATCGTTCGCCGCGGGCTGACGGAAAGAGATTCGGCTTTTCTCGAGAAGCCGTTCACTCCCAACGCTCTCGCGCGAAAGGTCCGGGAGGTTCTCGACAGTTAGTGTCCGACGATTCGTCCGCGGGAAATCTCGCGCTCCCCCACTCCCGAGCTCTCCCTCCCGGCTTTCCGGACCCGCCGAAAACGTGAATAATCCTCCCCGGTAGAGTTGTTTACCGCCTAAATGATCGACCGGGTCCTCGCCAAAGTCTTCGGCACCCAGCACGAGCGCGACATCAAGAAGCTCGCGCCGCGTGCCGCCGCCATCAATGCCCTGGAGCCCTCGATCAAGGTCCTTTCCGACGGGGAGCTCCGCGGGAAGACTGCGGAACTCCGGGCGCGCCTGGCCGCCGCGCTGGAAGGCGTTGCCGAGGAAGAGGTCAAAGAAGCGCGCAGCCGCGCTCTGGACGATCTCCTCGAGGAGGCCTTTGCCGTCGTCCGCGAGGCGTCCGTACGGGCCCTCGGGATGCGCCCTTTCGACGTCCAGTTGATCGGCGGGATGGTGCTCCACCAGGGAAAGATCTCGGAGATGAAGACGGGCGAGGGGAAGACCCTCGTCGCGACCATGCCCGTCTACCTGAACGCCCTGACCGGCCGCGGAGTTCACGTCGTGACCGTCAACGACTACCTCGCGCGCCGCGACGCGGAGTGGATGGGCAAGATCTACAACTTCCTCGGCCTGACCGTCGGATGCATCCAGAATTCGCTCTCGGACGACGAGCGGAAGAAGCAGTACGCCTGCGACGTGACCTACGGAACCAACAACGAGTTCGGTTTCGACTACCTGCGCGACAACATGAAGTTCGAGCTCGAGTCGATGGTCCAGCGGGGGCACATCTACGCGATCGTCGACGAGGTGGACTCGATCCTGATCGACGAGGCGAGGACGCCGCTCATCATTTCGGGTCCTTCCGAAGAGAACACCGACGTCTACTACAAGTGCAACCGGATCATCCCGCGGCTCGTCAAGGGCGAGGAGACGAAGGACAAGTACGGGAACAAGACGACGACCGGCGACTATCTGATCGACGAGAAGTCGAAGACGGCGGTCCTGACGGAGGAAGGCGTCGCGAAAGCGGAGAAGCTGATCGGGGTCAAGAACCTCTACGACCTCGCCAACATCGATGCCCTGCACGGGGTCGAACAGGCGCTCCGCGCCCACACGCTCTACAAGAAAGACGTCGAGTACATGATCAAAGACGGCCAGGTCCTGATCGTCGACGAGTTCACGGGCCGCGTCCTGCCGGGCCGGCGCTGGTCGGACGGCCTCCACCAGGCAGTGGAAGCGAAGGAGGGCGTACGGATCGAGCGCGAGAACCAGACGCTTGCGACGATCACGCTCCAGAACTACTTCCGCCTGTACGAAAAGCTCGCCGGCATGACCGGGACGGCCGACACCGAGGCGTCCGAGTTCCACCAGATCTACAAGCTCGACGTCGTCGTCGTCCCGACGAACATGCCGATGATCCGCATCGACCACCAGGACGTCGTCTACGCCTCCGAGCGCGAGAAGTTCGAATCCGTGACCGACGAGATCGTTTCCTGCCGCGAGCGGGGACAGCCGGTCTTAGTCGGCACGGTCTCGATCGAGAAGTCGGAGCGGCTCTCGGGCTTACTGAAGGACCGGAAGGTACCGCACGTCGTGCTGAACGCGAAGTTCCACGAGAAGGAGGCGGAGATCGTCGCGCAGGCCGGCAAGTCGGGCTCCGTCACGATCGCGACCAACATGGCGGGGCGCGGCACCGACATCGTCCTCGGCGGCAATCCCGAGGCTTTCGCCGAGCACCGGCGGGCCGAGACGAAGTCGGCCGAGGAGTTCGCCGCGCTGCTCGCGCAGCTGCGCTCCGAGGCCGCGAAGGATCGCGAGACAGTCCTGGCGGCGGGAGGCCTGCACATCCTGGGGACCGAGCGGCACGAATCCCGCCGGGTGGACAACCAGCTCCGCGGACGGAGCGGCCGGCAGGGAGATCCGGGCTCCTCGCGCTTCTTTCTCTCGCTCGAAGACGACCTGATGCGCATCTTCGGCTCGGATCGCCTCCAGAAAGTCATGCGCAAGCTCGGGATGGAGGAAGGCGTTCCGATCGAGCACGGAATGGTCTCCCGCGCCATCGAGCGGGCGCAGAAGCAGGTCGAGGGAAGGAACTTCGAGACCCGCAAACACCTGCTCGAGTACGACGACGTGATGAACCGGCAGCGCGGGGAGATCTACGGTCTCCGGCTCGACATCCTGAAGGGCAAGCAGGGGAAGGATGAGGTCCTCGTGCTCGCGGACGTCATCCTCGACTACACGCTCGGCCGGAATCTGCCCGAGGACAAGGGCCCCGACGAGTGGGACACGGCGGCGTTCGACCTGGACTTGAAGGAGTACTTCGGCATCACGCCGGGGTCACTCGATTTTTCGGGCAAAGACCGCGACGAGATCCGCGAGATGGTCCTGGCGGCGCTCCGCGAGATCTACGAGGCCAAGGAGAAGCTCCTCGGGCCCGAGACGATGCGCCTCCACGAGCGGTTCGTGATGCTCCAGGTCGTCGACCAGCAGTGGAAGGACCACCTGCTCGCGATCGATCACCTGAAGGAAGGGATCGGGCTTCGCGGATACGGCCAGCGGGACCCGCTCGTCGAGTACAAGAAGGAGTCCTTCGAGCTCTTCACCCTCATGAAGGAGCGGATCGAAGACCAGATCGTCCAGTACCTCTTCCGGCTGCAGCCGGTCGTCCGGGAGGCCGAGGGAGAGATCGTGGACGAGGAGGCGCGCCACGCGCCGGTCGCGATGCCGTCGCGGCGCTCGGCGAATGTCAACTACTCGTACGGGGCGGCCGCATCGGGCGGACAGGGCGCAAAGGTCGAGACGATCCACCGGAGTGCCCCGAAAGTCGGACGCAACGAGCCGTGCCCCTGCGGCTCGGGCAGGAAGTACAAGAAGTGCCACGGCGCCGCCGCGGCGGGAGCCTGATGCCGGCCCGGCGAGGTCCGGTCGGTCTTTCGCGCGACGACCTGCCCCTCGCGCTCACCTTCGACGACGTCCTTCTGCTGCCCGCGCGCTCCCGCGTTCACCCGCGGGACGTCGACATCCGCACGAAGTTGACCGACACGGTCCCTCTGAACATCCCGATCGTCTCCGCGGCGATGGACACCGTGACCGAGTCGCGCCTCGCGATCGCGATGGCGCAGCAGGGCGGGCTCGGGGTCATACACAAGAACCTCCCGATCACCGCCCAGGCGGAGGAGGTCGACCGCGTCAAGCGCTCCGAGTCCGGGATGATCGTCGACCCGGTCACCGTTCGACCCGAGCAGAAGATCGCCCACGCGCTCGATCTGATGGCGCGATACAAGATTTCGGGCGTCCCGGTCATCGACGAGAAGGGCAAGCTCGTCGGGATCCTGACCAACCGCGACCTTCGTTTCGAGACGCGGCCCGACCGGCCGATCTCCTCGCGGATGACCAAGCGGCGGCTGATCACGACACCCGTCGGCACGACGCTCGAGCAGGCGAAGCAGCTTCTTCACCGGCACCGGATCGAGAAGCTCCTCGTCGTCGACCGGAACGGGAATCTCAAGGGATTGATCACGGTCAAGGACATCCAGAAGGCGATCAAGTACCCGAGCGCGGCGAAGGATCGCCTGGGCCGGCTGCGGGTCGGCGCGTCCGTCGGCATCTCGACCGAGATGCTCGATCGGGCGAAAGAGCTCGTGCGCGCCCAGGTGGACGTTCTCGTCCTCGATTCCTCGCACGGGCACAGCCAGGGAGTTCTCGATGCCCTGAAGTCCCTCCGGCGGAAGTTTCCGTCGACGCCGATCATCGCCGGAAACGTCGCGACGGAGGAGGGCGCCCGCGACCTCGTGCGGCTCGGCGCCGACGCCGTCAAGGTCGGGATCGGTCCCGGCTCGATCTGCACGACGCGCGTCGTCACGGGCGCCGGCGTGCCGCAGATCCACGCGATCCGCGAGTGCGCGAAAGCGACCCGGGGAACACGCGTGCCTCTCATTGCCGACGGCGGGATCAAGTTCTCCGGCGACGTTGTGAAGGCGATCGCCGCCGGCGCTCACATCGTCATGATCGGATCGCTTCTCGCCGGCACCGAGGAATCGCCGGGCGAGACGATCCTGTATCAGGGCCGCACTTTCAAGGCGTACCGCGGAATGGGATCGCTCGCCGCGATGAAGTCGGGCTCGTCGGACCGCTACTTCCAGGAGGCGATGGGTGTCGAAGCCTCGACCGACGGATCGCTTTCGAAGCTCGTCCCGGAAGGAATTGAGGGAATGGTCCCGTACAAGGGCTCCGTCGAGGGACTGATCCAGCAACTGACCGGCGGGATCCGGAGCGGCATGGGGTTGACGGGCGCCCGCACGATCGAAGACCTGAGAAAGAAGTCGAAGATGGTGCGCGTGACGGCGGCGGGCTTGAAGGAGTCGCATCCGCACGACGTGATCATCACCAAGGAGGCGCCGAATTACCGGCGCGAAGAGGGGTAGGGGTCAGGCACATAGTTTAGCAGTTTGGCGAATGGCCGGTCCCCGGCGGGCCGCTCTCCGAATAACGCCAAAACGTGTGCCTGACCCCATCAGCGCTTCGCGCGTCGCTTCTCAAGCGTCTCTTCGAGCCGTTTCGACAACTCGGCTTCTTCCCCCGACGACCCCGGCCGGTAGTAGCGCGTCCCCCGCAGTCGGTCGGGAAGGCACTCGATCCCGCCCACTCCTTCCGGCTCGTCGTGCGCGTAGCGGTAGCCGCGGCCGTAACCCACGTCCTTCATGAGACGGGTCACGGCGTTGCGGATGACGAGCGGCACGGGCTCGGCCGGCCGCTCGGAGACGTCTCTCTTCGCCTCGCCTTCCGCAACGTAGAGCGCGTTCGACTTCGGCGCGAGCGCGCAGTAGACCGCCGCTTCGACGAGCGCGAGCTCCCCTTCGGGCGAGCCCAGGAAGTCGTAGGCCTCCTTCGCGTCGAGCGCGACCCGCAAGGCGCGCGGGTCGGCTAAGCCGACGTCCTCCGACGCAAACCGGACGATTCGGCGCGCGAGGTAGAGCGGCTCCTCCCCCGCCTCGAGCATCCGGACCATCCAGTAGATCGTCGCGTCGGGATCCGACTCGCGCATGGACTTGTGCAACGCGGAGATCAGGTTGTAGTGCTCCTCCCCCGCTTTGTCGTAGAGGAGGACCTTGCGCTGGAGGAGATCTCGGAGCCGAACGAGGTCGATCGTCCGCGTTTTCGCGGTCTCTGCGTCGGATGCGGCGGCCTCGAGCAGGTTCAGCGCCCGCCGCGCGTCGCCCCCCGACGCCTGCGCGATGAAAGAGAGCGCATCGTCGTCCAGGCGAAAGTCGCGCGACCCGAGGCCGCGCGGGATGTCCTCGAGTGCGCGGCGGACGATCCGCGCGATCGCCTCGGGAGCGAGCGGATCGAGCACGACGACCTTGCAGCGGGAGAGCAGCGCGCCGTTCAGCTCGAACGATGGGTTCTCCGTCGTCGCGCCGATCAGGATGACGTCCCCCGTCTCGACGTAGGGCAGGAAGACGTCCTGCTGCGCGCGGTTGAAGCGGTGGATTTCGTCCAGGAAGAGAATCGTCCGCCGTCCCGCCTTCGAACGGAGGGCGCGGGACGCTTCGAGGACTTCGCGCATCTCCTTCACTCCCGTCGCGATCGCGGAGTAAGCGAGAAAGCGGGACGACGTCTGGGCGGCGATCAACCGGGCGAGCGTCGTCTTGCCGACGCCCGGCGGCCCCCAGAAGATGAGCGAGGGGACGCGGTCTTCGGCGATCGCGCGGGGGAGAAAGCCGTTCGATCCGACGACTTCGTCCGGTCCCTCCACTTCGTCGAGCGAACGGGGACGCATCCGGTCGGCGAGCGGAGCTCCCGGGGAAGGATCCTCCCCCTTCCGCTCCGGATCTTCACGGCCGAATAGCAGGCCGCTCATCCGGACTCGAGCGACCGGCGGCACTTCTCCGAACAGACGGGCACCGACTCTCCCGCCCGCCTCCCGGAGAGCGCGAGCCGGCGGTCGATCCACGTTCCGCAAATGGGGTCCCTGACCATCTCCGCCTCGACCGGTCGCGGTGTGGTCCGGCGTCCGTTTCGACCGGCCTGGAGCCACAGCCGCGCCATTCGGAGAAGACCCAGAAAGAGGAAGACGAGAGCGATGTAGAAGGCGAAGCGGATCACGACGCCCGCAAGGTCGATATGCGCTCCTGGATGCGGTCGAGGTCGGGGATCTCCGGATATCGCCGTTTGAGCTCGTCGAACCACCGCTGCGCCCCGGCGGAATCGTGCAAGTCGTACGCGTGGATCAGGACGAGATTCAACAACGACTGCCAGTGGTCCTTGTCGATCTGGCGCGCCCGGTCGAAGAGAGTGACGGCGCGGCGGAAGTCGCCGCGGTTTCGATACGCGGCGCCGAGATCGGACAGAAGGTTGGGATCCTCGGGAGCTTTGCGGCGCGCCTTTTCGTACGTGACGATCGCGCGATCCCAATCCTCCCCGTCGTACCACGCGTTGCCGAGCGCGATCAGGAGCTTCGGATTCTCGGGATCCCTCTCGACCGCGCCCTGGAGCTCCCCGATCCGCCCGCCGCCGGCCTCGGCACCCGCGGCCGGAGCGGGCCGTGAAGAGACGGGGCGCCCGCCGCCCGCGGCGAAGTAGCCGCCGATGAACCCGAGGAGGGCGCCGACTGAGAGAGACAGGATCGGAAGCCGCCGCGCACCCGTCAAGGCGAGGCCTCCGATTCCTCCTCTTTTGCCGGCTGCCCCCGCCACCTTCCCGCGCCGGCGGCGCCGGCTCCGAAGGTCGTGGACTCCCACGTGCCGGAGATCTGGCTGCCATCGCGGGCGAGGCGCCCGTAATAGATCGTGGTGAAGCCGAGCTGCGAGTCGACGCGCTCCAGCCGGAGCCGGTCACCGATCAGCGTTCCGCGCAACGATCCGGAGAAATCGCCCTCGAGCGTGTAGTCGCCGGAGACGAGCGTGCCGTCGAGCGCGAGCCGAAACAAGCCGCGCTGTTCTCCCGGTTCGAGCGTGACGTTCCAGCGGCCCGAGAGGAGATCCGCCACCGCGGGTCGCCCCTTCCCGCGCAACTCCGCCTCGAGGAGTGAGACGTTGCGCCGCCTCTCGAGCAGCCGCTCGACGAGAAGACGCCGGCGATCGAGCAGCGTCCGGACCTCCTGCTCGGCCGCGGCGACGGCATCCTCCCGACGCGTGATCTCTTCGGGCGAAGCATCGGCGCGCCCTGCAATGTCCGACACGGCCCGGCTCGCCGTCGAGAGATCGCCCACTGCGGCGTCGAGCCGACGCGAGACGTCCGCGAGCTGCGAGGCGTCGGCGGCGATCCGGCGGCGTTCGCGGGCGAGATCCGCCCGGAGCACATCGGAGACGGCGTCCGCGAGAAGAGTTCCGAGGGCCGCGGAAAGGACGACCACTCCGAGAAGGAGATGCCTCATGAGCGGAATTCTAGTCCCGGGGACCGAGGACGTGGACGAGACTCACGACGCGGGCCGGGTGAGCCGGAATGACGCGAGAAGCAAGATCCGGGTGGACCGCGCCGGCAGTCCTCATCCGTGGTCTCCCGTCGTGAGCCACGCAAAGGAAAAGGAGGCCGAAGCCTCCTCGAGATTCGAGCTCCTTCCTCTCCCCCGCGGAGAGGCCGAGTGAGAACCTCAGTGACCGAGGGCGCGACTCTGCGCGGACTTCGCCAGCGCCCGATCGACCAGCCGCTCGACCTCCTGCTCATCCATGTTGTTGATGACCGCGATTTCGGACACGATCAGGTACTTCGCGCGCTCGTACATCTTCTTCTCACGGAAGGAGAGTGTCTTGCGCGTCATGATGAAGTTCAGGGTCTTCAGGACGTCGGCGATGTCGTGCAGCCTCCCGCTCTTCATCTTGTCGAGGTTCTGCTTGTAGCGGCCCTTCCAGTCGCCGGTCGCCGAGAAGCGGCCGTCGGAGAGGGTCTTCATCAACCCCGAAACGTCCTTGCGCTGGGTGAGCCGCCGAAGCCCGATCAGGTCGGTGTTCCCGATGGGAACCATGACCTTGGAGTTGTTGGCCAGAAGCCGGAGGTGATAGAAGCTGCGGGGAGACACCGGGGCCGAGTTCGTTACGAAGCCCTCACCGATCTTTTCCACCACGGAAACGCCGTGATTCGGGTAGACGACCTTCTCTCCGACTCGAAATCCCACAGAAACCTCCTCAAAACGAACATTAAGAAACGCCCCGAGTGCAAATTATAGCGAAAAACCGCGAAAAACTCAACGTTTCAGGCCTTTCCGGTCGTCGGCAGCCGGAAGTCCGCGATCTCCCGTTATCATCCGAACCCCGGCCGGAGTGGCGGAATGGCAGACGCAGGGGACTCAAAATCCCCCGCTCTTTACGGGCATGTGGGTTCGACTCCCACCTCCGGCACCACCGGAAAGCTGTCAGCGGTCAGCGGACAGTTACCGCGCTGGCTTTACTTGCTGGTCCGTCGGCGAACCGGGAGTTTTCTTGCCTGGCCGGCCGGCTTCCTGCCCTTCTCCGCGAGACGAACGAGGTTCGCGGCGACCTTCTCGTGACCGCCTCGACCCCTGCCGATGTCGCCGGAGGGCGGCTCGGGCGCTTTGTCCAGTGCCCAGTCCAGAGCGTAGATCGCCGCCGCGAGTTCACCGATCCAGTACCCGGAAAAGTCGGGCACGGCCGACTTGATGCGGCGGATCTCTTCCCGGATCTCCTTTTCGGTCTTCACGCCGTTCCCCTTTCCGCGATCGTCAGCCGCGGCGACGGGGCCGGGACGGACGTTTTCCTGCCGGCGGCTCGGCGTCATGGAGAAGATGCGCGAACTTCTTCTCCCGCTCCGGGTTCTGGCGCGAGAACGAGGCGAGTCCCCGCGCCAGCCGGGGCCCCTTGGTCGAAGCGGCAACCGATTCCGGCGGTAGTGTGGCGGGAGGCGCTTTCGGCGGCGCGGTGGGAACGGGTTCCGGCGGC
>DASWIB010000207.1:0-3744 GCA_036397915.1 Thermoanaerobaculia bacterium | reverse complement strand
GTCTCACGTTTGACGCTTCCCGGTCCCGGCCGCGGAGGCGTGCACGTGGCAGATCGCGACCGCGAGCGCGTCGGCTGCGTCGAGTGGCACCCGATCGCGCTGCCGGGAGAGAAGAGTCAAGACCATCGACCGGACCTGCGGCTTCTCCGCCTGCCCGTAACCGACGAGCGCTTTCTTGACGAGCCGCGGCTCGTACTCGAAGACCGGGATCCGGAAGCGGGCCGCCGCGGCCAGAAGGACGCCCCGCGCGTGCGAGAGCTTGACCGTCGACGCGACGTTCTTCGCGGCGAACACGGTCTCGACGGAGACGGCGGCGGGCTGCAGCTCCTCGAGCAGCGCAAGGAGCTTCTCGGACAGGAAATGCAGCTTCGCCGGGAGCGGAAATCCGCCGGGAGGGCGCCAGACGCCACAGCGCTCGAGATGAAGGCAACCACTCTCGAAGAGGACGGCGCCGTAGCCCGTCGCCATCGTGCCGGGATCGAGACCGAGGGTGATCACGACGAGTCCAAGGGTGTCCGGTTGGAAGCGATCAGGAGCAAGGGGGCCAGGGGCCAGGGTCAGGGATCAGGAGAGAAGCACCGGATCGCCGTGCTCGGCTCCTGACACCGGATACCTGAAATCTGGTCCCTATATCTCTGCCCCCTCTTTCGGAGCTTGGAAACCTACGCCTCCTCCATATCGAAGTTCGCCCAGACGTTCTGGACGTCATCGTGGTCTTCGAGCGCCTCCATGAGCTTCATCGTCTGCTCGGCCTTGCGCTGGTCCAGAGGTACCTCGGTCGTCGGGATCATGGAGATCTCGGCGATCGCGAGCGGAAGCCCCTTCTCCTCGAGCTTTGCCTTCACCTGCGGGAACATCTCCGGAGACGTCTGCACCTCGTGGTACTGATCGGTGAACGAGACGTCCTCCGCGCCCGCCTCGATCGCGGCCTCCATGACGTCGTCCTCGGTCGCCTTATCCTTCTCGATCGCGACGTAGCCCTTCTTCTGGAACAGGAACTTGACCGAGCCCGACTCGCCGAGGTTTCCGCCGTGCTTCGCGAAGATCGTGCGGATCTCCGGGAGGGTCCGGTTCTTGTTGTCGGTCATCGCCTCGATCAGGATCGCGACGCCGCCGGGTCCGTAGCCTTCGAACGTCACCTCCTCGTAAGTGACGCCCGGAAGCTCACCGGTTCCGCGCTGGATCGCGCGCTTGATGTTCTCCGCGGGCATGTTGACCGCCTTCGCGTCCTCGATCGCCTTGCGCAAACGCGGATTGGCTTCGGGCGATCCGCCGCCGAGACGCGCCGACATCGTGATCTCTCGGATCAGCTTGGTGAAGAGACGCCCGCGCCTCGCGTCAGCCGCTCCCTTCTTATGCTTGATCGTGCTCCACTTGCTGTGGCCGGACATGCGCGCTCCTCGTAAGACGCGAGCGGCGATTATATTGCGCGGCGGCGCGCCCGAAGGCCGAGAAAACCCGCGTTTTCGTTGGTCTTATCCGCCCCGATGCCGTATCATCGAACTGCTTTTTCCGGCGACAGCTGACTATTCGGATGGCAAAAAACGTACTCCTGATCGAATACGAACAGCGAGACCGCACGCGCGTCCTCGATCTGCTCGCTGGACCGGAATTCGCAGTGACCGAGACCCACGACGGCGAGCAGGGCCTGGCCGCATTCTCTTCCTCTCGTTTCGACCTCGTGCTGCTCGGGGAAAAGCTGCCGCGGCTCTCCATCACCGACGTGATCCGTGGTATTCGGGGTAAAGGGGGACCGGCGGTTCCTCCGATCATCCTCCTCGCCGTCGAGTATTCCGGCTCCAACACGAAGGCGGACGCCCAGAAGATCGGTGCCTTCGAGATCGTACCCAAGCCATTCACCGACGAGGCGCTGCTCGCCGCGGTGCGCTTTGCGCTCGACTCGACCGATCGCGAGGCGAAGACGATGAAGATCCCGGTCACCTCTCGTGCGCTGACCGCGAACGACATTTTCTCCGACCTGCTGGACGAGCTCGCCAGGGATGTCGGCCCAACCCCCACGAAGGCCGCCGCGGCGAGTCCTGCCACTCCTTCCGTCAGGCCTGCGGCTCCGGTCGTGCCGGCGCCCGCCACGGCCCCGGACGACGAGATCGAGCGGCGGCTCCGCGACACCCTCTCGGGGATACGCCTGACAGGCCGTCCGGCAACGAGCGCGGCACCCGCTTCGGCTTCCGCTCCCTCTCCGCCTCCGACGACCGCGGCGCGGGCCGCGAGCAGAGAGACCGATGCCGCTGCTCGCGCGGCCGCTTTGCGCGCGACGAGCGAGCGAGACATCGACCGGATGCTCTTGGAGACGCTCCGCATCCCAATCCCACCGAAGCGCGCCGCCGGTCCGGCCACGCCGCCGGCCGCCGCCGCCGACGCGACACCGACGCCGTCGCGCCGGGTCGAGCCGCGAGAGGCGGTCGCGCCGTCGGGACCCGACCGATTCGGACAGTACGAGCTTCTCGAGCGAATCGCGAGCGGCGGCATGGCGGAGCTCTTCCGCGCGCGCCGGACGGGCGTGGAGGGGTTTCAAAAGATCGTCGCGATCAAGAAGATCCTTCCGCACATCGCGGACAACGACGAGTTCATCACGATGTTCGCGGACGAGGCGAAGCTCGCGGCCGAGCTGAACCACCCGAACATCGTCCACATCTACGACCTCGGGAAGATCGAAGCGGGCGGCTACTTCATCGCGATGGAGTACGTTGAAGGGACGGATCTGCGAACGATCCTCCGATCCGGCCGCAACGTGAATCTTCCGCTGCCGGTGCCTCTGGCGGTCTACATCGCGAGCAAAGTCGCCTCGGCGCTGGATTACGCGCACCGCCGGCGAGACCCGCGCGGTGAGGAGCTCAAGATCGTCCACCGCGATGTCTCCCCGCAGAACATCCTGATCTCGCACGAAGGCGAGATCAAGCTCTGCGACTTCGGGATCGCGAAGGCGGACCGGAAGGTGTCACGAACCGAGACCGGTTCGCTCAAAGGCAAGCTCCAGTACATGTCGCCCGAGCAGGCGTGGGGCAAGCCGATCGATCATCGCAGCGATCTTTTTTCGCTCGGTTGCGTGCTCCACGAGATGCTGACGGGCGAGCGGCTCTTCCGAGGCGACTCGGACATGACCATCCTCGAGCTCGTGCGCAAGGCGGAAGTCGGGGAGCCCTCCCGGAGCTCTCCGGACGTGCCGGCGGGACTGGACGCGATCGTGCTCAAGGCGCTCGCCCGTGAGCCGGAAGACCGCTATACGACGGGATCGGAGATGCTCCGCGACCTCGAATCGATCCTCTACTCGTACACACCGGCGCCCGGCAGCGCCGACGTCGCGATCTATCTGAACCGTGTTCGCGAGATGGAAGCCGAGGCCCACGCACCCCGTGCGACGCCGCAACCGGCGCCGGCGCGAGAAGCGGAGGAAGCCGCGCCGCCGGCTCCGGCCGAGGCGGTCGCCGCTTCCGTCACGCCCGCCCCAGTCGAGATCGCTCCGGCGCCCGAACCGGCTGGAGGAGGGGAGGTCTTCGCGTCCTTCTCCCCGGCGCGGCTGGAATCGGAGAAGAGACGGCGTGCGCCCCTCTACATCGGCATCGCCGCGGTGGTGGTGATCGGCGGTGTCCTCGCTCTGATCCTCGCCCGCAGGGGCACGGAAGCGGCGCCGGCGACCTCTCCGACCCCGCTTCCGGTCGCGACCTCCGTTCCCGTCGCATCGGATCTTCCACCGGCAACGGTCTCGACTCCCGGCGCGGCGAC
>DASWIB010000206.1:0-5619 GCA_036397915.1 Thermoanaerobaculia bacterium | reverse complement strand
CGCCTGGTCATGAGAGCTCTTTCCTCGCGGCCAGCGACGACCGACGAGCTCGAACGGATTCGCGAACTCCTGGACGAGATCGAGGGAGAAAGACGGTGACGGCACCCGCGCTCTTCTCCAGACAATCCTTCGTCACGCTCGGATGGGCCCTTTTTCACTTCCTCTGGCAGGGCACGCTCGTGGCAGGCCCGCTCGGCGCGCTGCAGTGGCTTCTGCGAAACCGCACCCCGGCCCTGCGGTATGCCCTCGCGTGCGGAGCGCTCGCGACGACCGCCGACTTCGCGCGTCGGGCCAAGGAGCGCGATTCCGGGGTCACCGTCGACGAGCTCGTGAGCATGCGTATTCACGGACGCGACTGACCGCATTCTTTCCGCGGCAGCCCGTCTCCCCCGCGCCGCCGCATTCCCTTCGCTGGCCTGCTTCTTGCTCCCTTTTCTTTGTTCCGCGTCGATTCGGGCCTCTCTTCCGATCGGGCGGATGCCTCGAAATCTCTCTGGCGGGAGGGCCGGCAATGAAACTTTTTGCGAAAGAAGCCGATTCGGCGATTCGAACCGGCGCGATCCTGCTCGGTGGCCTCGGACTCGGGGCGGCTCTGATGTACGTGCTCGATCCGGAACGCGGCAAGCGGCGGCGCGCCCTCGCCCGCGACAAAGCAGTGCACGCAGCGCACAAGGCGAGCGACCGGCTCGGAGCGCGCTCCCGCGACGTCCGAAACCGCGCGCGGGGCATCGCGGCCGAAGTGAAAACGATCACGCGCCGCGAGGCAGTCCCGGATTCCGTACTCGAGGAGCGCGTACGCGCCGAGATCGGCCGCGCGGTCTCGAATCCCGGCTCGATCGAGGTCGCGGCGAGCGGCGGGTGCGTGACGCTCGCCGGTCCCGTCCTCGCGAGCGAGCTCGATGACCTGCTCGGCTCGGCGCGCGGCGTGCGCGGCGTGGAAGACGTCGACAACCGTCTTCAGGTCCATGAAACCCCGGGCGAAGTTCCCGGGCTCCAGGGAGCGCTCGGGCCGGCAAGCAAGGCCGAGCGCGGCAGCGACCGCTGGGAGCACGTCGAAGCAGAGACGTAGGGATCGCAACGGGAAACGCGTGGAATCGATCGTCGGGATCTTTCGATCGGCGGAGAATGCGCAAAGGGCCGCGGAGGCCCTGGCGCGGATGGGGATCCCGCGCGAGCGTCTGAGCGTGCTCACGCCGCGGAGCCCGGAAAAGGAGATTCACACGCGGGTCGCCACGAGCGAGACCGAACAACCCGGCATGGGCAAGGCGGTCGGCGGCGTCGTCGGCGGCGCCGTCGGGGCGACGGCGGGAGTGGGACTCGGCGCTCTGGCAGCGAGCCTCCTCGTCCCGGGCTTCGGAGCGGTCGCCGCGGCGGAGCTCCTCGGGGGAGCCCTTCTCGGCGCCGGCGGAGTCGCCGGCGGCGCGGCCGCCGGGGGCGCTCTGGAAGAGAAGCTCTCCCGGGGACTTCCGAAGGACGAGCTGTATCTCTACGAGCACGCGCTTCGCAGCGGCCACTCGGTCGTGTTCGCGCTCGTCCCCGAGGACCAGGCCGATCGCGCGCGCGCTCAACTGGCGGCGGAAGGCGCCGAGAGCCTGGATGCGGCGCGGGAGAGCTGGTGGGTCGGCATCCGGGAGACGGAAAGGGCCGACTACGAACGCGACGGTCGGGACTTCGCCGCCGCGGAGCCGGCGTACCGGCAGGGTTTCGAAGCGGCGATGCGCCCGCGCTTCCGCGACCGGAGCGATGACGCCGCGTCGGCGGATCTCCGTGACCTGTATCCCGAGTACTTCGGGCTGGACGATTTCCAGCGCGGTTACGAGCGCGGACGCGCGCACCTGAGGTCCTCGGGCCCGGGTCGGGAATCCCAGCCAGCGGCCGAGGAGCACCGCGTCGGATAAGATGCGCTCGCGCGCGTCACGGTGAAAAAAGCTCCCCTTCTTGCCGCATCGGCGGCCCTCTTCGCTCTCGCAGCCGCACCGGTTCCGGATGCGGAGCCGATCGCGGTCCGGGCGGCTCGCCTGCTCGACGTCCGAGGAGGACGCTACGTCGAGCGGCCCGTCGTCGTCGTTCGCGGCGGCGTCGTGGAGAGCGTGGGCGCGCCGGTCCCCGCCGGCGCCCGCGTGATCGACCTCGGCGACCGCACGCTTCTTCCCGGGCTCATCGACACGCACACCCACATCCTCCTGCAGGGCGACGCTACCCAGGCGGAGTACGAGCAGCAGATCCTGAAGGAGTATCCGGCGCACCGCGTGGCCCGCGCCGTCCGCGCCCTGAAGATCGCGCTCGAGCACGGATTCACGGGGATGCGCGACCTCGAGACCGAAGGCGCTTCGTACGACGACGTCGCGCTGCGGGATGCCGTCACCGAGGGCGTGATTCCGGGACCGCGTCTCCAGGTCGTGGGACCGGCTCTCTCCACGAGCGGGAGCTATCCGATCCTCCACTTCCGTCCCGATTGGAAGTTCCCGACCGGCGTGCAGGTCTGCGACGGCGCCGACGGGTGTCGCAAGGCCGTGCGCGAGCAGCTCTCGTACGGAACCGACTGGGTCAAGGTGTACGCGAACACGGGCGGGCTCCGGACGACCCCGGACGGGTACCTCGACTCTCCGCCGAACTGGACCCGGGACGAGCTGGCGGCGGTCGTCTCCGAAGCGCACGCGAAGGGCGCGAAGGTCGCGGCGCATGCGACGTCGGACACCGGCCTGAAGATCGCGATCGAGGCGGGCGTCGATTCGATCGAGCATGGAACGTCGATCCGGCCCGAGGCAGCTCGCGAGATGGCGCGACGCGGGATCTTTCTCTCACCCACGCTGACCGTCACGGCGTATGTCGCCGAGCCGCGGGCCCGGGAAGGCCGGGCGATCTGGGCCGAGATCCCGAAGATCCGGGCCCGCTCGTTCGACAACTGCCGCAAGGCCGGGGTCAAGATCGCGTTCGGGACCGACGCCGGCGGATTCCCTTGGACGGAGATCAATCAGGCGCAGGAGTTCGAGCACGAGGTCCGGCTCGGGATGTCGCCGATCGAGGCCATCCGCAGCGCGACGACCGTGGCGGCGGAGCTCATGGGGACGAGCGGACGGGCCGGCGTCATCGAGGCAGGCGCGTGGGCCGATCTCGTTGCCGTCGCCGGCGATCCGCTGAAGGACGTCTCGGTGCTCTCCCGGATCGACTTCGTGATGAAGGCCGGCGAGGTCATTCGCGGGCCATGGGGTCAGGTCTCCGACCGGACCCCGCGTCCGTGAGGTGTTGCGCGTCGGCCTGACCGGCGGCCTCGCTTCCGGCAAGTCCACCGTCGCGGCGCGGCTCGCCGAAAAGGGTGCCGTCGTCTTCGACGTCGACGAGATCGTCGCCGCGCTCTACGCTCCGGGCGCTCCCGGCGAGGCCGCGGCGCGGGAGCTCTTCGGCGATCAGATCGTCGACGACCATGGTGCGGTCGACCGGGCGCGGCTCGCGCAGCTCGTTTTCGCGAATGCAGAAAAGCGCCGGGCGCTCGAATCGCGGATCCATCCCCTCGTCCCCGCGGAGATCGAGCGCCGGTTCGCCGAGGCGGAGCGACGGGGCGCCGCCGTCGCCGTCGCCGAGGCCTCGCTGCTCCTCGAGGCGAAGAGGGAAGACCGATACGACCGCGTTCTCGTCGTCGTGGCGCCGGAGGAGGAGCGGATCCGGCGTTGGAGCGAGAAGGGCGGCGACCCGCAGGACGCACGGGCGCGGATCGCTGCGCAGATGGCGCCGGAAGAGGCGCTGCGCCGCGCGACCGACGTCATCGTCAACGATGGGACGCTCGAGGAGCTCAATCGGAAGGTCGACCGGCTCTATGACAGCTGGGTAGGATAGGCGCGTGGCAGCGACGAAATCACTCCCCGTTCGCAACGGTGACGTCCTCCTCCTCGTGGGCACGATGAAGGGCGCATTTCTCCTGCGCTCCGACCGGTCCCGCCGGCGCTGGGAAAGGAGCGGGCCGCACTTTCCCGGCCGCTCGGTCTACGCGCTGGCGTACGACGGACGGAACCGTCGCCACCGGATCTGGGCGGCGCCGAAGAGCCTCCACTGGGGCGCCGAACTCTGCTCGAGCGATGACTTCGGTCGCAAGTGGAGCCGGCCGGAGGTCCCTCGGATCGCTTTCCCGAAGGAGACCGGCGCCTCGCTCGCGCACGCGTGGCAGATCGAGCCGGGACTCGACGACGAGCCGGACCGGCTGTTCTGCGGCGCCGAGCCGTCGGCGCTCTTCGAGTCCCGCGACGCCGGGGAGACCTGGTCGCTGAATGAAGGTCTCTGGAACCACCCTCATCGGCCGAATTGGACGCCGGGGGGCGGCGGGCTCTGTCTCCACACGATCCTGACCGACCCGACGCGGCGGGATCGGCTGACGATCGCCACTTCGACCGGAGGCGTCTATCGGACCGACGACGATGGTCGAACCTGGCGCGCGCGCAATCGCGGCATCAAGGCCTACTTCCTCCCGGAGAAGGAGCCCGAGTTCGGTCAGTGCGTGCACAAGATCGTCCGACACCCTTCGAAGCCCGACCGCCTCTTCCTGCAGCACCACTTCGGCCTCTACCGATCGGACGACGGCGGCGACACGTGGCGAGAGGCCTCGAAAGGCGTGCCATCCGACTTCGGATTTGCGATGGCGATGCACCCGCGCAATCCCGAGGCCGTCTACGTCCTGCCGCTCCAGGCCGATGAGTTCCGGTGCCCGCCCGAAGGCAAGCTCCGCGTCTACCGGACGCGCGACGGCGCGCGCTCGTGGAGGCCGCTCACCCGCGGTCTGCCTCAGAAGGACTGCTACGACGCGGTGCTCCGCGATGCGATGTCGATCGACGAGGAGGATCCGGCGGGGGTGTACTTCGGCACGCGGAACGGATGGCTGTACGGCTCGCGCGACGAGGGAGAGAGCTGGTCGGTCATCGAAGAGAGTCTTCCGCCGATCACGTGCGTCCGCGCGGTGGCGGTGCGCGACCTGGAAAAGCGGCGCGCCGCGCGGCGCCGGCGCCGGCGCCGGCGCCGGGCAGCGTGATGCCGGTCCGTTTCTTCGTCCCCGGTCCGCTGCGCGAGTTCTCGGAGGGGCGCGCGGAGATCGCGCTCTCGGCAACGCCCCGCACGCTGAAAGAAGCGCTCGAGGCGCTCGGCCGCGAGTACCCCGGGATCACCCGCCGCGTCCTGGATGAGCAGGGCAAGGTCCGGCCCCACGTGAATCTGTTCGTCGGGGGCGAGTGTGTCCGGTTCGCCGACGGACTCGAGACGCCGCTCCCCGACGGCAGTGAGGTTGCGATCCTCCCTGCGGTCAGCGGGGGTTGATCTCGGGAAAGGGCGCCGCGACTCCGGCCGTTATTCCGTTTTCGATGGACAACTCCGAGGTCGCTCGTTATCTCGCGCAGGACGCGGAGCCGGAGGCCGCGTTCGCCGAGCGTTTCGAGGGCTCCTTCGGCCACGCCATCGAGGTGCCGGCCTACGGCGAGACCGAGAGCCTGTTCGAGACGCTTCGCTCGACACCGGAAGGGCCACTCGGCGAAGTCCTGATCGTCGTCGTTCTGAACGCGCGTGACGACTCGCCGGAGGAGATCCACGAGGCGAACCGGATCGCGCGGGAGCGGATCGCCGCCGCTGCATCGGCGTCGC
>DASWIB010000205.1:0-9057 GCA_036397915.1 Thermoanaerobaculia bacterium | reverse complement strand
ATCGATCTCCGGGTCGGGCCGCGTGCACGAGTCGATTCAGCGGATTCGCGACGAAGGATACAACCTCTACATGGTTCTCGACGCGAAGGTCGGCGTGAACCGCCGCGAGGCGCGCGGCGGCTCCCGCTCGCGGCAGACGTCCCGCGCACAGGAGAATTCCGGAGGCGAGGAACGGGCCGCCTTCCGGATCAACGTCAAGGACCTTCGGTTCTTGAAGTCTCTCGGGATCGATCCCACCCGGAAGGTCCGCAACCGCCGGGTGCTTGCGGCCCGGCTGGCCCGCTCCCCGCGCCGGTCTCGGGTGGTTCGCGGCGCTTGAGCCGCTCCTCCTCCCCAAATCCGCCGCTGTAGGATCGTCGCTGCGCGGCTCATCCGCGCGCTGCCGACATGACCGTGCCCTCTCCGCCCTCTCCGAACCCGCTCGGCTATTCGCGCTCGGAGTGGGAGTCACTCGCCCAGAGCTGGTCGTTACCCGCCTACCGCGGGCGGCAGATCTTCGACGCGATCCACCATCGCGGCGCCCGATCGGCAGCGGAGATTCACGAGGTGCCGCGGGAGCTGCGCGAGCGCCTCGAAAAGGAGCTCCCGATCGGTCTGCCTGCGGTCGTCCGTCGAGAGGAGTCGCGCGACGGAAGCGTCAAGTACGGGCTGCGACTCGACGACGGCGCGTTGATCGAGGCGGTTTACATGCCCGGCGACGGCGGCGGCGCCCAGGTCAACGAGTTCGCGGATGCGAGAGTTTTCGGTCTCGGCGCCGCGCCCCCGTCGCCCCTCCCGCCGTTCGCCTCGGGAGACCCGACCTTCGGTCGCGGCCCGAACCTCCGGTCGGCGAAGGGAGACGCCTCCGATGCTCTCCCGAGAGCCGGCAGGTTCACCGTCTGCCTCTCCTCTCAGACGGGGTGCGCGGTCGATTGCGCCTTCTGCGTCACGGGGCGGCTCGGAGGCGGACGGAACCTCTCGGCGGGCGAGATCATCGGAGAGCTGTACGCGGTGCTCGACGACGCCGGCCGGACGGCAAACGGCCTGCGAGTCGTCTTCATGGGGATGGGCGAGCCGTTCCTGAACGTCGACGGGGTTCTCGGCGCGCTCGAGGTCCTCTTCGAGTTTCTCGCGCCGCGGCGCGTGACCGTCTCGACCTCCGGGATAACGCCCGCGTTCGCGCGCTTCGGCGCTCTCCCGCGCCGACCGAACCTCGCGGTCTCGCTGAACGCCGCGGACGAGGAAACGCGTGCGGCGCTGATGCCCGTCACGCGCATCTACCCGCTCGAGGGTCTCCTCCGCGCGATGCGCGAGTGGCCGCTGGAGCCCCGGCGGTGGATCACAGTCGAGTACGTCCTGATCGCCGGGCGGAACGATTCACCCCGGGAGGCGAAGCGGCTCGCCCGCATTCTTTCGGGCATTCGCGCGAAAGTGAACGTCATTCCGTTGAACGAGGATCCCGTTTATCTGCCCGGCTGGAAGCGACCGGACGAAGCCGCGATCGACCGGTTCGCCGCGGCCCTCTCGTCCGGCGGGCTCGCGGTCACGGTCCGGCGCAGCCGCGGCCCGGACGCCTCCGCTGCCTGCGGGCAGCTCAAGGGACGGACGGAAGATCCGCGTCGGCGTCCAAAGTCCGAAGTCCAGCGTTCGAGGTAGAGACCTGCCGCGCGGGACTTGACCTGGCTCCCCGAAACCCGGGGCCCAGGAGAGTGTCCGAGTATTTGTCGGCGGGGGACCTTGCGGTCCCCCACACCCCCTGGGCACCCGCCGCTCACGCCTTGGACCCAGGAGAGTGCCCGAGTATTTGTCGGCGGGGCCCCGGCGGTCCCCCGCACGCCCTCGGACTCGGGAGTCAGGATTTCGGACTGTCGACCGGAAGATGTCGCCCGAAGAACTCCGTCCATCTTCGGCTGTACTCCTCCGGCGCGACGACTGCCGCTTCGTTCGGGTGGTGGCAGTGTCCCGCGCCCGGCGCCTGGAAGACCTCGCTTCCCGGCGGGAGCGCGGAGACGAGCCGCCCGACGAAGTGCGGCGGAATGAGCCGGTCCGCTTCGCCGTAGACGAGCTCGACCGGGCAGCGGACCTTCGCGATCGCCACGACGGGGTCCGCTTTCTCGAGCCCGCCGGCCGCCTCTTCGAGCCCCAGGTCGCGCTTGACGCGACCGACCGTACGCGCGACGGCCCAGCGGGTGGCGAGGGACAGGAGCGGCGCCGGAATCCCGGTCGCCGCCGAGAGGTAGTGCCGCGCCATCTCGCGCGGATTCGCGAAGGGGGATTCGAGCCAGATCGCCTTGACCGCCGGCCGGTGCGCGGCGAGCTCGAGCGCGACCGAAGAGCCAGCGGAGCAGGAGTGGACCCCGATCCGGTCCGGATCGATGCCCCAGAGCTCCCGAGCGGCGTCGATCGCGTTCGACAGATCGTCCTTCTCGAGGAAGCCGAAGGTCATGTAGCGGCCTCCGCTCGCGCCGTGGCCCCGCAGGTCCGGGAGAAGGACGTTGTACCCGAGGCCGAGTGCGCGAACGGCGTCCGGCTGCCATTCCGAGGAGTGACCCCCTTTTCCGTGGAGGAACAGGAGCGTCGGGCGCCCGGCGGGATCTCCCGGAGAGGCGAACGTCGCGGCGAGCTGGATCGGATCCAGGCGGCTGCCCGCATGGTGAAACTCCTTCACGAGCGGCGCCGCGCTCGCGAGGGCGGCGAGCAGATCCTCGCGGCGATCCGCAGTCGGTCCGAGGCCCTTGGCGGAGACGAGTCGGTCCGCCAGCCTCCGAGCGGCCAGCCAGGAACCGACGAGGTAGAGCCCGCCGGCCGCCGTGACGAGGGAGAGGAGTCGACGAGCGGCGCGTCTCACCGGGAGGCGGCGGCGCCGGCTACGGGAGCCCGTGCGCGGCGCGGACCTTCTTCGCTTTCTTGCCGAACAGGCCGACGACTTCCACCGGCCCGCGCACGTAGCTCTGGCATGCGAGCCGGATCGGTTTTCCCTTCCACCGTTTGCGGATGAACGCGAGCGGCTTGCCGAGCCACCACATCGCGATGGAGATCTTCTCGAGGCGCGTCGGCGGCGAGAGATTTTCGCCCCCCGCGAGCGGCAGCACCGCGCAGGTCGTGCAGATGCCGTGGCCTCCGCACCACTTCCAAAGACGTGCGTTCGCGTCGAGCGCCGCGTCCCAGAGCCGGTAACCCTCCCAGACGTCTACCTCCTCGGAGTTGATCGCGCAGCGGACACGCCGCGGCTGCCGTTTCGGGCCACTCGCCATGGCCGGGATTCTAAGACGGCAGACGGGAGATGGCAGACGGGAGACGAGAACAGGACGAAAGGGCGGCGATCACGGGACTCGAGGCGAAAGCAGTGCCCGCTCCCACTCTTCGCGCCGGAAGACGAGCTCGATTCCGGCGCGCCTCTCGCCGGGAGCGAGCGACAGAGGGACCCGCGACGGATCGTCCGCGTTCGGCGTCACGACCGTGATTCCTTTCCAGGAGATCAGTAAACCGTACTCTCCCGGCGCGACGAGCTCGAGGCGGAAACGCCCCTGCTCGTCGGTCACCGACGCCGGCGACCACGCAAGATGCTTCTCCCGCGGAAGACCCTGGACGGAAACACCGGAGACCGGCTTTCCCTCGCCGTCGTGCACGCGTCCTTCGACGATCGCGCGCGGGTTGGCGGAGCGACGGAGCGACTCGGCCGTCGGCCGCGGCCGGCTCGCGCAACCGGAGACGCCGACGAGAACGAGCGCGACGACGACGAGGTTGGGGTCAGGCACACGGTTTAGCATTTCGGCCGTGTCCCGACCGCAGGGGCGTCGTCGCAAACAACACGAGAATGCGTGCCTGACCCCTCTCAGGCCCTCAAGATCACGATCGTCGCGCCGAAGCCGCCCCGCTCCGGAGGAGCATCGAACGCATCGTCGATCCGTGGATCTCCCGCGAGGAGCCGCCTCACCTCAGCGCGCCGAACGCCCTTCCCTTTCCCATGGACAATTCGTACTTCGAGAAACCCCTGCCTTCGTGCTTCGTCGATGTACTCGGAGACGACCGACGGCACGTCCCGCGGAAGGAACGAATGGAGATCGAGTGAATCTTCGATTGGAATGCGTTTCACGCGCTGAGAGCTGACGGTGAGCGCTCGCGGGCGTCAGTCGCCCGCATCGAGCGTGACCCGGAGGTCTTCCGATCGCTCGCCGCCGACCGCGTCGGGCCGCTCCGGGATGCGGATGGGGGCGCCGCAGACGCAGGGGACTTCCCAGCCGGTCGCGGGCGCATCCGGGGGGAGGTCGATCGGCCGGCCGTCGTTGATCGAACGATCCGGGGACCACCGGCGCAGCGATCCGGACACTCCCTCCCGGCGTACGATCCAGTTGACGGCGACATGGCAACCGCAGCTGGGGCAGTCGGTCCAGTGGTAATTCATGGGGGTCAGGTCTCCACTTGCCACATACGGGGTCAGGTCTCCACTTGCCACTTTGGGGGTCAGGTCTCCAAGACCAGTTCGGCTCACCGGCGGACGGTGGCGATTCGTGAAGACCTGACCCCGCTTTTCTATCCCCTCATCTCCTTGTGCGCCTTCTTGCGCTCGTACATGACGGAGTCGGCCTTCTCGATCGCCCGCTCGAGCGGTGTCCGGCGGGAGAACCGCGCCACGCCGACCGATGCGGCGAGGAATCGGGTGTAGGCGCGCTCCCTCAGCCGAGCGCCCCCTTGCCGGATCTCCTCGATTTTCCCGGGCAGCATGTAGAAGCGCTTCTTCGCGAGCTCTTCGTCCATGCCCGGAAGGATCACGAGAAACTCATCGCCTCCCCATCGGATGAGGAAGTCCGCTCCGCGGATGAGCTTCTTGATCGCGGTCGCGATCGTCCAGATCGCTTTGTCACCTTCCTCGTGCCCCTCGGTGTCGTTGATCGTCTTCAGCTCGTCGACGTCGACGAGAACGACGACACCTCCCGCCGCCTCGCGCTCGAGCGTCGGACGGATCTCGTCGAAGAAGTGCCGGTTGTACACCTCCGTCAACGGGTCGATCAGCGCGAGCCGCTTCCGGCGCCGCGTGTCGTCGAGCGCCCGGGCATGGATCACCGCGAGACGGGCTTCCGTTTCCTCCATCGCCCAGATGATCAGCCCGATCCCGAAGAGCATTCCGAGAAAGAGGTCGTAGAAACCGGTGTACACGAGGAACGGGTCTTCGGGTTGGCCGCGAGCCGCGGCGAGCGCGTAGAACATGGAGTAGGTCGCCTGAAACCCGGCGGTCGCCAGCGCAAGGATCTCCGCGAATCGCTTTCCGATGCCGTAAGAGCGCCGGACCAGGATCAGCACGGCGACCGTCAACCAGACGATGGCGAGCAGTCCCGTGTGGATCGCGTAGAAGAGGGCGCCGGATCCGCTCCAGAAGACGAGGGCGAGCGAAAGCGGCAGCCCCGCGACCGCCGTGAGCGTGAGAGGCCGCGCGAGCGCGGTCTGCCGGTCCATGCGCCGCGCTGCGACGATGAGGGCCACGACGAAGAACGTCTTCCAGTACTGAAAGAGGAAGTTCTCGAAGGGCAGCCCGCGCCCCGAGAGCAGGAGGAGTGACGCGACCGAGAGCGAGAGAAAAATCCAGGCGACTCCTGCCGCGTTCAGCGCCGGGTTGGCCTTCCCGCGCGACAGGTAAAGAAAGATCGCGCCGAGCAGCACCGCCCCGACCGTGTGCACGAGCTGGCCGAGGAAGAAGATGTCCATGTATTGCATTCTAGGGTAGAGACTTGGCCGCTCGCGGTCAACGGGCATCGGAGATCCGAGACCCGCCTTTCCCTCTCGGATGCTCCGAGATTCCACACCACTGCCGGGGTGTGGGGGGACCGCAACGTCTCCTCGCCGACAGATTACGCGGACATTCTCGCCGTCGAGCCGCCGGACCGGCACTCGAGAAGCGATCTGACCCCGTGCGCCTTTCGCGCTCCGGTGCGTCGCGGCGAAGACGTTTCTTCCGACGCCTTTCGATGCGCTCAGGATCCCGGGCTCTGCGCGGCTTCGCGCGCGAGGGAGCAGGCGTGAACGCTGCGACCGCCCGGGGTGCGGGGGACCGCAAGGTCCCCCGACAAAAGATGCTCGGACACACTCCGTCGCGCAGGAATGCGTCCGGATGGTCCTTCCGATCGAGTTCGGACTTTGGACTTTGGACTTTGGACTTGCTACTCTCTTCGAGAAGAGCGTTGCAAGCCTTCGAAAAAGCGCCCCCGGACGTCCAGGAAATCCTCTCCAAACCGATCAAGGAGCTGGGGCTCACGCTCGAGGGCTCTCCAATCGAGCGCTCGATCCAGCGGCTCTATCGCGAGCTCGAACGCAAGGGCATCAAGAAGTTCCGGCCGCTGTGCTACCTGACCGACGAATGGGGCTGCCCCTCCGGTGAGCCCGTCATCGGAATTCCGTTCTATCTCGCGAACCCCAAGCTCGCGCGCCTCGAGAAGGAGATGAACGACCTCGAAGACGAGCGCGAGATCATGATGTACCTGCGGCATGAGGCCGGGCACGCGTTCAACTACGCCTACCGGCTTTACGAAGCTCCGGCGTGGCGCGAGCTCTTCGGGCCGTTTCGTCGGGCCTACCGCGAGAACTACCGGCCGGTTCCGTTCTCGAAGCGGTTCGTTCGCCACATCGACGGCTGGTACGCTCAAAAACACCCGGACGAGGACTTCGCGGAGACGTTCGCCGTCTGGCTGACGCCGCGGTCGAACTGGCGAAAAAAGTACCGCGGCTGGGCCGGTGCGATGGCGAAGCTGCGCTACGTGGACCGGATGGCGCGCAAGTTCGGAGACGTGGACCCGCTCCGGCCCCTGGGACGGACCGACATCACCGTCGAAGAGATGGAGACGACGGTCGCCGACTTCTACCAGAAGGCGCTCGTCGAGCCGGTTTCCACGCAGGAGCTGCCGCTCGAGACGGACCTCGTCGACATCTTCAAAGCTCGCCGGCGTAAGAAGGGCGTCCGCCCGGCTGCGGATCTCCTGCGCGAAAACCGCGAAACGATCATCGACAAAGTCACCTACTGGACGGGAGTCCAGCGCCCGCTCGTCAAGGCGCTCGTCGAGGCGATCGTCTCGAAGGTCGCCGAGCTCGGCCTGAACGCGGAGGTCAGGGGGGAGAAAGCTCACCTGACCGAGGTGACCGTCTACGCGACCGCGCTCGCCATGAACTATCTGACGCGCGGAAGGTTCTCGACCGAGTGACGCGATGAGCACGACGAAGCTCAAGGTCGCCGTTCTGTACGACATCTGGGAGGAAGAGGAGCTTCCGCCGGAGCCGCCTCCCGAGAAACCGGCCGCCGGCAAGAGAAGACGCAAAAAGAAGCGGGAAAAAGCCGACCGCGAGGAGGTCTTCGAAGCTCTCGGAAAGCTCGGGCACGAGCCGTTCTACCAGGTGCTGGACGGCGCCGAAAAAAGTCTGGTCGCGCTCTCGAAGTGCTCCGCCGACCTCGTCTTCAACCTGACCGAGTCCTATGCCGGCGACGATACCAAGGACATGAACATCGCCGCGTACCTCGACCTGCTCGGCTGCCAGTACACGGGCGCGGGGCCGCACGCCATGTATCTCGCGCAGGACAAGGCGCTCGCGAAGAAGATTTTCGCGTTCCACGGAATCAAGACGCCGTACTTCGCGACGTCCTACCGCGGGAAGCTCGATCACTCCCACGACATCTCGTTCCCCCTGATCGTGAAGCCGACGTCGGAAGACGGCTCGATCGGCATCGACGCGAGCTCTGTCGTCGAGAGCGTGAAGGAGCTGATGGAAAAGATTCACTACATCCACGAAGAGTTCGACTCGCCGGCCCTGATCGAGGAATACATCGAGGGCCGGGAGATCTACGCGGCGGTGCTCGGCAACGAGAACCCCGAAGTGCTCCCGATGGTGGAGCTCGACCTCTCGAAGCTGCCGAAGGGAACTCCCAAGATCGCCGGCAAGGAAGTGAAGTGGGACAAGGAGACCGAGGCCTACAAGGTGACGAAGTCCGCCCCCGCCGAGGACCTGGAGGAGTCGACGATCAAGCGCCTGTCGGATACCGCCCTGTCGACGTACCAGGCGCTGAAGCTGCGCGACTACGGCCGGATCGACATGCGGCTGACGAAGAAGGGTGAAGTCTTCGTGATCGAGGCAAACCCGAACCCGTGGCTGGCGTCGACCGCCGAGTTCGTGATGGCCGCGAAGAAAGACGGGCGTTCATACAATCAACTGATTGGCGAAATCGTCGATTTGGCGAGGGCGCGCTACATGACCGGATGAGGGTCAGGTCTCCACTTGCCACATCGAGGGTCAGGTCTCCACTTGCCACTTTCGGGGATAAACTCTTGCGTGAAAAGGAGTAACCCCATGCGCAAAGCCACCGCTCTCGCGGCCGTCCTGTCCCTGTTTATCGCTACGGCCGGGTTCGCCCGCGAGATCGCCGGCGTCACGCTGCCCGACACGACCAGCGTCGAGGGCACGACGCTGAAGTTGAACGGTATGGGATTGCGGACGAAGATGATGTTCAAGGTCTACGTCGGCGGGCTCTACCTCGAAAACCCGTCGAGAGACGCCGCCCAGGTTGTCTCATCGGATCAGGTGAAGTGCATGCAGCTGTCGATCCTGCGCAAGCTCGACCACTCTAAGATCACCGAGGCGATCAGCGAAGGATTCGAGAAGAACTCGAAGGCGCAGATGGGAGCGCTGAAAGCTCGCCTCGACAAGCTGAACTCGATGATCCCGGACGTCGAGAAGGGGGATCAGATCCTTCTGACCTACGTTCCGGGCAAGGGAACCGTCGTCTCGGCGAAGGGAACGGAGAAGGGCGTCGTCGAAGGCAAGGACTTCGCCGACGCGCTCTTCTCCGTGTGGCTTGGGGCGAACCCTGTGCAGGCGGACCTGAAGAAGGCGCTGCTCGGCGGCTGACCGGCCGCGCGGTGTGGACCCTGGGAGAGTGTCCGAGTATTCGTCGGCGAAGGACCTTGCGGTCCCCTGCACCCTCTACGCGGCCGCCTCCTCCGCCTTCGGACCGAGGCCGAGCCTCCGCCGGAAGCGGTCGAACGCGACCGAAAGGAACACGAGCTCGATCCAGACCCGCGCCATCAGCGGAATACGCTC
>DASWIB010000204.1:0-11604 GCA_036397915.1 Thermoanaerobaculia bacterium | reverse complement strand
TGGAAGCTCTTCCACGAAGGCGATGAAGCCTTCAGGCACTTTCCGGTAAACAGCGGTGAACTGAAGATCCATGGCTATGGTGATTCTACAGCCGCGCCGATTCTCCAGACGGCGCCAAGCGGATGGCGGCTCAGCGGCGAGTCCGCTGCAACGCCATATCGGGCGGCTGCTGATCGCCGACCGTCACTCTTCTCATTCTAGTGTCGGTAGTTCAGCGCGGGGCACCAGGACGCTGACCGAACGTGGTTTGCCGGGAACGCGGCTGACCAGCCCATGCTTCTCCAGGTTCAGAATCATCTGATGGACCGACGGTGGTGTGACGCGGAAGTACTGCCGGATATCGGCCTCCGCGGGAGGAGTCCGATGTACCCTCGTATACGCGTCGATGAAGGCGAGATACTGACCTTGGAGTTTGGTGAATTTCGCCACGATGCGACTTCAGCCGCCCAACGGTCGGGCGTTCAGCGGCGAGCCGAGCGATTGCGAGGGCGGCCAGTCCGCTGCAACGGCGTGTTGGGTAGCAGCATTACTTCCGCGACCTCCAGGCTAGCCTTTCGCCGGGCGACAGCTCGACGAGCACGTAGGTTGCGGTGCCTCTTGTTCCCGCAGCCGAGGTTCAGGGCAGTTTGTACTCTCCGCTCCAATCAGACCAGCCCGCGCCGGTGGCGCCTATGAAGTTTCCTTGAAACTTGCTGGTGCCGCTCAGACCGGTGTATTTCCCGGTCCCTCCCACCCAGCGTTCGTCTCCGGGACACGCAGGCATCGCACCCGTGCATTTCCACTCGAGAAAAGCCTTGTCCCCTTCCGCGTCCGTGACCACGCACGTACCATTCGCGTTGGCACGTCCTTGATTGACGTCATTCATAAGAGTGCAGTCGACCCGGGCCTTGTGCAAGAAGCCTTTGCCCGCGTCATTGAATATGACCCCAGCCACCACACCTGCATAGACTGTCCGGTTTGCTCCTAGGTCCTGCACTTGCCCGCTGAAGGTCCAACCAAAGTGGGCGGCGTATGTTCCGCTCTTGGGTAGATCAGCCGCAAGGGCGGATGAGCTGAGACACGCTGCAGCAAGTGCGAGGGCGTACGCGACGGAAATATTACGATTCATGGTTCTATTACTCCTATTCGTACGGTTAACCACTTCGGGCGGCACGCCTGAAACTAGCGCGGAGGAGAACGAGCATCGTATGTGTAGGTGCGTTTGCCGTCAACTGCCCAACATGTAATTAGGCTTCCTCTAATCAAGAAACTGAACGCCGCATTCTTCCCAGCCTAGAAATCATCGGCGAAGTCCTCGAAGGGTTTGGCATCTGCTTGACCTGACTCGAGCTGGCGCGAAGGAGGAAGCGGGGGCGGCAGGAGGTTAGACCGGCGAGTTGCCTAGTATCCGGCAAACCTGCAAAACCGGGCCTCCAGTGCGCGTCGCAGGACTTCGGGCACCGAGCGTCCGACCGGTTGAGGACGTGCGTGTAGATCATGGTGGTCTTCACGTCTTTGTGACCCAGGAGCTCCTGGATCGTCCGAGTATCATAGCCGTCCTCGATTTGGTGCGTGGCGAAGGAGTGCCGAAAGGTATGGCAGCTCGCCCGCCGGGAGATCCCGATATCGAGGACCGCCTGCTGGACCGCGCGTTGAGGCACGCTCTCGTGGAGTGGTGGCGTCGCTCTGCTCCGGCTCGAGGATTCTGACTCCTGTGCTCCGCGAGAAAGGGTCCCCATGACCCGCTTCGACGCCGCCCGGCGCGCCGCCCTGATCCAGGATCTGCTCGCGCAGGCACGCGGGCGCCCGACCGATCTTCTCCCTTTCGACGCGGTCCGCGAGAGGCTGAAGCTGCGGAACGTCGTGGACCGCGGCGTTCAAGAGGTTCCCCTCGATCGCGTCGTGGGGACGGTTCAACGCGAACGCGAGTTCAATCGAGCCTTTCTTCCGCGGGAGGAGGCGTTGCGGGGACGTTGGAGGGAGGTCGAGGACCTGGCCGAGGGGCTCAGAGGTTTTCCGCCGGTCGAGCTGTACCGTGTCGGGGATGCCTATTTCGTGGTCGACGGCCATCACCGCGTCTTCGTGGCCGGGGCGCTCGGAGCACCCACCATCGAGGCGCGCGTCAAGGAGTTCGCGACGCCGGTCCCCCTTTCTTCGGACGCTTCGATCGAGGACATCCTCTCCCGGGAGGGCCTCGCCGGCTTCCTCGAAACGACCGCGCTCACTCCGGGGAGTCCCGACGAGTTTCGAGCCACCGAGCCGGACGCCTACGAGCGGCTCCTCGAGCACATCGCCGTCCATCGCCATTTCCGAGGGATCGAGGAGCGCCGCGAGATTCCGTGGCCCGAAGCCGTCCTCTCCTGGCGCGACGCGGTCTATCGCCCGATGGTCGAAACGATCCGAAGGAGCGACGTGCTTTCGGACTTCCCGGGCAGGACCGAGACGGATCTCTACCTGTTCGTGATGGACCATCTGCATCATCTGAGGCAGCGGTATGGCGACCGGCTGCGCCCTTCCCTCGCCCTCCGGCATTTCCGGTTGAGCCGGCTGCCCAGGGATTCGACGTTTCCCGACAGGCTTCGACGAGTTTGGAGGTGGCTCGTGAAGGGACGGCGCCCGATTGATCAGCGCCGCGACGATCATGAGTAGTGCGGGCTAGATCATCCCCCTCCAGTCTCCTCCCCTTTCTCGGAAGCGCCGCAGGAGCGCGGTCAGAAGTTCCTCGGGAAGCGGGCCCCGCTCGAGCGCCGCGATGTTTTCCTCGAGATGCCGCACCGACCGGGTTCCGACGATGACGCCGTCGACACCGGGGAGATGCGCGGAGAATCGGAGCGCGACCTCCGCGGGGTCGCGGCCCGCGAAGTCGTAGTCGAGGCGCCTCCAGCGCTCCCGGTAGACCGCGGCTGCGGGGTCGTTTTCGTCTGCAGGTTCGGGCCGCCACGGAGCATTGGCGAGAGGCCGTTTGGCGAGGATTCCCAACCCCCGCTCGCGGGCCCGCTCGAGCGTTCCGGAAGCGAAGGCCGCCAGGTCGCACAGGTTGATCGAGGTCTGGAGGCCCGAGAAGAGACCCGACGCGAGTGCCCACTCCAGAGCCTCGTTGTCGCCGGAGTACGCGGCGACCCGCACCTTTCCCGCCGCGACCGCACGGGCCAGGGCCTCCGCAACCTCGCCGCCGCGCAGGACCTCGACCGGGCACGAGTGGAGGTGGACGATGTCGAGAACATCGGTGTGAAGTGTGCGAAGGGCGAGATCCACGCCCGCTTCGACGCAGCTTCCGGTCCAGTCGGCGTGTCCCGGCACGCCATAGCCGACCTTCGTCGAGAGGACGAACTCCCGCCGCCGGAGAGCGAGGTGCCGGCCGATCCGCTCTTCCGAAAAGCCATAGCTGCGGGCGGTGTCGATCAACCCGACCCCGAGGTCGAGGACCTCGTTCAGGAGGCGGGCGGCCTCCGGCTCGGACAGCGAGGGATCTCCGACTCCGCCGGCTCCGAACCCGAGCGGCGTCACCGAGAGGCCCGTGTCTCCGAAAGCCCGTGGGGTCAGGTCTCCACCTGACCTTCGTGTGCTGGAAACCTGTCAGTCATTGCCGGGAGCCTTCCGCTCCAGAGCGAGCACCGTCCAGTCGTCTTCGAGAATCGGTTTGGTCGCGGCGCGAAGACGATCGAGAAGTCCGTCGAGAAACGCGGCCGGCGAAACCGAGTCGGCACCGAAGAGCCCCTCGAGCGCCGCGTACCCGAGCGGCTCGCCCGCCGGAGTCGGCGCCTCCGGGAGACCGTCGGTGAGCAGAAGCAGCTTCTCACCCGGCTCGAGTCGCCCGGCGAGAGACCCATACTCGAGCCCTTCTCGAAGCCCGAGGGGCAGCCGCGGACCGGCCACGTCGAGCGCCAGAGGAGCTTCTCCGGGGCGCAGAAGATAAGGGTCGGGCAGGCCGGCGTTGCCGAGAGTGAAGCGCCCGTCGGACTCGCAGCGCGCGTAGGCGAGCGCCACGAACTCGCGCGGTCCGAGATCGGAGGTGAGCTTCCGGTTCAGCTCCCGAAGAGTCTCGTCGACCGAGCGCTGCGCGGCGATGAGCGGCAGGACCGCCTTGACCGATGCCATGATCAGGCTCGCACCCATGCCCTTCCCGGAGACGTCGGCGACGTCGATCCCGAGCCGTCGAATGTCGCCAGGAAGACCATCGTGATCCCGATGAGCGCCGAGATCAGAGAGCGCCGCGCGAGCTTCGAAAGGCTCGGATCGGGAAGGCGGAACGCTTGCGTCACGGCGGCGGGAGGCGGAGGACAACCTTGCGGACGGCGCGCGAGAGCGAGCCATCGCGATCGATCCCGGCCACGTCGGCACGTGCGAACCACGCCGCGCCGGGGGCGAGCGCGCCGGCGTCCTCCGTCGTCAGCAGGAAGCGGACATCGTAGTGAACGTGGGCGGGCTCGTTCCCGAACGCAGGGATCGGGTGAACGTCCAGATCCAGGATCGTGTCGCCGAGTGGTGCGGCAAAACTGCCGACCCCGGTCTCCTCGCGCGCTTCGCGCACCGCGGTCTCGAACACGGAAGCGTCGTCCGGCTCGACGTGACCACCCGGCTGCAGCCAGCGGTCGAGCTTGCGATGGAAAACCAGGAGGAACTCGAAATTCTGCGGCGGGTGCAGGCCCGCAGGGCCTGTCCCCGCGACATTTCCGGAGCGCGCGACGACGGCGCTCGCGGTGACGTGCCCGTCCGGGTCGTTGCGGCGAAAAGGATCGGCGCGCTGCACAAACCGCCGAAATCGAGAGGCGGCCTCATCGTCACGCGAGTCGGCGGCGCGGTAGCCGGCGAACGCCTGGAGGAGAGCCTCGCGGCGAGCCGCGCTCATCCCGCGGGATTATCTCCCTGCGGCTCCACGTTCCGGTTGCCTTATTCGTCGGTCCCGCGACCGATGCATGTGACAGAAAAGAAAGGGCTTCTCGCTGCGACACTGGGCACAGCCGGAGCTCTCCCGCAGCCGCCGCCATCGGAACATTCCATCGGGGGTCGCGTATCTGTGTGCAGCCAGTCGGAGGGTGGATGACCAGGAAAAAGAAGCGCTGGATCGTGCTCGGGATCCTCGCCGTCCTCATCGCGGGGGGCGCGGTCGTCGCCGCGCGGAGCAAGGACAAGTCCAAGGAACCGGCCGAGCTTCCCTTCCGGCTCGGCAAGGTTCAGGCGGAAGACCTCCAGGTCTCGGTCCGCGAGGTCGGCGTCGTCGACCCCGTCACCAAGGTCGACGTCAAGTCGCCCGTGTCCGGCCGCGTCATCGGTTTGAGGGTGCGTGAGGGAGCGCTGGTTCGGGTGGCAGACGTGCTCGCGGAGATCGAGCCGGACGTCAACCAGGCGCAGTCGCTCTCCGACGTGCAGGCCGGCGTGATCGAAGGGAAGTTGAGGCTCCAGGACGCCGAGCGCGATCTCGTTTCGCAGAAGGCGCTCTTCGACTCCGGGTTGATCGGCCGGGACGCGCTTCGCATCGCGCAGAACAAGCGCGACCTGACCGCTCAGGGACTCGATGCCGCGCAGATGCGCTACCAGATCGTCCAGGACCGCGGGATACCGATCTCGGGCAACGCGGCCTCTCAGAAAGCGCGCGTCACCACGCCGATGAACGGCGTCGTCATCAAGCGCGGCGTCGAGCTCGGCGAGACCGTGACTTCCGGCGTCTCGTCGTTCAACGAAGGAACCGTCCTCTTCACGGTCGCGGACCTGAAGTCGCTCATCATCCGGGTGAACCTGAACGAGGTGGACATCGCGAAAGTGGAGGTCGGGCAGCCGGCGCGGATCACCCTCGACGCTTACCCCCAGAAGGTCTTTACCGGAAAAGTCAGCTTCGTCTCCCCCGCCGCCGAGCTTGTCGAGAAGATCAAGGTGTTCAAGGTCGAGATCACGCTCGACCAGCTCGGTGAGCACTTCAAGACCGGGATGAGCGCGAACGTCGAGATCCTGGGCGAGAAGCGCGACAAGGCGGTTTCGATCCCGCTCGAAGCTCTGCAGAGGCGCGAGGGCAACACGATCGCGTACCGGTTGAAGGCGGGGTTGAAGCCGCAGCAGATCGGTGCGGCGCGCGAGGGACTGTCCGGCCGCAACAAGTTCATCTGGCTCGCCGACCACTGGAAGAGCTACTTCGACGTCGTACCCGTCAAAGCCGGGGTCGCGACGCTCGAGCGAGTCGAGATCCTGGCGGGATTGAAGCCGGGGGAGCAGGTCTCCCTCGAAGACCCGACGAAGAAGAAGATCGAGAAGGACGAGGACGATTAGCCGGGATCAGGTTTTCAGGTGTCGAGTATCCGGAACCGGAGCTCTCTGACACGGATCCCTGACACCTCCGGAATCCGAGCAATGACGCCCATCATCGAGACGAGGAGCCTGACGAAGACGTTCGGCTCGAACGGCGTCGCCGTTCGGGCTCTCCGAGGCGTCGACCTGACCGTCGAGCGGGGTGAGTTTCTGGCGCTCATCGGGCCGTCGGGCTCCGGGAAGTCGACCTTGATGGCAATCCTCGGGTGCCTGGACAAGCCGACGAGCGGCAGCTACGCCTTCGACGGCGAGCGGGTGGACGGTCTTTCCAATGCCGAGCTCGCCCGAATCCGCAATCACAAGATCGGATTCATCTTCCAGCTCTACAACCTGCTGCCGAAAGCTTCGGTCCTTCGCAACGTCGAACTTCCGATGCTCTACGCCGGAGTTCCACGAAGGGAGCGGCGCCGTCGCGCGACGGAGCTCCTGGAAAAGGTCGGGATTCCGGAGAAGGCGCGCGCACTTCCGTCGGCGCTCTCGGGCGGTCAGCGCCAGCGCGTCGCGGTCGCCCGCGCGCTCGCGAACCGTCCCGCGATGCTCCTCGCCGACGAGCCGACCGGCGCGCTCGACTCGAAGACGGGGCACGAGGTACTCGAGCTCTTCACCGAGCTCCACCGGCAGGGCAACACGATCCTGATCGTCACGCACGACCTCTCGATCGCCTCGCTCGCGACGCGACAGGTCGAGATTCACGACGGCCGGATCGCGACCTCGACCGAGAGCGTGGCCTGAAGTCACCATGTTCTCGGGTGCCTTCCGCGAGCGCGTCCGCAATGCCTGGACCGAGATGCGGGAGAACCCCGCCCGCTCGGTCCTGCAAGCGCTCGGCGTCATTCTCGGCGTCGCCTCCGTGCTGGGTGGTTTCTCGATCTCCGACAGCCAGCGGCGGCGCGCCGACGAGCTCTACGTGCGTCTGGGAGGCCTGGACAAGCTGAACGTCCAGCCGAACCCGGTCGTCAACGACGGCCGACCCTCGGCGCTCCAGACGGCGAACCTCGGCCTGCGCGCACAGGACGCGCATGACGGGATGGACCTGGATCGCCAGCTCGTCGCGGGCGCGAGCCAGATCAAGTCCGCGCAGGCGAGAGTCCGCTCGCCCTACGCCGACCAGGAGAGGCGGGTCTCCGGTATCGGCGGTGAGTTTCTCGCGACGGAGGGCTACGAGATCGCCGAGGGGCGCGGCTTCTCCTCGGAAGACCTCTCGTTCGGCGCGCCGGTCGCGATTCTCGGCACCGAAGCGGGGACCGTCTTCTTCCCCCACGGCGACGCGCTCGGCCAGACGATGCGCATCGGAGACGTGCCCGTTAAGGTCGTCGGGCTCTTCCACGAACGCGTCTTCCGCTTCCGCAAGAGTCAGCGGAACATCTTCCGCTGGCGAAACCGGATCATTGCGGTGCCGGCGACGCTCGTGACACGTCGCTTCGAGGGCGACGCGTACCAGCGCCTCGATCGGGTGACCTTCAAGATGCGCGACGTCGACGTGATTGCGAAGTTCTCGAAGGGCCTGTCGGGGCTGCTCACGGCGAACCATCGTCTCCAGCGGGATTTCCGACTGGACGACGTCAACGCGCGCATGAAGAAACGCCGCAGCCAGAACGAGGCCTACAACATCATCTTCTGGCTGTCGGGAATCCTTTCGATCCTGGGCGGCGGCATCGTCAACGTGAACATCCAGATGGCGTCGTTGAAGGAGCGAGTCCGCGAGGTCGGAGTCAAGATGGCGATCGGCGCGCCCGGGAAAGAAATCTTCAAGGAGATCCTGACGGAGGCGCTCCTCGTGTCCGGAGTGGGCGCCGCAGTCGGTCTCGTCGCCGGCGTCGGGTTCTCGAAGATCATCACCGCGGCCATCGGGATCCCGCTTTACATGGACCCGAAGAGTTTCCTCTTCGCCTTCCTCCTCGCGAGCGCATTCGGTTTCCTGTTCGCGCTCTATCCGGCGATCAAGGCCGCCCGGCTGTCGCCGATGGAGGCGCTCCGCTATGAGTAGAGTCGACGCGGAATTGCTGCATCCGGCCGGTCGCACGCAGGGAATCAGCCTCGACTCCAACCCGCGGCTTTCGTTGCCGGCACGCCTCGCGCTCTACGGCGAAGTGATCCGGACGGGCTTCATCGAGCTCTGGGCGCACAAGCTGCGCTCGATGCTGACGCTGACGCTCCTGATGCTCGGCGTTTTCGCGCTCGTCGTGATGACGTCAGTGCTCGATGGAGTCATGGACAGGGTCGGGACCGGATTCGCCGGGATGAGCTGGGACGGGACGATCATGGTCGCGCCGAAGTCGCCGGAGACAACCGAGGAGCAGAAACGTTTCGCGATGAGCCCGGGCCTTCGCTACGAGGACCTCCCGCGGCTGACGGCGCCGCATCCGAAGGCCCTCGCGTTCCTCCCACGCGCGCAGAAGCGCTCCGCCGTCCGCGTCCCCGGCGGAACCGAGCGGCTCTGGATCGTCGGCGTCACCCACGACTACGCGCAGTGGATGAACCGGCCGATCGGCATCGGGCGCGGCCTGACGGAGGACGACCAGCGCCGGCGCAGCACGGTGGCGGTCGTCGGCGCGACTCTCGGGTCGAAGCTCTTCGGCGGCTCGGACCCCGTCGGGCGCGACATCACGGCGGAAGGAGTCCGATTTCGAATTGTCGGCGTCCTGGCCGCCGGCCAGATCTTCAGCGACGAAAACTACTACGACGCGAACGGCATCCTGATCCCGATCGAAACGTTCATGGACCGGATCGATCCCGACCACAAGCTCGAGCACGTCGGTGTGAAGCTCGCGTCGAAGAAAGATCTCGCCGAAGTGTCCGCGACGATGATCGGCCGCGCGAAGCAGGCTCACCACAACATCGAGGACGTCGAGATCACCGATCTCGCCGAGGAGCTCGCGCGCTCGTACCAGAACTTCCTCGACCAGATGCGCGGCTGGACGATCGTGCTGATGAGCCTGGCCGCGACCGTGCTGCTCGTCGGCGGGGTGGGCGTGTTATCGGTCATGCTGATCTCGTTCTCCGATCGCCGGTACGAGATCGGCCTGCGCAAGGCGATGGGTGCGTCCGATCACGAGGTCTTCATCCAGTTCATCCTCGAGGCGCTCGTGCTCGCGGCCGTGGGGGCGTTCGCCGGAACGGTCGCCGGCGCCGCCGTCTGCGAGGCGCTCTCGCCGAAGTTCCCGTACGGTCTGATCGTCAATCCCGTGGGGCTTCTGGTCGCGTGGGCGACGGCGCTCGCGCTCGCGCTCGTCTTCGGGATGTATCCCGCCGTACGCGCCTCACGCCTCTCGCCGATGGAGGCGATGAGGTAAACGCGAAGCGGTCATCCTGGACTCGGGCGGGGTCAAACCGGGAAGGCCGGCAGTGGTTCGGACTAACGATTCTGTCGCCGAACACAAACTTTTTCGAAAATTCCACGTCTAAGCAGAAGGTGTCGCGCAACGAAAGTATTCGTACTTGTGTCACCATCGGCCTGCTGTCCGCCGCCGCGCCGCTCTCCGCGGCAGGCCGCGAGCAGGGAGTTTCGATCCCGATCGCGCGGGCGGCCGGTCCCATCGCCGTCGATGGAAATCTCTCCGACCCGGGCTGGGCCGGTGCGACAAAAGTAACCACGTGGTACGAAACGAACCCGGGCGACAACGTCGAACCGAAGGTCAGGAACGTCGGCTACCTGACATACGACGAGAAGTTCCTCTACGCCGGGTTCGAGTTCGCGGACCCGCAGCCCGGAAAGATCCGGGCTCCCTTTGGGGACCGCGACAACGTCTCGAGCACGACGGACTACGGAGGGATCATCCTCGACACGCACGGGGAGGCGCGGCGTGCGATCCTCTTCCTGGCGAATCCCCGCGGGATCCAGTACGACGCGAACACCGACGATGCGAGCGGCGAGGACTCGTCGCCCGACTACTACTGGGACTCCGCCGGACGCATCACGGCCGAGGGCTGGGTGCTCGAGCTGCGGATTCCGTTCACGTCGCTTCGCTACAAGAGATCCGACCCGCAGCAGTGGAACATCATGCTGTACCGCAACCATCCATATGACTTCCGCCACCAGTACTTCTCGACGAAGCTGCCGCGCGGCGGCAACTGCTTCATCTGTCGTTCCAACCCGCTCACCGGTCTGACCGGCCTGCCCTCGGGCGGCCACCTCGTCGTCGCCCCTTACGTGACCGCGGCCCAGGACGCCTTCCCGGAAGGGGAGCTCGGCTCGCCGCTCGAGAACGGGAACATCGAGCCGGACGGAGGCGTCGACGTGAAGTGGACGCCGGGAGTGAACACGGCCATCGATGCGACCATCAACCCGGATTTCTCGCAGGTCGAGTCGGACATCGCGCAGATCGGCGCGAACGAGCGCTTCGCGCTCTTCTTCCCGGAAAAGCGACCCTTCTTTCTCGAAGCCATCGAGCTCTTCTCGACGGAGATCCGCGCCGTCTACACGCGCACCATCACCTCACCACGCTGGGGAGCGCGCGCGACCGGAAAGTTCGGGCACACCGCATACACCGTTCTGGTCGCCGACGACCGCGGAGGTGGGAGCGTCATCATTCCGGGCCCGAACTTCTCGAGTCTCGCCGACCAGGAGTTCGAGTCGATTGCGGCGATCGGTCGGGTCCGGCACGAGTTCGGGAGCTCGTTCTTGAGCTTTCTCGCGACGGATCGGGAGATCGAGGACGGCGGCTCGAATCGAGTTTTCGGACCCGACTTCCGGTGGGCTCCGAGCGAAAAGGACACCGTGACGGGCCAGCTCCTCTTTTCGCACAGCGAGACTCCGAATCGGCCGGAGCTCGCCGCGGAGTGGAACGGGCAGAAGCTCTCGGACCACGCCGGGGTGATCTGGTGGAGTCACACGACCCGCACCTGGGACTGGTTCGTGGGTTACTGGGACTTCGGGGACGAATTCCGCGCGGACAACGGGTTCCTGCCGCAGGTGGGCTACCGCGAGACCTACGGCGAGTTCGCCCGCACGTTCCGACCCACGAAAGGGTTCTTCAGTCGGGTGCGCCCTTTCCTGATCGCGGACTACCAGTCGGAGACCGACGGCTCACTCATTCTTCGACAGATATCCCCGGGTGCGGGGATGGACGGCCTCTTCTCGTCGTTCATCCGTCTCCGGGTCGGTTTCGACAAAGTGCGGGCGGGAGAGAGGACGTTCGACCGGACGCGACTCATCTACGAGGTCAGCGGAAGTCCCTCCCGCGTCTTCAACCGGCTCGGGCTGAACGGAGACGCCGGCGAGCAGGTCGACTTCGACAACTCGCGCCGGGGCGACGGCGCCACCATCAACCTGTTCGCCGTCGTGCGGCCCACGGATCACCTGGAGCTCCGGTTCGACGGCGGCCG
>DASWIB010000203.1:0-45232 GCA_036397915.1 Thermoanaerobaculia bacterium | reverse complement strand
AGGTCAACCGTGGTCTTCATATGGAAAGGAATATTACCATAAATATGGTCGGTTCGTCGTTTGGAAAGGCGAGAGCACCGTCTCGTAGTGCGCGGAGCGGGCGTCGAAACGGATGAGCAGCTGCCTCGCCTTCTCCGGCACGACGGCCGCCTCGTAGTCTTCGCCGGCGAGTTCGCGCACCGCATCGAGCGAGTCGAACCACAGGATCGTGACGAACTCGACGCCCTCGGGCACGTCGCGCCTCAAAAGGTGCGCGCCGCGGAGCCCATGGATGTGCCGGTTCGCGATCCCCGGCAGGATCTCGCCTTTCAGGAGCTCCTCGTAGGCGGCCGCGTTCTCGCGGATCGTCCACCCGTGCCAGATCCGTGCGATCATCCCGGCTCCGTCGAACCTATCGCAGCGCGGTCCGGAGGCTCTTGAGCGCCCACGCGAACGCGAGCGCGGTTGCGAGGGCGTAGGCGGCCACCTCCAAGGCGACCCTCCCCCCGCTGGCGCCGCGGAACGCGACTGCGCGCAGCACGTCGACCGACCACGTCAGCGGGTTTGCCCACGCGATCGCCCGGAACCAGCCGGGCATCTGGTCGAGCGGATAGAAGACCGGAGAGAGGAGCAGCGCGCCCAGGAACACGACGTTCAGGAACGTGCTGTAGGCGTCGATTCGGCGAATCTGAATCGCCGCCGCAAAGAGACCGAAGAACCAGAACGGAACCGACGCGACGGCTCCGAGGACGAGGGCGGCAGCGCTTCCCGGACCGATCGGCACCTCGAGAACGAATGCCGCCGCAACGACCAGGATGATCGCCTGCAGCGCCGCCATCCCGACGTTGAAGAGAAGTCTTCCCCCGAGGAAATCCGCGCGCTTGAGCGGGTAGGTCAGGTGCTCGAACAGGATCCCGTTGTCCCGGTCCATGAACAGCGCCCAGGAGGAGTTGACCGCGAGCGTCTGCCCCGCCATGACGAGTATGCCCGGCAGGAGGAACGCGGCGTACGAGCCTCCCGCGATCTCGCCGACCAGGAGACCCGACAAGCCCGCCCCGAGGGCGAGCAGGTATCCGGACGGATAGCAGAGGTCCCAGAAGAGCCAGCCGAAGTTCGAGAAGCGGAATCGGACCTCGCGTCCCGCGACCGCGAGCAGTCGGCTCCAGGCCGGGAAGAAAGGCGTGCTCATCGTTCCTCCTCGCCGGATCGGGCCGCGGGCTGCGGACCTCCGATCGCCCCCAGGAACGCCTCCTCGAGCGACGCGGCAGTGACCTCGAAGTCGGCGACGCGATAGCGCGCGGCCAGCGCGGCGAGGAAGTTCGCGGCGTCGCGCCTCGACCCGGCGAGGCATACCTTCAGCCGGCCGTCCTCGAACGACGTCGTCAGGGGACGGTACGGTGCGAGGAACTCGGTCAGATCCTGCGGCGGCTCCTCGAAGGAGACCTGGACCTCGAGCGTCGGCGCGTGCAGCCGCTTCACTGTCTCGACGTCCCCGCGAGCCACTGCCCGGCCCCGGGCGACGATCAGGATCTCGTCGCACAGCCGCTCCGCCTCGTCCATGTTCTGCGTGGTCAGCACGACCGTGCGCCCCTCGCGTGCGACCTCGCGAATCCGGTCCAGGACCTCGCGCTTCACGAGCGGGTCCATGCCGGTCGTCGCCTCGTCCAGGAACAGAATCGGCGAATCGAGCAGGAACACTTTGGCGACCTGAACGCGCCGCCTCATCCCGACTGACAGATCGGCCGCCTTCTCCGCGAGTACATCGGCCAACCCGAAGCGCTCGGCGACCTCGGAGAGGCGGCGATCGGTTTCTTTCCGCGGCTGGCCGTGGAGCCGCGCGTAGCACAGGAAGTTGTCGCGAACCGAAAGGAACTGCTCGGACGCGTTGTCCTGCAGCACCGCGGCAATCGACCGGCGCACCGCGAAGCCTTCGCGGACCGGATCGTGGCCAGCCACCCGCACGAGCCCGGAAGTCGGCGCGAGAAGAGTCGTCAGGATGCGCAGGGTCGTCGTCTTACCCGCGCCGTTGGGTCCGAGCAGACCGAAAAGGGTTCCGCGCGGCACCTCGAAGGAGAGCCCGTCGACCGCGCGGATCTCCCCCGTCTTCCCGCGGAAGACTCGGACGAGGTCGGAGACGACGACCGGCGCCGGCCCGCTCATGGCCGGGCCGAAATCAGGGGGTGCGGGGCACCGCAAAGCCCCCCGCCGACAAACTCGGACACCTTCTCGCCTAGCCCGCACTATTCATGAGCACCCGGCCGAAACACGGGCAAGCGACTGAGCCGGGGAGGCGTGCGACACGATGACTTCCCTGAGTCCAGGTACATCTTGTTCCCGCGAGAGATTCTTTCGCCAGGCAAGGAAGGCCGACGACGGCGATGCCGGGGCGCATCGCAGAGGAGGCCTGACGTCGCATGGCGGAAAAAGATCCGCGGGGCGGCCGGAGTCGTTCGTGAATAGTGCGGGCTGGGGGTTCGGGGGACCGCAAGGTCCCCCGCGAAAAGATTACTCGGACACATTCCTAGCTGGCGCGTTTGGCGCGGCGCCGCGGCGCGGCCGCCTTCGACTCGGCCGAGCGCGCTCGCGAGAGCCTTCTCCCGGCCGGCGCGGGCTTCTCCTTCCCCGCAACGACTCGCGGAGTCGGTCGGGTCTCGACGAGCACCTCTCTCATCGACGGGATCTCGCCAGCCGGTTTCTCGAAGCCACAGCCGGCACGATCGCAGGCGAGCACCGCCCCACCCTTGCGCTCGCGCAGAAGGAGATACGGGTTTCCGCAGCTGGGACACGCTTCCGGAATCGGACGCGCGTTCAGCGAGAAGTCACAGGCCGGGTAGTTCACGCAACCGTAGAACGGCTTGAACCGGCCGCGTCGTTCGACGATCGCGCCACCGTCCTTCGGGCATCGGACGCCCGTGTCCAGGACCGGCTTCGGGGGCTTGTACCGGCACGCGGGATAGTTCGAGCACGAGACGTACGCGCCGTAGCGGCCGTGTCGGCGCACGAGCGGGCTGCCGCACTGCGGGCAGCTTTCCCCCGTCGCCTCGTCCGGCCGCGCCTCGGCCTTTCCCTCGGCCATCACGACGTTGACGATGTTGCGGCAGCGGGGATAGGCCGTGCAGCCGAGGAACGCCTTCCCGGTCCGGCTCTGCCGCAGCTTCATCGGAGAGCCGCACTCCTCGCACGTCGTCGACTCGAGCTCGGCCGAATCGATCGCGTCCTCGTCCGGGTCGGGGATGTGCATCGTGAACGTGCACGCGGGATACCCGCTGCACGCGACGAAGAGCCCGTTCTTGCCCATTCGCAGCTTCAGCTTCTTGCCACACTGCGGACATTTCTCCTCGAGATCCGCCGGGACCGGAAGGTGAAGCTGGCGCGCGTCGGCGACCGGGATCCCCGCCTTGCTCGAGACCATCTTCTCCAGCGCGCGGTTGCGGTCTCGCGTGAACTTCTCGTCGAACTCCGCGAGCGCCGTGCGCCAGGAGAGCTTTCCCTCCTCGACTTCGTCGAGACGCTCCTCCATCTTCGCGGTATAGCCGGTCTCGAAGAAATCGTCGAAGTACGGGATCAGGAGCTCGACGACGGTACGCCCGAGCGCCGTGGGGATGAACCGCCGGTCCTTCTTGCGGACGTACTCGCGGTCCTCGAGCTTTCGCAGGATCTCGACGTATGTGGACGGTCGGCCGATTCCGTTCTCCTCGAGGAACTTCACGAGTGACGCCTCGTTGAAGCGCGGCGGCGGCTGCGTCTCTTTCCGTTCGGCCTTGACGGCAATGAGCTTCAGCGTCTCGCCGGCCGTCAGTGGCGGCAGCTTCGCGCCCTCTTTTTCGGCCTCCTCGTCCTCTTCCACCGCGACGCCGTGCGCCGCGAGGTAGCCGGGCGTCTTCAACGTCGAGCCGGAGGCGCGGTAGAGGGCCCGGCCCGCCTCGATCTCGGCGGCGACCGTGTCGTAGACGGCCGGTGCCATCTGCGACGCGACGAATCGTTCCCAGATCAGCCGATAGAGCTTCGCCTCTTCCGACGAGAGGTGGCGGGCGACTTCGTCCGGCGGGAGAGACAGGTCGGTCGGACGGATCGCCTCGTGCGCGTCCTGGACGCCGCGCTTGCCGCGGAAGAACCGCGCCGAATCCGGCAGGACGTCCGAACCCGATCCGTACCGTGCCGCGATGTGCTCGCGAACCGCCCCCAGAGCATCGTTGGAGACGCGCGTGGAGTCGGTGCGCATGTACGTGATCAAGCCGACGGTGCCGCGGCCCGGGATCTCGCGGCCTTCATAGAGGCGCTGCGCGATCTGCATCGTGCGGCGGACCGGGAAGGAGAGCCGCCGCGCGGCCGCCTGCTGGAGCTGCGAGGTGATGAAGGGGGGCGGCGGGTTCTTGCGCCGCTCGGAAGTGTCGACCTTGGCGACCCGCCACGCCGCGCGCTCCACTTCCTGGCGCACCCGCTCCGCCGCGGTCTCCGAATCCAGCCGCGGGTCGGTCCCGTCGAACTTGAGCTTCTGCCCGTCGAACGAGACGAGCTTCGCGGTGAACGGCGGCGGCGTGGACGCTTCGAGATCCGCGTCCACCGTCCAGTATTCGACCGGGACGAAGCTCTCGATGTCCTTCTCGCGCTCGCAGATGATCCGCAGCGCGACCGTCTGGACGCGGCCGGCGGACAGCCCGCGCCAGATCTTCTTCCACAGCAGGTCGGAGACCTCGTAGCCGACGAGCCGGTCGATGATCCGGCGCGCCTGCTGCGCGTCCACGAGCCGGGAGTCGATCTCCCCGGCCTGGTCCATCGCGGCCAGCACGGCCCTCTTCGTGATCTCGTTGAACCGCACCCGGCGGAACGGCTTGCCCCCGGCCGACGGCGCGAGCGTTTCCTTCAGGTGCCAGGAGATCGCCTCTCCCTCACGGTCGGGGTCCGCGGCGAGATAGACCGCGTCGGCCTTCGCCGTGGCCCGTTTCAGCTCGAGGAGCGTCTTCTCCTTGCCGTGAAGGACCTCGTACGTCGGCTCGTAGGAGTTCTCGCGGTCCACGCCCAGGCCCTTCTTCGGAAGGTCCCGCACGTGCCCGTACGAGGCGAGCACACGGAAGTCCTTGCCCAGGAACTTCTCCAGGGTGCGCGCCTTCGCAGGCGACTCGACGATGACGATGCTCGGCATGACAGGGTGCGGGACGCTGCCACAACGGACTGCAAAGCGCAAACTAGGAGTCTGTCCGAGTAATCTCAGCGGGGGACCTTGCGGTCCCCCGAGCCCCCTAGCCGGGCGGAGCGTGAAGCGCCGTCGCGTGCCATCCGCCGCGAAGCACCTCTTCCGGGGCGTGTCCCGGTGACTACAACAACGACGTATTCCCGTGAGCCCTGAGCGATTTGGGACTCGGGGCTTCTAACGTCTCATTGTCGCGTAGCGTCCCGCTTCCGAGACCGCGAGCCCGGCGCCCTCGAGCTCGAAAAGCGCGGCGAGGATCGTCGCGGCCGGCAGGTCGAGCATCTGCGCGAGCTCCTCGGCCGAAAGCGATTCCTCGCGCGCGAGCGTCTCATAGAGACGCGCGGCGTCCGGCGAGAGGTCCGCCGGGATTCTTGCCGTACCCGTCATCGAGAGACGCGAAGGACCGACGGAGGGGAAGAGCTCGGCGAGAACGTCTTCCGCGCTACGGCAGAGGATGGCGCCATCGCGAAGCAGCTCGTGTGAGCCGACGGAGGTCTCGGAGAAGACGCTCCCCGGAACGGCGAAGACGTCGCGGCCCGAGTCGGCGGCCAGGCGCGCCGTGATGAGCGAACCGCTTCGGCGCGAGGCCTCCACGACGACGACTCCGGCCGCGACGCCCGCGATGATGCGGTTGCGGATCGGGAAGTTGCTCGGACGCGGCTCCGCGCCGGGCGGAAACTCCGAGAGGAGCAGGTCGCTCTCCGACATCGCCTCTTTCAGGCGCGCGTGCTCGCGCGGATAGTCGATGTCGAGCCCGCACCCGAGCACCGCGATCGTGCCGCCCGGGCCTTCGCGAGCCGCCTCGTGCGCCGCCGCGTCGACGCCACGCGCGAATCCGGAGACGATCGTGACTCCCGCCTGGGAGAGCTCCCGGGCGAGCCGCGCCGCGACGTCGCGACCGTAGCGCGTCGCGTTCCTCGAACCGACGACCGCGACCGCCGGCAGCTTCAGCTTCTCGAGGCGCCCGACCGCGAAGAGGACGAACGGCGGATCGGCGATCTCGGAGAGGGCGGCGGGATATTCCTCGTCGAACGCGGTCACGATGCGGATCCCGGAACCCTCGATGGAGGCCCCCCACCGGTCGGCGGCGGCGTCTTCGGGCCCCCCGAGGACCGCCCGGGCGCGTTCGCGCGACCCCAGCCGTTCGGCGAGCTCCGCCTCGCCACTCGCGAGGAGGGCCTCGAGACCGCCGCGATCCCGCAGCGCCGGCCAGACCCGCTGCGGGGTCAGATGCGGCGACCGGGCCCAGGAGAGCGCCGTCCGGCGCGAGAGCGAGGCGATCGACATCGTCTGAAGACTATTCTCGGCAGCACCCGATCCGGACCCGGTTCCGCGGGGATCTCCATCGGACGTTGCGCCTTTCATGTTTCCCTAACCTTCCTGTCCTCCCGCGGAACCTCCCTCCTTCGCGTCCGCTCGGGACAGGCTGAGGGGGCTCGCGATCGGCCCCCGAAATGACGGAAGGAGTTGGGACGCGCGATCGGAACGGCGAAATTCCGCGAGCGCGAAAAGGCTTACCTATAATAGCCGCCCCCGGGAGGGGAGCTCGAGGATGGATTGACGAAAGCTGCGCTGACTCTCGGAGCCGTCCTGCTGACCGTGAGCTGCGGCTCCTACGCCCGCACGGACAAGGCGGAGACCCAGATCTCCTTCGGAAGCGAAGTCGCCCGAAAAGGACTCTGGCGAGAGGCCGCGTTCCGCTTCGAAAGAGCCGTCGAAAAGGAGCCGAACAACGCCCGGGCGCACAACAATCTCGCGGTCGCTTTCGAGGCGAGCGGCGAGTTCGCGCGGGCGCTCTCCGCGTACAAGCGCGCGCTCGAGCTCGACCCGAACGACTCGCACATTCGCCGCAACTATGCCCGTTTCGCGGAGTTCTACACCTCGTACACCCGGACGACCGGAAAGGCGACCGGTGGGTCCTAGCCGCGAGTCCCCTTTCCCCTCGGCGGGAGAGCGCGAGGGCGGGACGCCTCTCGCCGACAGGAAGGCTCCGACCGCGACCGGTCGGGTCATTCCCAAAGCGAGCAGCCGGAGGGTCGGGGTGAGAGGGATCCTCGCGCTCGGGCTCGTTTCCCTGTTCGTTGCCCTCCCTGCCCTGGCCGGAGTCACCCAGGTGCGCCTGAAGCTCCCCCTGAAACCCCGTCTGCCGCTGCGCGGAAACGAGAAGATCGCGCTGGTGCCTTTCGTGATCGCGACCGAGGCCGAGAAAGCGCGCGACCGCCGACTCCAGAACGTGGACCTCCAGGCGGAGTTCCAGCGATTTCTGAAGAAGCAGATCGAGAAAAAGACGAAGCTCGAGGTCGTCGAGCTTCCGACCGACCTGAAGCTGCCGACGCAGAACCTCTCCGAGCTCGGCCGCTCGACGGAATTCTGGCGCGCGCTCGGTGTGCAGACGGGGGCGGAGATCCTCGTCTCCGGAAGCCTCGAGTTCCGCGTCGAGGACCGCTCCGGCTACAAGACCGAGGAGTACGTCTCCCCCATCGACGGACGGACCTACTACCGCCAGGTCTACGTCGAGCAGACCGGCTTCTTGTTCGACATCGTCTTCCTCGTCTTCGACGGTCGCTCCGGCGAGAAGATCCTCCAGGACGAGTTCAAGGACTTCCGGCAGACCGGAGGGCGGCGGGCGGACGAGCTGCAGGGCCTCTTCGAGAACCTGTTCTCGCTCGAGAACCAGATCCTGAACCTCTTCGTAGCGCGCGACCGCGAGGCAGAGCGGTACATCTTCACCGACTGACCGGGCTGAAGCCGAGGCACCGACCATCCGACATCCCGTTCACGGCCGCGAGCAGTCTTTTCGCCGTCATCCCGAGCGCCAAAGGCGCTCTTCAATGTCATCCCGAACGCCAACGGCGCGAGGGATCCCTCGCTTCGCTCGGGATGACATCGGGGAGGGGTTGCCACCGAGGAGGGCTTCGACATGAAGAAGATCGCGATCGCGCTCACTCTCCTCCTTTGTGCCGCGGCGCCCGCCGGCGCGCAATTCGGCAAGAACAAGATCGCCTACGACAAGTTCGACTGGAAGATCTATCGCTCGACCCACTTCACGATCTACTTCTACGAGACGGAGCGGATTGCGCTCACCAAAGTCACGTCGTATGCCGAGAGCGCCTACGACGAAATCTCGCGTGCGCTCAACTTCCAGATCCCCAAGCCGATCAACCTGATCTACTACGCGACCCATTCGGACTTCGAGCAGACGAACACGATCCTGAACTTCATTCCCGAAGGGATCGGCGCGTTCGCGCTGCCGTCTCGCAACCGGATGGTGCTTCCGATCGACCTTCCCGACGAGAAGCTCCAGCAGCTCATCGCGCACGAGCTCACGCACGTCTTCCAGTTCGAGATCCTGTTCGGAGGCAACTACATCCGCGCTACCACGACGAACGCGCCCCAGTGGTTCACGGAGGGGATGGCGTCGTATTTCGGCAACGACGAGGACAACAAGGACCGGATGGTCCTGCGCGACGCGGTGCTCGCGGACCAGGTCCCGGAGATTGCCGCGGTGGGCGTCGGCGGGTTCTTCGCGTACCGGTTCGGACACGCGGTGTTCGATTTCATCGAGGCGGAGTGGGGGAAGGACTCGGTCCGCGACTTCGTCTTCGAGTTCCGCAACCAGATCGGCGGCAACGTCGAAAAGGTCATCCGGCGGGCCTTCAACCTCTCGGCGGAGGACTTCGACGTCAAGTTCCGGCGCTATCTGCGGCAGAAGTACCTGAAGATCCTGACCGAGAAGGGCGAGCCGATCGACTTCGGCGAGCGGTTCAAGCTCGAAGAGGAGCCCTCGGCCGAGCTCTCGCCCCGCGCCTATCCCTCGGGCGACTTCATCGCGGCGATCTCGACACTGAAGGACGACGCCGACGTCGTCGTGCTCTCGACACGGGAGCGAAAGCTCTACCGCAACCTGACGAAGGGCTACACGACCCGGTACGAGTACATCGCGAGCCAGTGGCTGACAACGGCTCCACTCGGGGGCGTGGACGTCGCGGTCTCGCCGGACGGGAACTCGGTCGCTGTGTTCGCGAGGCGCGAGAGGGGCCGCGAGTTGCTGCTTCTAAACGCTCTGGACGGCGGCATCCGCGAGCGCGTCGAGATGCCCGACCTCGATCAGCAGCTGAATCCCGCATTTTCGCCGGACGGAAACACGGTCGTCTTCCGCGCCTTGAAAGGCGGGCGCGCCGACATCTGGGCGTACTCGCTCACCTCGAGGAACGTCATGAATCTGACGGATGACGAGGCTTTCGACTTCGCTCCGACCTACTCGCTCGACGGGAAGTGGATTTACTACTCCTCCGTCCGCGGTACGAAGGCGAAGATTTTCCGCTTCGATCCTGCCGCGCCCGGTTCGCGCCAGCAGATCACCTACGGAGAGTGGAACGACGAGGACGCGGCGCTCACGCCCGACGGGAAGCGGCTCTTCTTCACATCCGACCGGGACGGCGGCATCTACAACATCTACTCGATCAACCTGGAGACCGGCGAGACGAACCTCCACACGAACGTCGTCGCCGGCGCCTTCACCCCCACGGTCTTCATCGGCAGGGACAACACCGAGAAGCTCGTTTTCGCCGCGTACTACAAGCGGCGCTTCACGCTCTACATCGCGGACTCGAAGAAGGCGGTCCGCCGGCTGCCGGAGCTCGCACCCGCCGTCTCGCCGGCCGGGCCGGAGTCCGAGGCGCCGTTCCAGCCCGCGATCGAGGTCTCGATCGATCCCGAGAAGGTCAAGCCGCGCGCGAGCCATAAGCTGCAGCTCGAGGACGCGCAGGTCGTCGCGGGGGTCAACACCGACCAGACCTTCGTGTCGAGCACCGTCTTGATCTTCGGCGACAACCTCGGCGACCGGCGCCTGATCGCGCAGTTCCAGTCGCTGTCCTCGTTCACCAACTTCAACTTCATTTACTTCAACCTGAGACGCCGGCTCCAGACCGGCTTCGCGCTCTTCGACGACCGGACCTTTTTCCTGAGCTTCGACCAATCACGCGGGGTGATCGAGCGCGGACGCCGGGTCTACCGACAGACCGGCGGGCTCCTGCTCGCGAGCTACCCGCTCTCGCGCTATTACCGGATCGACGGCGAGCTCGGCTTCATCTCCCGAAAGTTCGACTTCCCGTTCGTGATCCGAAACGCCGACGGAAGCCAGGGCTTTCTGGTCGCCGCGCGGGAGGACAACTATCCGACCGCGGGGGTTTCTCTGGTGAGCGACACCGTGCTCTACCGCGCGTGGGGACCACTTTCCGGACGCCGCTTCTCGATCTCTTACTCGTACGCGCCGGACTTCAAGGCCGAGGACGACCCCAACACGACCAGGATCGAGAACTCGAACACGCTCTCGTCGGACGTGTCCGTCGATCTGCGCCACTATTTCAAAATTACGGAGCGGTCGCTCATCGCCGTCCGGCTCTTCGGTGCACACTCGACGGGCAACTTCCCGAACGTCTACTACTTCGGCGGCCTCGACACGCTCCGCGGCCTCGATTTCCGCGAGCAGATCGGCAACACCGTCGGATACGCGAACCTCGAGTACCGGTTTCCGCTCATCGACATTCTTGCCTTTCCGATCGGCGCCTTCCGCGACATCCGCGGTCAGGTGTTCGTCGACGTCGGCGGCGCCGCGCTCAAGGACCAGACGTTCCAATTCGCCGATGAGGACGAAGAGGGCAAGTGGCGGCTGAAAGACGGGAGGGCCTCTTACGGCTTCGGATTCCAGATCAGCCTTCTGGGCCTGCAGCTCCACTGGGACTTCGCAAAGCTCTGGGACTTCAGGCAGACTCTGTCGGGATTGAAGACGTCGTTCTACATCGGGGCGCAGTTCTAGCCCTACTCAATGTCATCCCGAGCGACGCGCGGGATCCCTCGTCGCTTCGCTCCTCGGGATGACAGGCGGCTTGGAGTCGTACAATCGCTTCGCCTTGCCGCAGCGAACCTCGCTGGCCATCCGGGTCCTCGGAACCTACGGTGGGTCCGCGCCCGGATACCGGATGACGACCTTTCTGATCGACGGCGAGACGGCGCTCGACGCCGGCTCCTTGACCGAGACGCTTCCATTCGGGGCGCAGCGCCGCGTCCGGCGCGTCGTGCTCACGCACGCGCACTTCGACCACTTCGCGTCGCTCCCGTTTCTGGTCGCGAACCTCGTCGGTCGCGAATCCGCTCCCCTGGAGGTGGCCGCGCCCGAGCCAGTTCTCTTCGCATTACGAAAGCACGTTTTCAACGACGTGACGTGGCCCGACTTCACGCGCCTGCCTTCGCCCGCGCGCCCCACGCTTCGTTTTCGGCCGATGAGCGAAGGGCGGCCGTTCCGCGCGGGCTCGGTGACGCTCACGCCGGTGCCCGTGTCGCATCTCATTCCCGGCTACGGATACATCGTCGCGAAGCCGGGGCGCTCGGTCGTCTTCTCGGGTGACACCGCCCCGACCGAACGGCTCTGGCAGGCGGCGCGGCGGGTGCGGAACTTGAAGGCGATCTTCCTCGAGGTCTCCTTCTCGGACACTCAGGCGGAGGCTGCCCGCGAGTCGAAGCACATGACGCCGCGCCTCGTCGCGAAAGAGCTCGCGAAGATGCCGCCGAGAGTACCCGTGTATCTGTACCACATGAAGCCGCCGTCGCTCGCGCGCATCCGCCGCGAAATTGCCGCACTGCGGGAGCCGCGTCTGAAGCTGCTCGAGTCGGAGCGGAGCTTCCGGTTTTGAGGATCGGGTCCACTCCGGACTACGAGTGGGTCCGAGTAGTCTTTTGGCGGGAGACCTTGCGGTCCCCCGCACCCCCGGGGAGTGGGTCCGAGTAGTCTTTTGGCGGCGGACCTTGCGGTCCCCCGCACCCCCGGGACCTATTCGGGCCCGAGTCCCGTGAGCCGCGCCCAGGCCAGCAGATCCACCGCCAGCGTTCCGGCGAGGCGGCCGCGCGCATAGTCGTTCTTGAGGAGATCCTCCCGCGGCCCGGAGAGGATCGCCTCGCGCACCAGGTACGTCTCTCCCTCGCTCGACTCGACACGATAGCCGGAAGATGCCGCCGCCCCGTCCGGGTAGCGGCGCACGATTGAAAGCGCGAGCCGATCGGAATCGAGCGCGATTTCCTCTTCGAATCCCGCGTCCGGCACGCCGGGCGGCGCGAGCCGCGCGCGCCAGCCGGCGCCGGTTCGCTGCAGCGCGACGATGTCGGTGACGCCGCTCATGAGCTCGCGCCAGCCCTCCGCGGTCGCGATCGCCTGGAAGGCGCGCCGGGGCTCGATCTCGACGGACAGATACGCCGTGATTCGCGCATCGCCGATCTCGGGATCCGGATCCCCGGCGATCGAGAACGCGCGGCCGAGGACCTCCTCCGCGATCCCGAAGATCTCCGCGAGCCGGCGCGCTCGGTCGACTGCCAGCGGGATTCGCGTGCGCGAGTGGAGGTCGTCCACGCGCGCCTCGCCCCGGGAAAAAGTGAGCACCCGGTGGGCATCCCTTCGGTAAAGCGAGACGTTCTTCAGGAACTTCGAATCGGGATGGAAGGTCTTGCGCCAGAGCGCGAGAAACTCGTCCTCCGAGACGGGCTCGCGGAAGATCTCGAGGCGTCGCGGCCCGCCCGGTACGCCGGAGAGAAATCGCACGCTCAGGCCGCGCCCGCTTTCGCTCGCCGAAAGCGTGGCGGTCTCCGTCTCGACGTCTCCCCCACCGGCCGGCAACAGCGCCGGAAGCGGAAACCCGATGTCGGCAATCCACTCGCGTTCCGGAAGCGACACGACGAGCGCGGCGTGATCGAAGTCCTTCTCGACGCGCCCGAGCGCTTTCCGCGTCGCGAACCCCAGGCGGGAGACGAGCGCGTCGAACGCCGCGACCCGCGGGTAGCAGGTCCCGCCGGTTCCGGATTCGAGGAAGTCCCGCCAGAAGACTTCTGGAACGCGCGGCTTCTCCGCCGGGTCGGGTACGTCCGCGTGCCGGATGATCTTGGACGCCGTCTCGAACGGCACGCGCGCGTTGAAACGGTGGAAGAGCCTCTCCAGGAACGCGAGCGACGGCCCCTCGGGTGCGAGCTCAAGGGCGTCGAGGATCTCGTCCGCCGGCACGTCCCCGAGGTCGAGGGGCGCGGAAGTCAAGCTCTCTTCGTCAACCGTTCGACGAGCGCGTGGATCCGACGCTGTGCTTCCGCCGAGAACCAGAAGTCGAGGAAGGGATCGGCTTCGGCGGCGGCGTCGAAGCGCACAAGCGCTGCCGCCCGCGCGCGGCGCTTGATCTCGGCGTAGGCGGCTCGCGAGCGCCCCGCGAGCTGCCGTGCCCGGTCGAGTGCCGCATCGAGGAGATCGGCCGCCGGGACCACCCGGTCCACGAGCCCGATCTCGAACGCGCGGGCAACCGACACGTTGTCGCCCGCCGCGGCGAGCCGCTCGGCTCCCCGCTCGCCGAGAACGTGGCGGAAGACCTCGTAACACGATCGCGGGATCGGGACCCCGAGAGCGACCTCGGAAAGACCGAGCTCGCCCTTCCCCTCCGCCGCGATCCGCTCGTCGGCGGCCGCAGCCACGATCAGGCCGCCCGCGATCGCGTGCCCGGGAAGCGCGGCGACGACGGGCGCCTCGAACGCGAAGATCGCTCGCACGAGGCCGCAGAAGTCGGCGAGAAAGCGCGCCATGTCCCCTCGGGCGAGCGCTCGCGCCGCCGGAAGATCCCATCCCGCCGAGAAGAGCGGCTGGGACGACGCGAGCACGAGCGCGGGCGCGTCCGCCGCGGCGGCGATCGCGCGGGTGAGGTCGGCGATGAGATCCGGGCTGAACGCGTTCGCGCGCGGCCGGTCGAGAGCAACGAGGGCGACGCCGCCCTCGCGGGTGTCGACGCGGACGAGGCTCAGGCGGTCCTCCGCGCAAAACGGCGCGGTCCGAAGGCGAGCTCGTGGACGGCCGGGTCGAGCGTCAGCTCCGGGTGAAAAGTCGCGGCGATGACGTTCCCCTGTTGAACGAGCACCGGCTCCGACTCGCGCGTCGCGAGGACTTCGACCTCGGGTCCGACGCGGCGGATCCTCGGCGCACGGATGAACACGGCGGGAAGAGCGCCGCCGAGCTCGGGCGCGTCGACCTCGCCGACGAACGAGTCCACCTGGCGGCCATACGCGTTGCGCTCGACGGCGATGTCGATCAGGCCGAGTCCCCGCTGGACCGGGTTCGTGACCTCGCGCGCGAGGACGATCGCGCCGGCGCAGGTTCCGAGGATCGGACGCCCGGTGCCGGCAAAAGCGCGGATGGCCTCCTCCCATGGCGCGGACTCGAAGAACTTCCAGAACGTCGTCGACTCGCCGCCAGGCACAACGAGGCCGGAGGCGCCCTGGATCTGGTCGGGCTTCCTCGCCTCGAAAGAGTCGAGCCCCATCTCCGCGAGCCGACGCCCGTGCGCCGCGAAGTCGCCCTGGAGAGCGAGAACCGCAATCCCTTTCATCGGCCTCTCCCCCGCAGACGCACCTCTGCTCCCCCTGTCATTCCGAGGTCGCCCCCTCTGTCATTCCGAGGGCCGAAGGCCCGAGGAATCTGCTTTTCGTCGAACGCAGGGTCGAGATCCCTCGCTTCGCTCGGGATGACAGACACTTCGGTCGGAATGACAGCACGCGCTCACCACCCTCTCCCCTGCAGGCGCGCCTCCTCCGGAAGACTCGACGCCTCGATGCCCTTCATCCCGGAGCCGAGCGACTCCTCCGCCTCGACGAGCGCCTGCGGGTCCTGCCAGTGGGTCGTCGCCTTCACGATCGCGCGCGCCCGGCGCTCCGGGTCATCGGACTTGAAGATCCCGGAGCCCACGAAGATCGCCTCGGCGCCGAGCATCATGCAAAGCGCGGCGTCGGCCGGAGTCGCCACTCCGCCCGCGGCGAAGTTCGGGACCGGCAGGTGGCCCGTCTCCGCGACCTGCTCGACGAGCTCGAACGGCGCCTGGAGCCGTTTGGCCTCACTCATCCGCTCGTCCTTGCTCATCAACGTCAGGTTCCGGATGTCCCGGTACACGTCGCGCAGGTGCTTGACCGCGTGCACGATGTCGCCGGTGCCCGCCTCCCCTTTCGTGCGGATCATCGCCGCGCCCTCGCCGACTCGCCGCAGCGCCTCGCCCAGGTTACGGCAGCCGCAGACGAACGGCACCGCGAAGTCGTGCTTGTAGACGTGGTTCTCCTCGTCGGCGGGCGTCAGGACCTCCGACTCGTCGATGAAGTCGACTTCGAGCGCCTCCAGGATCCGCGCCTCGGCGACGTGACCGATGCGGCACTTCGCCATCACCGGGATCGAGACCGCCTCCTGGATCTCACGGATCTTGGTCACCGGCGACATCCGAGCGACACCCCCGTCGCGGCGGATGTCCGCGGGCACGCGCTCGAGCGCCATGACCGCGGCCGCGCCCGCCGCCTCCGCGATGCGCGCGTGCTCCGCGTTGACCACGTCCATGATGACCCCGCCCTTCAGCATCTCCGCGAGGCCGACCTTCACGCGAAAGGAATCATCGTTCTTCATCGCTTCTCCTCTGAACTGTGCGGGTGCAGGCCCGCGGGGCCTATCCCCGCGACTTCATACGACCGGCGCGGCTTCGATTGCCGAAGCTCGCGCGCGCGTTTCCTTCACCGCTTCCGCCAGGAGCGCGATCCCCCGCGAGGTCGCCTCCAGTTCGACGCGAGAGACCGAGAGCCGGAGGTTGCCCCGGTCTTCTCCGTCCGAATCGAAGTCGGCTCCGGCCGCTACCGCGACCCCGCGCGCCGCCGCCGCTTCCGCGACGCGCCGTCCCGAAATGCCTTTCGGAAGGTGCAGCCAGAAGATCGCGCTTCCCGGCTCGCCGCCCCACCACGACACCTCGGGCAGGTACCGGACGAGCGCCCCGGCCATCGCTTCTCGCCGGACCTCGACTTCTCGCGCGCGCGCCCGACGGGCCTCGCGATCCGCGCCGGCGCGGAGGAACGACGCGATCGCCGCCTGCAGCGGAAGCGGCGTCTGGAAGTCCGCGGTGCGCTTGACGAGCGCGAGCCGCTCGACGACCCCGCGCGGCGCCGCGAGCCAGCCGATGCGGAACCCGGGAACGAGATCCTTCGACAGAGTGCCGAGCCAGACGACGCGCTCGGGAATACGGGAGGCGAGCGGAGCGACGCCCGATTCCGGCTCCTCGTAGCCGTCCTCGACGACGAGCGCGCCCGCATCCACGGCCGCCTCCAGGATCTCGCGTCGCTTCGCGTCGGACGCGGTGACGCCCGTCGGGTTCTGCCGCTCCGGCATCACGTACACGAGCTTCACGGGGCCTTCGCGCAGGAGAGACACGTCCGGGCCGTCCGGCGTCATCGGCATCGGCACGATTTCGACGCCGGCGAACCGAGCAAGCGCGAGCGCGCCGGGATAGGTCGGTGACTCCATCGCGACCGGATCGCGAGCATCGGTGAACGTGCGGAAGACGAGGTCGAGTCCCTGCTGAGCGCCGCTCGTCACGAGGATCTCGTCGGGGGAGCGGAAGATCTCGCTCTCCGCGAGACGCCCCGAGATCTCGACGCGCAGCTCTTCCAGGCCGAGCGGGGGAGCGTACTGCCAGAGGTCGGACCGCCGACTCCAGGCGTCGGTCAACGTCCGCGTGAACTCTTCGAGGGGGAAGAAGCGTTCGTCGGGTGTCAGCCGCGAGAAATCGGCGATGAGCGGGGGAGAGACGAGCGGGGGAGCGGCCGCCGGGATCGCGGACGCGCGGCGCGACACGAGCTCGGCAAAATCGAACGGCTTCGCCCGTCTCGCGCCAGCCCGCACGACCGTCCCGCTTCCAACGCGGGTCGTCGCGAGGCCTTCCTGCTGGAGGCGGCGGTAGGCTGCCTGCACGCTGCCGCGATTGACTCCGAGCGCGGTGGCGAGCTCGCGCGTCGTCGGAAGCCGCGAGCTCTCCGGAAAAAGACCGGTCTCGATGCGCGCGGCGAGCGCCGCAAAGAGCTGCTCGGAGAGCGGTTCCCGCAACGCTCGATCGAGAACGATCGAACTGAGTTGACCCAATTGGCTTGTCATCGAACCAATTGTATCGCCAGATGTAGAAAAGAACGATCATTTTCTCGTTAATTGACTGATGGGAAAGGACCAGATCCGACTCTAGTCAGAGGAGACAGCCAGGCCGAGGGTTTCTCGAATAACTACACGACCCATCAATGAATTAGCTCGTCTTCTACGCCCCGTGTTTTCGAAGCTCCTCGTCCAGCCCTTTGGCGAAAAGAAAATCTTCATCGCGCGCGGAGGGGCTCTTCCGCTTCGCGAGCCGCTCACGGACCTTCTGTTCCATCGCGTCCAGGTCCCGGTACGCCTCGGTGAGCTCGCGGACGATCGCGCGGCGCACCGTCTCGTCGTCCGCTTTCTGAACCAGGTTCAGGTTGTCCTTCAACTTCTTCGCGAGCACGCGTGACAGGTAGAGCACGCGGTCGGGCGAGGGCTTCACTTCGAGTTTCGGCCCGCGAGGAGCTCGTCGGTCAACGGGTGCCGGAAGAGCTGCTCGATCACCGAAGTCGAGATCGCGGCGACGTCCGCTCCCATGAGCGCCGCGTCGAGCACGTGGATCGGGTTGCGCAGCTCGGCGACGAGGATCTGCGTCTGGAAGCCGTAGTTGTCGTAGACGCGGATGATCTGCTCGACGAGATCCATGCCGATCGATCCGACCTCGTCGAGCGGCCCGACGGCGGGCGCGACGTAGCTGACGTTGGATTTCGCGGCGATCAGCGCCTGCGCCGCGGAATAGCAGCCCGACGCGCAGACCGCGATCTGGTCCTGCGCGAGGAGCCTCGCGACCCGCATGCCTTCGGGCTGAGCGGGTAGCTGAACCACGATGTCCTTGCCGAGCTTGGCGAGCTCGCGCGCCTCTTTGTACATGCCCTTTGCGTCCGTCGCAGTCGGTTCGACGCATACCGGCCCATCGGTGATCGCTGCGAGCTCGCGCGCGGCGCGGCGATAGTCGATGCCGGCCCGGCCGGCGGAGGCCCCGGAGAGCCAGACGCCGTCGAGAATGCCCCACTCCCGGACCTTCTTCGCCTCGTCGGCGACGGCGCTGTCCAAGAAAAACCGCATGGGTGGCGGGGAATTCTATCTGGGGACAGATCCCGATTTGACTCAATTTGATTCGCCTCCCGCGTAGAGACGAATTTGGGTCTGTCCCCTGCTACTCCCTGTCATCCCGAGCGAAGCGAGGGATCCTCCTCTCGGGCGAGCCACGGTTTCCGCTCCGGACGGGGGGGTCCGCCGCGAGGGATCCCTCGGACCTTCGGGGCCCGGGATGACAGGTCTTGGGGAAACTACTCCTCGTCGTCGAGGAACGGCGTCTTTTCGTCGGTCCCCCTGGACTTCGGACCCTGAACGTTGGACTCGGTCGGCGGCGACACCGGCAACACCGCCTGCGGCTCCTCGTCGCCATCCTCGGGCTCGGCGAGCTTCGCGACGGCGACGACGCGGTCGCCTTCGTCCAGATCGATCAATTTGACGCCCTGTGCGGCGCGACCGGTCTCGCGGATGTCCTTCACCTTGATCCGGATCAGCATGCCGCTCTGGGTGATGAGAAGCAGCTGGTCGGCATCCGTGACCGACTTGATGCCGGCGACGGGGCCGTTCTTGTCCGTTACCCGGATGTTGATCACGCCGGACCCGCCGCGCCCCTGGAACCGGTACTCCGATGCTTCCGAGCGCTTGCCGTAACCCTTTTCGGTCACCGTCAGCAGGTGCCCGTGCTCCTCGACCACGTCCATCTCGACGACGTAGTCGGAGTCTTTCTTCAGGGCGATGCCCCAGACGCCCGTGGTGTCACGGCCGGTCGGCCGCACGTCGCTCTCGGCGAACCGGATGCCCTGGCCGAGGTGCGTCCCGATGAAGATCTGGCGGGTGCCGTCGGTCACGTGCACCGAGAGGAGCTCGTCGCCGTCCTCGATGTTGATCGCGATGATGCCGCCCGAGCGGACGTTTGAATACGCGGAGAGCGCGGTCTTCTTCACGAGACCCTGTTTCGTCGCGAACACGAGGAAGCGGTCTTCGGGAAAGTCCTTCGTGGACGCCATCGCGACGACCCGTTCGTTCGGGTCGAGGCTCAGGAGGTTCACGATCGCCTTCCCGCGCGTCGCGGGGCCGAGCTGCGGGACCTCGTACACCTTGATCCAGTGCATCCGGCCCTTCGACGTGAACGCGAGGATGTACGCGTGGGTCGAGGCGACGAACAGATGCTCGACGACGTCCTCTTCCTTCGTGGTGGCACCGATGCGCCCCTTGCCGCCGCGGCGCTGCGCGCGATAGAGCGACAGGGGAGAGCGCTTGATGTAGCCGCCGCGCGACACCGTAATCACCATGTCCTCTTCGACGATCAGGTCCTCGATGTCGATGTCGGACGCCTCCGCGACAATCTCCGTGCGCCGCTCATCGCCGAACAGCTTCTTCACCTCCTGGAGCTCCTCGACGATGATGTCGAGGACGAGCTTTTCGGAGGCGAGGATCTCCCGCAGCTTCGTGATGAGCGCGAGCACCTCGACGAACTCGGCAACGATCTTTTCGCGCTCGAGACCGGTCAGCCGCTGCAGGCGCATCTCGAGGATCGCCTGCGCCTGGATCTCGTCGAGGCGAACGATGTCCTCGGCCTTCTTCCCCTTCGCGGGAGCGTCGCCGAGCTTCACGCCGGTGAACTTTTCGAGCCCGACGCGCGTCATCGAGACCTCGGAAATCAACCTCTCCTTCGCTTCTTTCGGGTCCTTCGACCCGCGGATGATCTTGATGACCTGGTCGATGTTCGCGAGCGCGAGCGCGAGGCCGCGCAGGAGGTGGGCGCGCTCCTCCGCCTTCTTCAGGTCGAACTGCGTGCGCCGAATCACGACCGACTTGCGGTGGTCGATGAAGTGCCGCAGCAAGTCCGTCAGCGGCAGGATCTTCGGCTGGTTGTCGACGATCGCGAGGAAGATGATCCCGAACGTAGACTGCATCGGCGTCAACGCGTAGAGCTGGTTCAGGACGACCTGCGTGTTCTCGCCGCGCTTCAACTCCACGACGACGCGGATTCCCTCGCGGCTCGTCTCGTCACGGAGGTCAGAGATCCCTTCGATCTTCTTGTCGTTGACGAGCTCGGCGATCCGCTCGACGAGCTTCGCCTTGTTGACCTGGTAGGGAATCTCCGTGACGACGATCGACTCCTTTTCGCCGCGCGCCGCCTTCTCGATGACCGCCCGGGCGCGGACCTGGACGATCCCGCGGCCGGTCTTGTAGGCCTCGCGGATCCCCTCGGCACCGTGAATGAACGCCGCGGTGGGGAAGTCCGGGCCGGGGAGCTTGCGCATCAGCTGGGCGAGAGTCGCGTCGGGGCGCCGGATCATCTCGATGGTTGCGTCCACGACCTCATTCAGGTTGTGCGGAGGGATGTTCGTCGCCATGCCGACGGCGATTCCCGAGGAGCCGTTGACCAGGAGGTTCGGGAACTTGCAGGGGAGGACCGTCGGCTCCTTCAGCGACGCGTCGTAGTTGGGAATCCAGTCGACCGTTTCCTTGTCGATGTCGTCGCCGATCAGCTCCGAGGCGAGCCGGGTGAGCCGGATCTCGGTGTAGCGCATCGCCGCGGCGTTGTCGCCATCGATCGAGCCGAAGTTGCCCTGCCCGTCGACGAGCGGATAGCGCATCGAGAAGTCCTGCGCCATCCGGACGATCGTGTCGTACACGGCGTCGGGGTTGTGCGGGTGGTACTTGCCGAGCACGTCTCCGACGATGCGCGCGGACTTCTTGTACGGCTTGTTGTGGAAGTTCCCCTGCTCCCACATCGCGAAGAGCGAGCGCCGATGCACGGGCTTCAAACCGTCGCGCACGTCGGGGAGCGCGCGGCCGATGATGACCGACATCGCATAGTCGAGGTAGGACCGTCGGACCTCCTCCTCGATCGTGACGGGGACTTTTTCTTCGGGGGTCAGGAGATTGGAGCTCATGTCGGGATCACCCTGTCATTCCGAGGAGCGAAGCGACGAGTTGTCATCCTGAGGAGCGAAGCGACGAGTTGTCATCCTGAGGAACGAAGCGACGAGTTGTCATTCCGAGGAGCGAAGCGACGAGTTGTCATCCTGAGGAGCGAAGCGACGAAGGATCTCTCCATTTGGCCAAGAGATCCTTCGCTTCGCTCAGGATGACCGCTACGCGGCCAGATCCCTCGCTTCGCTCGGGATGACAGGGGGGGAAGCCTCCTCAAATATCCAGGTTCCTCACGTTGAGTGCGTTCTTTTCGATGAAATCGCGGCGGGGCTCGACGGCGTCGCCCATGAGGATCGAGAAAATCTGGTCCGCCTCGACTGCGTCTTCTACGTTGACCTGGAGGAGACGCCGCTTTTCCGGATTCATCGTCGTTTCCCAGAGGGTCTCCGCGTTCATCTCGCCGAGACCTTTGTAGCGGGACACGACCAGGCCCTTCTTCGCGGACTCGTAGATGGCGTCGACGACCGAGGGGAGGGTCGAGTGTCGCTCGCTGTCGCCGTTGCGCGTGACGACGTAAGGTCCGTCCAGGAACCCGCCGATCGACTTCGCGAGCTCGCGCAAGCGCTTCATCTCATAGGAGGAGATGAACTCGGCGTCGATCGACGCCGTCCGCGGCACGCCCGAAATCCGTCGCATGATCTCGAGCGCCCAGCCCGAGTGCTCCTCGTCCGCGACGACTTCGACCTTCTCGACGTCGAAGGCTCGCACGGCCTTCGCGAGGTCTTCGACGCGCTTCCTGTCCGCGAAGTCGTTCTTGGAGAGCATGCCGCGGTCGAGAAGCGCCCGCACGACGCCTTCGGGCACGCCGCGGCCCACCAGCCGGGTGATGTGGCCGCGGTACTCCTCCATCTTCTCGAGCAGCCCCACGAGCTTCCCTCCCGACGCACTCGCCCCGGACATCTCCGACGTCAGCGCGCGGTCCTCACCGATCCGGGCGAGGAGGAATTTCGACATCTCCTTCTCGTCCTTCAGGTACGTCTCGCGCTTTCCCTCGGCCACTTTGAAGAGCGGCGGTTGCGCGATGTAGAGGAACCCCTTCTCGATGACCGCCGGCATGTGCCGGAAGAAGAGCGTCAGCAACAGCGTGCGGATGTGACTGCCGTCGACGTCCGCGTCCGTGTTGTGGCAGCAGAGCCCACCCATCCCCGCGATGAAGTTCTCGTCGCCTTCGACGGAGAAGTCGTAGACCTGACCGTTGGTCGCGGGGATTGTCGAAATCGACTCGACTGGCAGCGCCATGAGATCGCCGGAAATCGGGCGGAACTTCCGCGGGATGTCCTTCCTGCCGTTCGTGAGCCGGACCCGTAGAGCCGGCGCGCTCGCGTGATCGCCCCAGACCGGCTCGAGACTCCGCAGGTCCTCCTTCGCCGAAACGTGGACCGTCCAGTGCTCGTGACGGGTGATGCAGGCGCCGCCGCGGATCTCACGGACCACGCCATCCGGTTTGCGTGAAGAGAGCGACGCGGCGATCCCGAGCGACGACAGGAGATAAGTGATCCCGCTCGCGAGGTCTCGCGACGACGTGGCGAAAGAGATCCCGTGCTTCGACGCGGTGCCGTCTCCGAGGAAGTAGCCGCGCAGGAACGCGATCCGGAGCGGCTCCGGCGCGCTGAAAACGAGATCCGGCACCCGCTTCGTCGTCGACGAGGCGCCACGGAAGCCGAAGAGCTCCTGCCAGGCGAGAGAAGCGACGCGGTTGACGAGCTTCAGCTCGCCGGCGCGGCCCTCGATCCAATACCGTTTGGGCGGCGTGCCGAAAACCGCCTCGATCGCGCGCGCCGTTTCCTCCGCGACGACCTCATTGCGCCGACCGATCGCGAACCGGACCCCGTTCCGGGAGGAGCAGGAGCCTTCGGCAACGTAGAACCCGAGCAACTTCATCAGGTCGGCATTGACCGGCAGATGACGCGGCACCGCTTGCGCGCCGTAGTGCTCCGGCGACAGCTCCAGGTCTTCTCGGTCCGAGAGCCACTCGAGATCCTCGGCCGTGAGATCCGAAAGGCGCACGTAGGGACGTACGCGGTTGGCGCCGGAGGCGCGGTACTGTGAATCCCAGGTCCGTGCGAGCCAGCTCGGCGCGGGGGAGACGCGGGACATGACGGACGCCGTGTCGGCGCCGATCGCCTTCAGATACGCCGTCCAGTTCGACAGGCGCGGCCGCGAAGTTCCCTTCTCCCATGCGTAGAAGGTCACCGGCTGCCGGATGCCGACCGCCGCACAGAGTTCTTCGTTCGACAGGCCGCTCACCTTGCGGAGGGCCGCGACTTCCTCGCGGACGGGCTCGGGGACGTCGAGGCGAGCTTCGGTCAACTCCGGACGCGCTTCGTACTGCTGCACGATCGTTTTCTTGAACCACTCCTCGACGGCCGGGCCGCGCACCCAGATCTGCCGGGCCTCTGGTGTCCCGTGGAGGCGCGTCAGGAGATCGATGCGCTCCGGCGCGTCTTGCGGCAGGCGGATCCGGCGGGGTGCAACGAGTGAATCGCCCACCCGAAGCTCGTCGCCCCGCTTGAGGCGGATTTCTCCGCTCTCGTTCACGAACACGCTGTGGCTGGCGGTGACGCGGACGGAGCGGCCGTACGATGTGCGGACCTCGAACAAGTCCTCGTCGAGCGGGTGCCGCAGCACGCTCTGGATCGGCCGGAATCGGATCGTGTTGTCGTCGCGGCCGAAGCAGAGCACTTGACCGAGATCGCCCCCGGAGAGTTTCTGGTAGCCTTCTCGAGAAGCATTCCCGAGCGCCGCGTCGACGAACTCGCCGATCTTGACCATCCGGACCCCACGCGCATCGCGTACGAAGACATGCTCCTCGGCGTCCACGCTCATGATGACGATCTTGTGGTACCGGACTCGTGTGATGTCGAAGTCCTGCGCGATCCCGGTCCCGAGGGCCGTGATCAGCGTCCGGATCTCGGCGTTCGCGAGCATCTTGTCGAGACGCGCCTTCTCGACGTTCAGGATTTTTCCGCGGAGCGGCAGGATCGCCTGTGAGCGGCGATCTCGCCCCTGCTTCGCGCTGCCGCCGGCGGAGTCTCCCTCGACGATGAAGAGCTCCGAGAAGGCGGGGTTCTTCTCCTGGCAGTCGGCGAGCTTTCCGGGCAGCGATCCCGAGTCGAGAGCGCCCTTCCTCCGCACGAGCTCGCGCGCCTTGCGCGCCGCCTCGCGCGCCCGCGCCGACTCGACGATCTTCTCGACGATCCGCCGCGCGACGCGCGGGTTCTCTTCGAGGTAGGAGCCGAGCTTCTCGTAAACCGCCTGCTGAACCCAGGTCTTGACCTCGGACGAGACGAGCTTGTCCTTGGTCTGCGAGGAGAACTTCGGGTCCTTGACTTTGACCGAGACGACCGCGGTCAGCCCCTCCCGGCAGTCGTCGCCGGAGAGGCTCGTTTCCTTCAACGACTTCGTCAGCCCGTTCTGCTCGGCGTAGCGCTGAAGCGCGCGCGTCAACGCCGTCTTGAAGCCCTCGAGGTGCGTGCCGCCATCCCGGTTGTTGATCGTGTTCGTGAACGTGAAGATCGTCTCGGTGTAGCCCTCGTTCCACTGAAGCGCGACTTCGACCTTCTCCTTGTCGGCGTTTCGCTGCGGGTCTCCCGTGCCGCTCTTCACGTCCTGGAAGTAGATGACCTTGTCGTGGATCGGCTGCTTGGTCTTGTTCAGAAGCTCGACGAAGGACCGGATCCCGCCCTCATAGGCAAAGTCGTGTTTCTTGTCGGTGCGCTCGTCCTGGATCGAAATCGCGACGCCGGGATTCAGGAACGACAGCTCCCGCAGCCTCTGGGAGAGGCTGTCGAAATGAAACTCGGTGACCGAGAAGATCTGCGGATCCGCCCAGAACGTGATCTTCGTGCCGTTCTTGCGCGAAGTTCCCGTGGTCCGGATCGGGGCGAGCGGAACGCCGCGCTCGTAGGATTGAACCCAGACCTTCCCGTCTCGGCGCACCTCGACGTCGAGCCGTTTCGAGAGCGCGTTCACGACCGAGACGCCGACGCCGTGCAGTCCACCCGAGACCTTGTACGAGTTGTCGTCGAACTTACCGCCCGAGTGGAGGTCCGTCATGATGATCTCGAGGGTCTCGCGTTTGTGCTCTTTGTGCATCCCGACCGGAATGCCGCGGCCGTTGTCCTCGACGGTCACGGAGTTGTCGGCGTGAATCGTCACCGACACCCTGTCGGCGTGCCCGACCTGGGCTTCATCGATCGAGTTGTCCACGAGCTCGAAGACCATGTGGTGGAGTCCGGAGAGATCATCGGTGTCGCCGATGTACATCCCGGGCCGCTTCCGCACGGCCTCGAGCCCCTTGAGGAGCTTGATCGAGTCGGTGGTGTAGGCGGTGCTCATGTTTCCTTTGCTCAGATCCCCATGTTTCCTTTGCTCAGATCCCTGCGTTTCTCTTGTCTTGTTCAGATCCCCGCGGCGGCGCGCGCGCCGTCCCCGGTGCAGCAGCCCGCGCTCACACGGAGAACCGAGGCCGCAAGGCCTCGGAACCGCGCGGGGTCCGACGCCGTCGTCAGGAGGACGGTCGTCGCATCCGGAAGCCCGGCGACGAATCCCTCGAGCGATCGCTTCGAAAGTCCCGCGTCGAAGTCGTCCACCCCGAAAAGCGGCGCTTCCCCGGCGGCGTCCCGAACGACCTGCCATTCGGCGAGCTTCGCGAGCGTCACCAGGCGGTGAACCTCCCCGGCCGACGCCCGGCCTTCGAGCGGCCGGCCCCCCCGGTTCCAGAGGAGGTCGTCCCGGTGCGGGCCGGCAAGCGACCGGCCCCTCGCGCGCTCGATCGGGAGGATCTTTTCCAACGTCGTCTGCAGGCCTGAAGACTCTCCGCATGAATAACTTAGGCCAACGCCGGCGTATTCCGGTCCGGCCCGTTCGAGGAGCCCGGAAAAGGCTGCCTGCCATACGGCCAGAGCGGCCCTGCGTTGCCGGCGAACCACCTCCCCGGTGGCGGCTAGCTCCTCCGTCCACGCGCTCAGCTCGGCGGCGACCTCTAAGCCTCGCGCCCTCCCTTCGCGGAAGGCGTTCAGGAGCGCGTTTCTCTCCCTGAGCGCCCTGTCGTAGGCCAGTAGATCCGCGCCGGCGGCCGGCCGCCATCCCAGGACGAGCCGGTCGACGAATCGCCGTCGCTCCTCCGGCGGCCCGGTCAAGATCGAGCGGTGCTCCGGGGCGAGAAAGACCGCCGGCGCGAGCGTCGAAGCCTCCCGGAAGGAGATCTCCTTGCGAGAGCGGCAGAACCGCCGCCCCTCGCCGCGCAGCCATGCGACGGAGAGCTCCTCGGTGGCGAAGCCCCGGCGGATCTTGCCCTCGATCGTGAACTTCTCCCCGTCGACCGACATCTCTGACGGCCTCGCCCGTCGAAACGACCGCTGACCGGTCAGGAGCGCCACCGCCTCGAGCAGGTTCGTCTTGCCCTGACCGTTTTCGCCGACGACGAGGTTTATGCCGGGGCCGAAAGAGACGCCGTCGGGGGAGAGGTTGCGAAAGTCGCGGGAGGCTATCTCGAGAAGGCGCAAAGTTTTTCCAGACCGAAGGCTCGAGGGATCGACGTCACAGGCGCATCGGCATGACGACGTAGAGATAGCGCGACGCGCCCTCGATACCCCCTTCGGGGTGACAGACACACTGCGTGTTCTCGTCCTTGAGCTCGAGGCGTACGTTCTCCGTCTCCGCCTCGTCGAAGAAGTCGAGCAGGTATTGCGCGTTCAGGCCGATCGCGAGCGGCTCGCCGTCGTAGCGTATGTCGAGGCTCTCTTTGCCTTCGCCGAGCTCCTGACTCGCGGAAGTGATCGTCAGCAGGTCCTTCTCGAAGGAGAGACGCACTCCCCGCGCGCGCTCGGGAGAGAAGAGCGCCACGCGACGGATCGCTGCCTGACAGGCGACGCGGGGAACGACCGCGACTTTGTCGTTCCCTTTTCCGAGGATCTTCTCGTAGTCGGGAAAGTTGACGTCGAGCAGCCGGGCGATCAGCTGGCGGTTGCCGACGCGGAAGAGGAGGTGGTTCTCGGAGTGGCGGATCTCGAGCTCGCCCCCCCCGCCGCCGTCCATCTTCAGGATCTCGCCGAGCGCCTTCTTCGGGATGAGGACGTTCGGCAGCGTGCCGCGGCCCTCCTCCCGCGCGAAGTTGACCAGCGCCAGACGGTGACCGTCCGTCGCCACGAGCTCGAACTCTCTGCCACGCTCCTTGAAGAGCGCGCCCATCAGCTGGAACCGGGTCTCTTCGGCTGAGACGGCGTATAACACCTTGCGGGTCAACCGTTTCCAGGGTTCCAGCGGAAACGTCATCCCGCCCTTTCCCTCGACTTTGGGGACCGTCGGATAGTCCTCGGCGGGCTGCGCGACGAGACGAAAGCTCGATCGCTCGCACGTCACACCGAGGTAGTGGTTCTCCATCAGCTTCAAGCGGACGTCCGCCTCGGGAAGATTGCGAATGAGATCGAAGAGCTTGCGCGCCGGCACGGTCACGCTGCCCGGCCGAGAGACTCGAGCCTCCGCCTGGGAGAGCAGGGTCAGGTCTAGATCCGTCGAGGTCAGATCGAGGTGACCGTCGGAAGCCTTGAGGAGGATGTTGGAGAGGATCGGAATGGTGTTTTTCCGCTCGACGACGCCCTGCATGAGCGCGAGCTCGTTCAGGAAATCGCCCCGCTTGAGCGTCAATTCCATTGGGGAACCCACCTCCGAATTGAATAAAAAGTCTATCACATTCAATTGTCTTAATAGGCTTGTGGAGGAACGGACCAACCGCAAAAAAAGTCAACAAAAACGGGGCTGAAACCCTCATCACCCATTTGCGGCGCGATGCGGAAACAGGTGTTTCCGGGAAGCGAACGACATGCTCGGGCACCGTGCGGAAAACCGCGTCGCGGAAAAACCGCGCCGTGAACCGGGGAATCAGCGGTAAGGCTGCTGGAAGCTCTCGATGACTTTGCGGAAATCCGGATCGTCTTCGATCATCTTCTCGATCTTTTCGACGGAGTGCATCACCGTCGAATGGTGCTTGTCGTTGAAGAGTCGCCCGATCTCCGGGTACGAGAGGCCGGTCAATCGCCGACAGAGGAACATCGCGACCTGACGCGGAAACGCGATGGGCTTCGCGTTCGTCTTCGCTTTGAGGTCCGAGACGCGAAGGCCGTAGTGCATGGCAACGGTCTTCAATATCTCCGAAGGAACCGCCCTGTTTTCGTCGTGTCCCAGGATGTCGCGAAGGGTCTCGCGGGCGAGCTCGACGGAGACGGGCTTACCCGTCAACGAGGAGAACGCGAGCACGCGGTTCAGCCTCCCCTCGAGCTCCCGGATGTTCGACTTGACGGTCCCGGCGATGAAGAGGGAAACGTCGTCCGGGATCTCCGCCTTTTCCGCCGCGGCTTTTTTCCGGACGATCGCGACCTTCATCTCGAGATCCGGCGGCTGGATGTCGGCGATCAGCCCCCACTCGAAGCGGGAACGCAGGCGCTCTTCGAGCGTCGGAATCTCCTTCGGCAGAGCGTCCGAGGTGACGACGATCTGCTTCTGCGCGTCGTGCAGCGCGTTGAACGTGTGAAAGAACTCCTCCTGAGTCGAGTCCTTGCCAGCGATGAACTGCACGTCGTCCACGAGGAGCGCGTCGAGCTCGCGGTAGCGGCTCTTGAACTCGTGCATCTTCTCGAACCGAAGAGCGTTGATGAGCTCGTTCAGGAACCGCTCGGCCGACAGATACATCACCCGCATCCCCGGCGAGCACCGCAGGATCTCGTGGGCGATCGCGTGCATGAGGTGGGTCTTGCCGAGGCCGACTCCGCCGTAAAGGAACAGAGGGTTGTACGAGCAGGAGGGGGACTCCGCCACGGCGCGCGCCGCGGCGTGGGCAAACTGATTCGAGGACCCCACCACGAACGTGTCGAACGTGAAGCGCGGGTTCAGGACGAGCCCGCGCATGGCCGCCGGCGCGACGGAAGCGGGCGCTGCCGAAGGACCATCGGTCTCGATCGGCAGGAACTGGATGGCGAGACCCGGGAATCCCGCGGCCGCGGCTTCGCGTTCGAGAAGCGCTCCGTGTCGAATACCCAGCCATTCGGCAAAGACGGGACTCGGGACCGCGACCGTGAGCGCCCCGGCCTCACCTCGGGCGTCGAAGGAGACCTGGCGGGTCGGCGCGAACCAGGTCTTCAGCTCTTTCGGGTCGAGCTTCCCCTCGAGATTCTTGACGATGGAGGACCAGATCTCGCTCATGGCAGGCCCCGGTTTTCCGCAAGTTTTTCCGCAGCTGTGGAAAGCCTCTTTCGAAGAAGGCGGCGGAGTATACAGGAGCAGGGAGACCAGAGCTATCGGGTCCCAGGAGTATGTCCGAGTGATCTTTTCGCGGGGGACCTTGCGGTCCCCCGAGCCCCCTGGCGTCAGGCTGAAGGCTCGTTGCCTTGACTTCCGCCCACGCCGCACCTAGGATGGCGCGTTTTTCATGAAGCGGACGTACCAGCCTCACAATCGGCGGCGCAAGCGCACCCACGGGTTCCTTGTGCGCATGCGGACCCGTTCGGGCCGCGCGGTGATCTCGGCGCGGCGGCGCAAAGGACGCAAGAAACTCTCGGTGTGAGCTCAGGCCCGGATCGTCGCCGGGAGACGTTCTCCCGCGACGACCGCCTTCGAAAACGACGGGAATTCGAAGAGTGCTATGCCTCCGGAGTGCGCGTCTCCGGACGCCATCTCCAGCTGTTTCTCCTGCCGGCGGGGACGTCCTCGCGCGCCGTTTCGGCGGGGCCGGATCGGCCGCCGCGCCCTCGGCTCGGGCTCTCGGTCGGAAGAAGGGTCGGCGGCGCCGTGACTCGCAACCGCGTCCGACGTCGGCTCCGCGAAATCTTCCGGCGGAACCGCGACGTGTTCGGCCGCCGAGTGGCAGACCTCGTGGTGAACGCGCGTTCGTCCTCCTCCCAGGCCTCCTTCGCCGAGCTGGCCGAGGAGTATCGCGCTCTTCTCGCGAAGACCCTCGCGCGCCTGCCGGAGGAGAGGCGCTCTCGATGAGCTCCCTCGCCCGCGCCGCCTCCTCGGCTCTCAGGTTTTACAAGGCGGCGGTCTCGCCGCTTCTGCCGCGCGCCTGCCGATACGAGCCGACTTGCTCGGTCTATGCGCGCGAAGCGATCGAGCGGTATGGTCTCCGCCTGGGCACGGGGCTCGCGATCGCGCGCCTTCTGCGCTGCCACCCATTCCGTCCGGGCGGCTTCGACCCGGTCCCATGATCGCGAGACGTCAAGCAGTGTGTCCGAGTAATCTCAGCGGGGGACCTTGCGGTCCCCCGAACCCCCTGGCGCGTTCGACGGGAGCCTGAAGCGCAATGGAGAAGCGGCTCTTGATCGCGGCCCTTCTTTCGCTCGGCATTCTGCTCCTCTGGGAGTGGATGGGCCCGAAACGGCCGCGACGCCCGGCCCCATCCGTGCCGACCCGCGCCGCGTCCGCCCTCCCCACCGCCGCGTTGCCGGCTCCGACTCCGCTTCCCGGAGGCGAGCGAATCGTCGGGACCCAGGAAGGTTTGTCGACGCTCGAGAATGGAGTCGCCCGCGCGACCTTCTCGAATCGCGGCGCCGTTCTCACCTCGTTCGTTCTACGCCGTCATCTCGACGATCAGAAGCGGCCGCTCGAGCTGATCCGCGCGCTTGCCGATCCCGCCGCGAAGCCGCTCGCGCTCGTTTTTCCAGGGAATCCGGAGTTGACGCGTCTGGCTTCGAGCGCCCTCTACGCGATCGAAACCGGGCCGGGCCGCTCGGTCCGCTTTCGGTACGGGGGCGAGCAGCTCTCGGTGACGAAGGAGGTCCGGCTCGGCGAGGGATACGTCTTCGACGTCAAGGTCTCCGTCGCCGGCCCGCCCTTCACGCTTCTCGCGGGCACCGGCCTGCGCAATCTGACGGAGAAGGAGCGCGCGTCGAGCTACGTCATGCCGCCGACCGCGGTGGCATCCTCCGGCGGGGGGATCGAGGTGATCGCCGCAGAGAAGCTGAAAGCCGAACAGAGCTGGCCTCTCCCACCGAACGGCTTCGTCGGGCTCGAGGACAACTACTTCCTGACCGTGCTCGCTCCGCGGCAGCCGGCGTCGGCGCGACTCGTTCCGTTCACACACTCTCCTCCCGCCGGCGACGCGGCGGCCAAGGGAGAGGCGCTCGTCTCGGCGGGCGTGTCTTCGAGCGGGGTCCTGGACCTCCGCGCCTTCTTCGGGCCGAAGGACGTCGACATCCTGGAGGCCACCGGTCTCGGCCTCGAGCGGACGGTGGATTTCGGATGGTTCGGAATCCTCGCCCGCCCGCTGTTGTGGCTCCTGAGGAAGACCTACTCCTGGTTGGGGAACTACGGGCTCGCGATCCTGCTCGTGACGCTCCTGATCCGGATCCTTCTGTTCCCGCTCATGCACAAGAGCTACGCGTCCATGAAGAAGATGCAAAAGCTCGCGCCGAAGATGAACGCGATCCGCGACAAGTACAAGAAGTCGAAGACGGATGCCGCCCAGCGCCAGAAGATGAACCAGGAGCTCATGGCGCTCTACCAGGCGGAGGGGTACAACCCGATGAGCGGATGCTTCCCCGTCATCCTGCAGCTCCCGATCCTCGTCGCGTTCTACAACGTGTTGTCTCGCGCCGTCGAGCTGAGGCACGCGCCGTTCCTGCTGTGGATTCGCGACCTCTCGGCGATGGACGGCAGCTACGTGCTCGTGATCCTCATGATCGTCACGATGTACATCCAGCAGGCGATGACGCCGTCGACGATCGACCCGATGCAGAAGAAGATCTTCATGGCGATGCCTCTCCTGTGGGGATTCATGCTGAAGAACATGCCGTCGGGCCTCGTCCTCTACTGGCTGTTCTCGAACGTGCTGACGATCCTCCAGCAGATGCTGATCAATCGAATGGGGCGCGACGACGGGGGGCCGGGCAAGACGGCCAAGCCGGCCAAGCTCAAGCCGGCGCGCGCGTAATCGCCAGGAGTGTGTCCGAATAATCTTTTTGCGGGAGACCTTGCGGCCCCCGAACCCCCGAGGAGACGGACGATGAGGTTCGAAGCGAAGACCGAAGCGGACGCGGTGGCACGAGCCGCCCACGTGCTCGGGCGTTCCGCCGCCGAAGTGAAGTATCGGGTCGTGCGGGACGAGAAGTCCTTCTGGGGTGGCCGGATCGTCGAGATCGAAGTGGAGGAGGCGCGAAACGAGAAGCCCGTGCCGCCGGCGGAGCCGACCTCGGCGGTCGCGCAGACGGCGCTCGATCAACCTCCCGCGGCGCTCGAGCGGGAGACGACCGCCGCCGCGGAGGGCGCGCGACGCTCGCCCGCTCCCGTCCTGGACGAAGAGGCGTTCGGCGCCGTCGAGTCGACGCTGTCCGAGCTCCTGTCGGCGGCGGGGTTCCTGCTCGAGACCCGGAGGCAGACTTCCGGAGAGGAAATGGTGATCGAGCTGATCGGCGACGATGTCGAGCCGCTCCTCGCGAACAAGGGTGAGGGGTTGAACGGCCTCGAGGTCTTGACGGGCCGGATCGCGAGCCACCGCCTCGGCCGGCCGGTCTACCCTCGCCTCGACGCAGAAGGCTTTCGCGCGCACCAGCGCGAGTCGCTCGAGGAGCTCGCGCACCGATCTGCCGCGGAGGCCAAACGCACGCGCCGGGCGCAACTCCTCCCGCCGCTCTCGCCGGGCGAACGGCGACTCGTTCACCTCGCGCTCGCAGAGGATCCCGAGGTGGAGACCGAAAGCGAGGGCGACGGGTTCCTAAAGCGCGTCGCCGTCAAGCTCAAATCGCGCTGAGAGGTCGGCACCCCGGGGTCCCCGGAAGACGGGGACGGGCGTGAGGAAGCTGACCTCACCACCGCAGCTGTATAGGACACCGTTCTGACATGCGTCCCGCTTCCGACTCGCTTCTCGACACGATCGCCGCTCTGGCGACGCCCCTCGGCCGCTCCGCCGTCGCGATCGTGCGCCTTTCGGGCGACCGCACGCGCGAGATCCTCGCGCGGGTCGCGCCGGAGCTGCGGGAGCGGATCGAACCGCGCCGGCCGTACCTCGTTTCGCTCTGCGATCTCGAGGGCGAGGCGATCGACCGCGGGCTCGCGACGCTCTTCGCCGCTCCGGCGTCGTATACGGGCGAGGACGTGGCGGAGCTCTCCGTGCACGGGAGCCCGATCGTCGTCGAGAGGCTTCTCCGTCTCCTCGCCGCGGCGGGCGCGCGCGCCGCTCGTCCCGGCGAGTTCACGGAGAGAGCGTTCCGCTCGGGCAAGCTGGATCTCGTCGAAGCCGAGGCGATCCGGGACTTGATCGAGTCCCGGACCGAGGCCGCCGCTCGCGTCTCGTCTGCGAGGCTCCAGGGAGGGCTCTCTTCGCGCCTCGGTCGGGCGCGTGAGGACCTCCTGGCCGCGGCGGCGAGCCTCGCCGCGACGATCGACTTCGCCGAGGACGTCGGCGAAGACGTGGACCCATCCGTCCCCGAGCGTCTCGCCGCCGCGCGCGATTGCTTCGCCCGCCTGGCGGCGAGCTGGGACACGGGGCGCCTTCTCTCCAGTGGCTGCCGCGTCGCGATCCTCGGCCGTCCCAACGCGGGCAAATCGACGCTCTTCAACGCGCTCCTCGGGACGGAGCGGGCGATCGTCACGGACGTTCCCGGCACGACGCGCGACACCCTCCACGCGACGCTCGACGTGCGGGGGATCCCCGTCGAGCTCGTGGACACCGCGGGCCTCCGCGATACCGACGACCGCATCGAGCGGATCGGAGTCGAGCGCGCCCGCGACGAGGGGCAAAGGGCCGCGGCGATCCTGTACGTCTTCGACGCCGCGGCGGGATGGATCGAGGAGGACCGGGAGGCGGTCGAGGGGCTCGACGGAAAGCCGGTCGTTTTCGTCGCGAACAAGATCGACCTCCTGGGAGTTTGTCCGAGTAATCTCAGCGGGGGACCTTGCGGTCCCCCGAACCCCCTGGACGGATCGCCGGTGCGCACTGCGAGCGGACCGCCCCGAGCACTGGCCTTGCGCGGGCTCGCCTCCGACGCCGGTGCGAAGCTGCGCGCGCTGCTCGAGCAGACCATCGCATCGGACGTGACGAGCGACTCCGCTTCGGAGGTGCTCGGGTCGGTGCGCCAGCGCGACCTGGTCGAGCGCGCCCGTGGGGCGACGGACGAAGCGCTGGGCGCACTCGGGCGCGGCGTCTCGCCGGAGTACGCGGCGACCCACGTTGATTCGGCTCTGGCCGCGCTCGCGGACGTCTTCGGCGAGACGACGTCGGAAGACGTTCTCGAGCGGATCTTCTCGGCCTTCTGCATCGGAAAATGAGCGACGTGGAGAAGTTCGACGTCGTCGTCATCGGGGCAGGCCACGCCGGGTGCGAAGCGAGCCATGCCGCGGCCCGGATGGGTCTGGCGACGGCGCTCGTCACCGGCGATCTCCGCGCGATCGCGCGGATGTCCTGCAACCCCGCGATCGGCGGTCTCGCGAAAGGGCAGCTCGTCCGGGAAATCGACGCGCTCGGCGGGTTGATGGGTCGCCTGGCGGACCGGGCGGGAATCCAGTTCAAGATCCTCAATCGCTCCCGCGGCCCGGCGGTGTGGGGGCCGCGCGCGCAATGCGACCGGGCGCTCTACTCGCGCATCGCCGCGCAGGCTCTCTCCGAGACGGAGAACCTTCGGCTCATCGAGGGCATGGTGGAGGACTTCACCGTCCAGGGCGGACGCGTCACCGGAATCGTCACAGCCACCGGCCAGCGCATCGAAGCCTCGGCCGTCGTCGTGACCACCGGCACGTTTCTGCGCGGCCTCATGCACACGGGCGAGAAACGGACCGAGGGCGGGCGGGTGGGAGAGCCGGCCGCCGTCGGACTTTCGGCCGCGCTCGCGAGGCTCGGACTGCGACTCGGCCGCTTCAAGACCGGCACGCCCCCGCGCGTGCACCGCGACACCGTCGATTACGATTTGTGCGAGCCGCAGCGCGGCGACGATCCGCCGGTTCCCTTCTCGTTCCGCACGGAGAGCCTTTCCCGGGAGCAGGCGCTCTGCTGGCTGACGGCGACGAACGAGCGCGTTCACGCGCTCATCCGCGACAACCTCCACGCGAGCCCGATGTACTCGGGCCGAATCATCGGCATCGGTCCGCGCTATTGCCCGTCCGTCGAGGACAAGGTCGTCAAGTTCGCCGACAAGCCGCGCCACTCGATCTTTCTGGAGCCGGACGGCTGGGATGCGGAGGAGATCTACATCAACGGCCTCTCGACTTCCCTTCCCGAAGACGTTCAGCGGGCGATCCTCCGCGAGATCCCGGGGCTCGCGCGCGCGAGGATGATCCGTCCGGGGTACGCGGTCGAATACGACTTCTCGTTCCCCGAGCAGCTCCGCTCCTCTCTGGAAGCGCGGGAAGTTCCCCGGGTTTTCTTCGCCGGCCAGATCAACGGAACTTCGGGCTACGAAGAGGCCGCGGCGCAGGGGATCTGGGCGGGGATCAACGCGGCGCTCGCGGTGCGCGGCGAAGAGCCTTTCGTGCTCGACCGCTCGGAAGCGTACGCCGCGGTCCTGGTCGACGACCTGACGACCAAAGGACTGGAGGAACCGTACCGTCTCTTCACCTCGCGCGCCGAGTACCGCCTTCTGCTCGGCGTCGATTCGGTCCTCCCGCGCCTTCTGCCGTACGCGCGGCGGTTCGGCCTCGTCTCCTCCGAGGACTACTCGCTCGCCATGAGATCGGAGGAGCGGCTCCGTCGGGCGGAGGCCGAGCTGGCTTCGACGGAGATCCGGCCGGACCGGGAGACGAGCGCCGAAATCGAGAGAGTGCTCGGAATCCGGCTCGACCGGCCGTCCAGCCTTCGTAACCTACTGAAAAGACAGGATTTATCGTCAGATGCCCTCGCTCGCTGGGCTCCGGAGATTCTGTCGAGCCTCGACCGCGAGGAGCGCGCCGTCCTGGAGAGCCGGGTGCGCTACGAAGGATACATCCGGCGCGAGCGGGATCGGGTCGAACGGCTGAAACCCCTGGAGAGCCGCCGGATCCCTGCGGATTTCCTCTACGACGGCGTTCCCGGCCTCTCTCGCGAGGTCGTGGAGAAGTGCGCAAGGAGGCGCCCGCGCACGATTGGAGAGGCGGCTCGCATTCCCGGGGTGACACCAGCGGCCGTCGCGATAATCTGCGCGCATGTCGGTCGCGATCGAACCCCTTCGCCCTGAGGGGTTTCGCACCCTCCTCGCGGAAGGCATCCCCGACTTCGGCCTTTCGCTTTCCCGCGAGACAGTCGATCGGATTGCCGCGTTCCTGGCAGAGCTCGACCGGTGGCGTCGGAAAGTGAACCTCACCGGGAAGCTCGGTCCAATCGAGCTCGTCTCGCACGCGCTCGAATCGGTTCTCGGCGAGCAGTTCCTGCCGCCTTCCGCCAGAGTGGTCGACGTCGGAACGGGCGGCGGTTTTCCGGGAGTTCCGATTGCGATCGCGCGGCCGGACCTACAGGTGACGTGGCTCGAGCCGCGGGAAAAGCGCGCGGCCTTTCTGAGGCACATCGCTCGGGCCGTCCCGGTCGGAAACGCCGCCGTACTCGCCGGGAGGCTGGAGAGCCTGCCGCCCGGAAGCTTCGACTCGGGAACTTCGCGGGCGGTCCGGGTCGACGCAAAAGCCATCGGAAAGGCGGAGTTCCTTCGCCGCGGCGGGGTGCTCCTGCTCTGGACCACCTCGCCCGATCGGCTGAAGCCGATGCTCGCATCCGGCGGACTCGAGCTCGAAGAGGTCCTTCCGATCCCCGGGACAAGTCGCCGCGCGATCGGGGTCTTCCGCAGGCTCTGATTCCCGGATGTTCCACGGGGAACATGTCCCGCTACCTCTCGAGACAACTGTTGGGTGGGGGGGGCCCACGACCCGGGCCTGACTGGAGGCGGCTGCCGGGGAGGGCTCGTCACCCGCATCTCTTTGGAGTTCCTGTCTTCGCTCTTTCCATTTGGCCGGTGAAGCTCCAGAATGTTCGAAAAGTGAGTCGAGTCGTGGCGATCGCCAACCAGAAAGGGGGCGTGGGAAAGACCACGACCGCCATCAACCTCGCGGCCGCCCTCGCCGCGTTCGACCGCAAGATCGCGATCGTCGATTTCGATCCCCAGGCGAACGCCACTTCGGGTCTCGGGTTCTCGCGGCAGAAGAACGGCGCCAACGCCTACGACGTGCTCCTGGGAGCGGATCCTCGCGAGGCGCTCCAGCCCACTGCCTTTCCCAACCTCTGGCTGCTTCCCTCGGGTCGCGACCTCGTGGGAGCCGAGATCGAGCTCGTCGACCAGAAGGGGCGCGAGCGCCGCCTGCGGGAGGCAGTCGACCGCGTGCGAGAAGATTTCGATTTCATGTTCATCGATTGCCCGCCCTCGCTCTCTCTTCTGACCGTCAACGGGTTGACGGCCGCGGACTCGCTTCTGATTCCGCTCCAGACGGAGTACTTCGCCCTGGAGGGCGTGACCGAGCTGCTGGAGTCGGTGGAACGGGTACGGAACGCGTTCAATCCGGACCTGCAGATCGAGGGGATTCTCCTCACGATGTACGACGACCGGACCAACCTCGGCAAGCAGGTCGTCGAGGACATCCGGAGACACTTCGGAAGGCTCGTGTACGAGACGGTGATCCCCCGCAACGTCCGGCTCGGGGAGGCCCCATCGTTCGGCAAGCCGGTGTTGGCTTACGACATCAAGTCGCGGGGGGCGGAGGCCTATCTCGCTCTTGGAAAAGAACTTCTGAATAGGGAGACTCAATGACCCAGAAACAGGCCCTCGGCCGCGGTCTGTCGGCGCTCCTCCCGGGGCGAGAAGAGGTTCCACGGGAAACAGGCGCAAGGGAAGTCGAAATCGGCCGGCTCGTCCCCAACCGCTTTCAACCGCGCCGGGAATTCTCCGATGCCGCGCTCGCGGAGCTCGCGGCCTCGATTCGCGAGCACGGGGTCGTCCAACCGATCGTGGTCACCTCGCAAGGAGAGAAACTCGAGATCGTCGCCGGCGAGAGACGGTGGCGGGCGGCCGCGATGGCCGGCCTCACCCGTGTTCCGGTCGTCTGGCGGGAGAGGCAATCGGAGAGCGACCTGCTCGAAGTCGCCCTGGTCGAAAACCTCCAGCGCGAAGACCTGAATCCGCTCGACGCCGCGGAAGCGTACGCGCGCCTGAAGGAGGAGTTCCGGCTCTCACACGAGAAGATCGCGGAGCGGGTCGGGAAAGACCGCACGACCGTCACGAATACTCTGCGGCTCCTGAAGCTTCCATCGGGCGTTCGTGACCGAATCCGCTCGGGGCAGCTCTCGGCCGGACACGCGCGGGCCCTGGCGTCCCTGGCCTCTCCGGACGACCAGGAGCGGCTCGCCGAGGAGATCGTGAGACGCGCACTTTCCGTGCGGCAGACGGAAAAACGGGTGGCGAACACCGGTTCCGCGGGTAAGCTAACGAGAGAACACCGCCGTGACCCGTTGACCCGTGATGCGGAGGAGAAGCTTTCGCGGCGCCTGAAGACACGCGTGCGGATCGTTCGGCGCCGGCGCGGCGGGAGAGTCGAGATCGCGTTCGGGTCGGAGGAGGAGTTGATCGGCCTCTACGAGCGGCTCGCACGGGCCTAGGGGGTTCGGGGGACCGCAAGGTCCCCCGCAAGAAATTACTCGGACACATTCCTAGCGAGAGGATAGGGATCTGGCCCCTCGGGGATCAGACCTCCTTACGTAATCGAGGCGAATCGAACCAGGAAGGAAGGTCATGAGAGGAAAGACGGAGGAAGCGACGCTGAACGGGTTTCTGGATCGCGGCAGCCACTTCGCGGGTGATCTCAAGTTCGAGGTGGGGTTCCGGATCGACGGGAAGTTCGAGGGGAAGATCTCCTCGGGAACCGAGCTCGTGCTCGGCGAGACGGCGGATGTCGAGGCGGAGATCCACGTCGAAAGGCTGTCGGTGAACGGCTCCCTCCGGGGAAACGTGGTCGCTTCGGAACGAATCGAGCTTCATCCGAAGGCGCGGGTGCTCGCCGATCTGACGACACCGGCGCTTTCGATCGAGGATGGCGCCCTCTTTCAGGGCTCGTGCAAAATGGGGCAGGAGGCTCCGTCGAACGTCGTTGGAATGCCCGCCCCGGCGGCGGAGCGTCACAGCTAAACTACTGAAAGTAAATTACTTAGAGTCATATCCGGGAGGATTGGGGGAAAGACCTCACCCCCGGGGCATCGAGTCGGAGCGGGTTTGACCCCCCTCCAGCCGTGTGCTATTCATCCGCGTTCCGGCCCGGCGCGAGGCGGTGCGGCCTCTCGCTCGAATCGTGAGGAAAGCCCGGCAGATCCATGATCAAAGCGCCCGATGTGACGTTCCTCTACGTGATTTTTGCGTTCGTCGTGTCGTACGCGGTGCTGAACAGGTTTCTCTTTCGTCCGCTCGGCGCGATCCTGGAGCAACGCGAGGAGGAAGAGCGCGCGGCCGCGAAAATCCACGGCGAAAGCGTGCGAGAGCTCCAGCGCGCCATCGCCGAGGGCGAGGCGCGGCTCGCGCTGGCGCGTCGCGAAGCGCTCAAGGAACGCGAGACGCTCCGCGCCGAGGGGCTCGCGCGATTCGAGCGGGAGCTCGGGGGGGCGCGGCAGGCCGCGTCGGTCTCGGTGGAGGCGGCCAGCCGGACGATCGAGACGGAAGCCCGGGGGGCGGCCGCGGAGCTTCCGGGACGCTCGCGCGACCTTGCCATCGAGCTGGCTGAGAAAATCCTCGGCCGGAAGCTCGCCGCGTGATCTGCCGCGGGCCGAGAGTCGCTTCGGACGCGGGGGCGCGTTCGACCGGCCGGCGACTGCTCGCCGTTCTTCCTCTCACTCTCCTCGCGCAAGAGGCCGAGGAGCACGCGTCGACCTTTCTCGGTCTGCCGCTCTGGTTGTGGCAGCTCGTCAACCTCGCCCTCTTCCTCGCTGCTCTCCTGTACTTCGTCGCGCGGCCGCTCGCCGCAATGTTTCGCAACCGCCAGCTCGCCGTCGAGGAGCGGTTGCGCGAAGCGAAGGCTCTCCGGGCGGAGGCGGCGAGACTCGAGGCGGAAGTGCACGAACGGATGGCGCGGCTCGACCAGGAGATCGCGGAGATCCGCGCCCGCGGCCTGGCGGAGGGGGAGACCGAGCGCGCGACGCTTTCGGAGAAGGGAGATCGGGAGGTCGAGCGCGTGCGCCGGGAGGCGGACGAGGAGATCGGACGCCGACTGGCGGCCGCGAAGCAGGAATTGCGCCGCACCGCCGCGGATCTGACCGCGGGTGTGGCGCGCGAGGTGCTCGCCGCGCAGATCAACGATGAGGACCGTCGTCGGCTTCTCGAGGAGAGCGTTGCGCGCCTCGGGGAGAACCGGGCGGGGGACGCCGGATCGTGAGCCGCTTCGCCCGCCCTTACGCGCAGGCATTTCTCGAGACCGTTCCAGCCGGTTACGACGTCGAGGAGTTTCTCGCCGGCGCCGGATCGATCCGGCGCGCGATCGCGCAGGACTCGCGCCTGAAAAACTTCCTCACCGCTCCCTCCGTTCCGTTCGACGCGAAGCGCCGCGTTCTCGACGACCTCACGGGGCGGGCGGGCGTGGACGAGATCGGCCGGCGCTTCCTGGCTCTCGTCCTCGAGAACCGCCGGATGCTCTTTCTCGCCGAGATTCTCTCGGCGATCCGCCAGGCCCGCGATCGAGCCGCCGGCGTCGTCGAAGCGCTGGTCACCGTGGCCGCCCCGCTCGACGAGGCGGAGAAAGTCCTGATCCAGGAGGCCCTCGCCCGGCACCTCCGGCGCCGGGTGCGGATGAAAGTCGACGTGGATCCGAAGATTCTCGCCGGTTTCGTGGCGAGAGTCGGCAGCGAGCTCTTCGACGCCTCCGCGACGGGTGCCATCGAGAGGTTCCACGGCGAAGCCGGCGGCGTCTGAGACAATCTGACGGGAGAGAGAGATGGAAATCAGGGCGGACGAGATCACGGAGATCCTGAAGCGGCAGCTCGCCGGCTACGAGAAGTCGATCGACGTCGCGGAGGTGGGCACGGTCCTGTCGGTCGGCGACGGGATCGCGCGGGTCTACGGCCTCGACAAGGCCATGGCGGGCGAGCTTCTCGACTTCGGGCACGACCTCTTCGGGCTGGCGCTGAATCTCGAAGAGGACAACGTGGGCGTGGTGCTCCTCGGCGAGACCCGCGAGGTCAGCGAAGGGCAGGAGGTGCGGCGCACCGGAAAGATCATCCGGGTGCCGGTCGGTCCGGCAATGATCGGTCGGGTCGTGGACGCTCTCGGCCGGCCGATCGACGGCAAGGGGCCGGTGGCCACGACGGAGTTCTATCCACTCGAGCGCATCGCGCCGGGCGTGATCGATCGGCAGCCGGTCCGCGAGCCGGTGCAGACCGGCTTGAAAGCGATCGACGCGATGATCCCGATCGGCCGGGGCCAGCGCGAGCTCGTCATCGGCGATCGGCAGACCGGCAAGACGGCGGTCGCGCTCGACACCATCATCAACCAGAAGGGGAAGGGACTCATCTGCATCTACGTCGCGACCGGGCAGAAGAAGTCCACCGCGGCACAGGTCGTCAAGACGCTCGAGGAGTACGGCGCGATGGAGCACACGATCGTGGTCTCCGCGAGCGCGTCGGATCCCGCGCCCATGCAGTTCATCGCGCCTTACGCGGGCTGCGCGATGGGGGAATACTTCCTCTACAACAAGCAGCACGCGCTGACGATCTACGACGACCTCTCCAAGCACGCGGCGTCGTACCGGGAGATCTCACTTCTCTTGCGGCGGCCGCCGGGACGCGAGGCCTATCCGGGCGACGTCTTCTACCTCCACTCGCGCCTGCTCGAGCGCGCCGCGAAGCTCTCCGACGAGAGAGGCGGCGGCTCGCTGACCTCGATTCCGTTCATCGAGACGCAGGCCGGCGACGTCTCGGCCTACATTCCCACGAACGTCATCTCGATCACCGACGGGCAGATCTACCTCGAGTCCGACCTCTTCTACTCGGGCGTGCGTCCCGCGGTGAACGTCGGCCTCTCCGTGTCGCGCGTCGGCGGCAACGCGCAGATCAAAGCGATGAAGCAGGTCGCGGGGACGCTGCGGCTCGACCTCGCGCAGTATCGCGAGCTGGCGGCGTTCGCTCAGTTCGGCTCCGACCTCGACAAGGCCACGCAGGCGCAGCTCGCGCGGGGCCGGCGGCTCGTCGAGATCCTGAAGCAGCCGCAGTTCCAGCCGATGGCGGTCGAGCTGCAGATCGTCTCGATCTACGCGGGGACGAAGGGATTTCTCGACTCGCTCAGGGTCGAATCGATCCTCTCGTTCGAGGCCGCGCTCCACGACTTCATGAAGCGCGAGCAGGCGGACGTGCTCTCGGCGATCATCAATACCGGCAAGCTCGAGAAGGCAACGGAGGAAGCGCTCTCCGCGGCGATCCGGGCCTTCAAGGAGCGTTTCGTGCGCGAGAACGCCGACGCGGTTGCCGCCTGAGTCGGGGTCGGAAATCGGAATCGAAGCTGAGAGCTGAGAACTGACGGCCGATGGCTTCCCTGATCGACATCCGCCGGCGCCTGAAGTCGGTGAAGAACACGCAGCAGATCACGCGGGCCATGAAGATGGTCTCGGCGGCCAAGCTGCGGCGGGCGCAGGACCGGGTCATCGCGGCGCGCCCCTACGCGAAGGCGCTGCGCGAGGTCCTCGCCTCGGTGTCTTCGAGCGTCCAGGAGGCGCAGCATCCGCTCCTCGCGAGCCGTGAGGAGAAGCGGGTCATCCTTCTCGTCGTCGAAGGCGACAAGGGTCTTGCCGGCGCCTTCAACGCGAACATCAACCGCGCCGTCGCGGCGCTGCTCGCCGAAAGGAAGGACTGGGAGTCGGTCGTCATTCTGCCGATCGGCAAACGCGCATTCGACTACTGGAAGCGCCGCCGGACGCCGCTCGCCCCGAAGACGTATCCCGGTATCTTCGCGCGCGTCGAGTACGCTCACGCGAAGGAGATCGCCGACTACCTGAGCGCCGAGTTCGTGGAGGGGCGGATCGACGCCGCCTACGTCGTGTACAACGAGTTCAAGTCCGTGATGACGCAGATCGTGCGCCGCGACCGGATCCTTCCGATCTCCCGTTCGGAGACCGCTCTTGCGGAGGCGGCTGCCCCGGGCGCCCCGGCGATCGAATACATCTACGAGCCGGACCCGGCGACGATCCTGGCCCGTCTTCTGCCGCGCCACCTCGAGTTCGCGATCTTCCGCATGCTGCTCGAGTCGGCCGCCGCGGAGCACGGCGCCCGGATGACCGCGATGGAGTCGGCGACGAAAAATGCCGGCGAGATGATCGACTCGCTGACCCTGACGTACAACCGCGCCCGCCAGGCGCGGATCACGAAGGAGCTGATCGAGATCGTTTCGGGCGCGGCGGCACTGGAGTAGATTCCTCTTCTGTCACGGCGGCACTGGAATAGATTTCTCTTCTGTCATCCCGAGCCGCGTAGCGGCGAGGGATCCCTCGCTACTGTCGGGATGACAGTCGGGAAACCCAGAGGAGATCAAAGAACATGGCTGAACAGAACATCGGACGGGTCGTGCAGGTCATCGGACCCGTACTCGACGTCGAGTTTCCCGAAGGGAAGCTTCCCGAGATCTACAACGCGGTCGTGGTGAAGGACGAGGGGAAGGAGACGGGCGTTGCGATCGACGTCATCGCCGAGGTCGCCCAGCACCTGGGCGAAAACCGCGTGCGGTGCATCTCGATGAAACCGACCGACGGCATGGTGCGGGGCATGAAAGCCGTCGATACCGGCGGACCGATCACCATGCCGGTCGGCGAGGAGACGCTGGGACGCATCCTGAACGTCGTCGGCGAGCCGGTGGACGAGCGCGGCCCCGTGAACGCGAAGGAGCGCTGGCCGATCCACCGCCAGCCTCCGAGCTACGAGGACCAATCGACCGAGGTCGAGATGTTCGAGACCGGGATCAAGGTCATTGATCTCCTCGAGCCGTACTCGAAGGGGGGCAAGACCGGCCTCTTCGGCGGCGCCGGAGTCGGCAAGACGGTCATCGTCCTGGAGCTCATCAACAACGTCGCCATTCACCACGGCGGCTACTCGGTCTTCTCGGGCGTCGGCGAACGGACGCGCGAGGGCAACGACCTGTACCTCGAAATGACGGAATCGGGGGTCATCACTCCGGGCGACCCGAAGAAGTCGAAGGCCGCTCTCATCTACGGACAGATGACCGAGCCCCCCGGGGCGCGCCTGCGCGTCGGGCTCTCCGGCCTGACGGTCGCCGAGTACTTCCGCGACGTCGAAGGCAAGGACGTCATTCTCTTCATCGACAACATCTTCCGTTTTACGCAGGCGGGCTCCGAGGTCTCTGCGCTGCTCGGGCGCATGCCCTCCGCGGTCGGCTACCAGCCGAACCTCGCGACCGAAATGGGCGAGCTTCAGGAGCGCATCACCTCCACGAAGAAAGGATCGATCACGTCCGTGCAGGCGATCTACGTCCCCGCGGACGATCTGACCGATCCGGCGCCGGCGACGGCGTTCGCGCACCTGGACGCGACGACCGTTCTCTCGCGCCAGATCGCGGAGCTCGGGATCTACCCCGCGGTCGACCCGCTCGCCTCCACGTCGAAGATCCTCTCGCCCCGCATCGTCGGCGAAGAGCACTACGGGGTCGCTCGCGCCGTCCAGGCCGTCCTCCAGAAGTACAAGGACCTGCAGGACATCATCGCGATCCTCGGCATCGACGAGTTGTCCGACGAGGACAGGCTCACGGTCGCCCGCGCGCGCAAGATCCAGAAGTTCCTCTCGCAGCCCTTCTTCGTCGCGGCGCAGTTCACGGGGCTCGAAGGGCGCTACGTGAAGATCGCCGACTCGATCAAAGGTTTCCAGGAGATCGTCGAAGGCAAGTGCGACGACATCCCCGAACAGGCGTTCTTCATGGTCGGCACGATCGAGGAGGCGCGGGAGAAGGCGGAGCGAGTCGCGAAAGAGGCGGCGTAGCTTCCAGCGAAACCCGCCGAGTAGCTTGCGTATGCTCAGCTTGAGGAAGCGTATGAGGAAGACCAGCAGAGCAAAACCGAAACGCCCCGCCGGGCGCGACCTGTTCGATGAGTTGAGCGAAGGGGTAACCGCGCTCGCAGACGCGCGACAGGGCAAGCGGACCCTGCGCACGCATGCGCTCGAGCACAAGCCGGCACCGAATCACGCCGAAGAGCTGATACGCGTGTGTGAAAGCCCTCGCCTG